>NZIV01000061.1 GCA_002689995.1 Fidelibacterota bacterium
CCAGGAGCACCGCAACCACAATCCTGAATTATACCATTGCCTTGACATACACCACATTCATCAAGTTCAGCTGTACCACCAAGATCACCATTGCAGTCAAATTGTAATGCTTCGGCACATGGACCTAAATCAAATGTTAAGGTTTCACCTCCAGTATCTGAAAGTACAACGTCGTTTAAACAAAATTGTGTAGCACCCTCATCAGGTGTAAATTCAATAGTTGTTAGAGTTAATCCATTTCCAACAACTAGATTTGCAGCTGAAAATGAAAAGCCTAATATTGTAGAAGCGGAAGTATTTACCGTGAATCCAGCATTTGAGGCCTCACCACCACTTGCTCCAGAAATAGTACCACCAGTAAATTCAAATTGAAATCCACCTATCAGTTCAGTAGTGCTGTAAAGAATATCTGCTGTTCCAGAATTTTGATCAACATTACCAAAATAGATTTCAGTAGTAAACGTTAAGGATAATAACGATATTAATATTAATAAATTTTTACTCACGAATTTCCCCTCAATAAGTTTAAAAAAATAAAATCGATGTTTATATATGATTAGATTATTACAAAGTTTGTTTTGACTAATATTGCAAAGTTGTATCATTTTTTACAAGTATTATT
This sequence comes from Fidelibacterota bacterium, assembly GCA_002689995.1. Classification (GTDB taxonomy): domain Bacteria; phylum Fidelibacterota; class Marinisomatia; order SCGC-AAA003-L08. The sequence continues at coordinate 623 of NZIV01000061.1, forward strand.
AATTAATTAGTGAACAGCTTTAATTTTTTTAGTTGAAATTATTTATTAATTATAAAATTTATTTTATTTTTAATAAGTTGATTTTTTATTTGAATTTCAAGCTGATTATAATCAATAAAATGAAGATTTTCAAACACCATTCCAATACTTTTAAGTTCGGTTTTATTAATGACTGGTTGTTTTTCATTATACGAAATAATATTATCTAATTTTTTTATTATTTCATCTAATAGGATATAATATTTTGGGTGTGACATTAGTATTAAATGATTTTTAAAAATAGATTTATTTTTTATCAAATATTTATGTAAATCAGAGACCCTAATATCATCTATGGTTATGGTAGAGTTTACGTTATTAATATTACTCTTATCCATAGAATTAATTTGTCCAATGAGTATTGAAGAAATATTTATTAGAAATATAAATAACATATAAATAAATTTACTTTGCAAAAACATATAGTAATTTAACTATAATTCATGTATTTTTAAAAATGATTGAAATTGATAGTTTTAATAAATTTTTGAATATTTTAATAAATTTTATCAAGAGGAGTTTTAATGAAAAAAATCATCGCTATTATGATTTTATTGTTTATGTTTTCGGCATGTAAAATGCAGACCAGAGCATTTTCTAGGCTTACAGGCTCAGCTTTACAGCTTGAGTTGCCTGAAGATTTTGCTAAACCAATTTCATTTGCGAGTGGAAGAAAAGGTGAGAAAGATTTATTTTACTGGACAAAAAATAATGAAATGAAAGTAAAAACATATACCGATTATGGTATACTTGAGTCTGCAATTGTATTCGTATCAAGTAATTAAAATATGAAATTTTTCATAATATTTTCTATCGTTTTATTCTTACTATATTTTTACACAGGGTGGAAGTTTATCATTCCTAATTCATATTCAATATCAGTAAATATTGGTTTTTGTCTTATTTTTTTAATGTTATATTTACTCCCAATCGCAACATTTTTTATGAGAATAAACAGAGTTGAGAATCAATATTCAGATTATTTTACCTGGATTTCTTATTTATCTTTAGGGATTTTTAGTATCCTTTTTTTTATTTTTATCGCAATAGATATTATTACAATTCTGACTAAGATTGCACCAATTAAGCAAAATTTTAATCCTCAAAGGAAAGTATTTTTAGGCTTATCAGTTAAGACAATATTAGCAGGATTTGGAGGTATTTTTTCAATTTATGGAATAATAAATGGTTTAAGAATTCCAGAAATTATCACGAAAAAAATTTCATTTAAAAAATTACCATCTGCACTAAAAAATTTCAAAATTGCACACATTACAGATTTACATGTTGGTAGTCAAATAAAAGCTGAAATGGTTCAATCTGTAGTTGATAAAATTAATAGTATTAATCCAGATATTGTTGTTTTTACTGGTGATGCTGCTGATGGAAGTGTAGAAAATTATGGTAGAGAAATGGAACCACTAAGAAATATAAAATCTAAATATGGTAATTATTTTGTTACTGGGAATCATGAATATTATTCAGATTTAAAAGGTTGGTTGGATAAATTATCTGAAGTAGGTTTTCAAATTCTTATTAATCAAAGTCAGCTATTGGAGGTAGGAAATTCAAGTTTATTGGTTACAGGAATCCCTGATAGAACTGCAAAGTATTATGTGAAATCTCATAAAGCAGATATAAAAAAGGCTTTAAAGGGATATGAAGATTCTGATTTTAAATTACTTCTGGCTCATCAGCCGAAGGATATTGAACATGCCATTAAATTTGGTTATGAATTACAACTTTCTGGACACACACATGGGGGGCAATATATCCCATTTAATTTTTTTGTGAGTCTTGCACATCCATTTTTAAAAGGATTACATGAGAAAGATGGAACTCAAATTTATATTAATCAAGGAACAGGTTTTTGGGGACCATCAATCCGAATTGGAACTGTACCGGAAATAACAGAGATTATATTAAGTTAGTTTATTTAATTGTGGCTTTATTTTATTAGAAATTTGAGCGGTAAATTTTATTTTACCTTCTTTAAATATTTGCTTTCGTTCTTCTCTTGGTAGTTGAATAAAGTCCTTACATTTTTTAGAACAACAATTCTTATATTTTATTGCACAATCTCCACATTGAATAAACAATATATGACATGCTTGATTTTCACAATCTATATGATTGTTTGAAGGATTGCCACATTGATGACAATTACTAATAATATCTTCAGTTATATTCTCACCTAGGCGACGGTCAAAGACAAAATTCTTACCGATAAACTTTGATTCTACATTATTATTTTTAATATCATGTGCATATTTTATGATTCCACCATTAAGTTGATTTATATCCTTAAAACCATGATTTATTAAATATGATGATGCTTTTTCACAGCGAATGCCACCCGTGCAATACATTAGAATCGTATCTCTTTCGCGTCCTTTTAGTAATTCTTTAACTTTAGGAAGTAATTCTGCTGATTTATCTACATTAGGGATAATTGCATTTTTAAAATGACCAACTTCACCTTCATATTGGTTTCGCATGTCAATTATTACGGCTCCTTCTTCTATTTTTTTATGATATTCTTCATAATTTAAATGTTTGCCAACTTTATTCATGTCAAATTGATTTCTTGGAATTTTATAAGCGACGATTTCCTTTTTAACTTTAATAGTTAATTTGATAAAAGATAAACCTTCTTGTATTGCTGACTTTATAATAATATCCTTAAAGTTTGAGTATGAAAATAAACTCTCTTTAAACTTTTCTAAGTTAAATTCAGGTAGACTTATTTGAGCGTTTATTCCCTCATTTGCTACATATACTCTTCCAAGAACTTTTAAATTATTCCATTCAGAATATAGCGAATCTCGCAGTGCCTGTGGGTTTGATATATTCAGGTATTTGTAAAATGAGCAAGTAATTCGTTGAAAGTTTTCTTCATTTAATTTTTCTAGAAGTTGTTCTTTATTTTTCTTATTGTAAAGGATTTGTTTTTTCAAAAATATTATTTTTATTAATAATATAAATTACGTTTTATCTATTAGAAAATTATAATTTAAAAAATTCAATATTTTTTTTTATGACTATTTCAACAGACTCTGTAAGAGCTTTTAAGTTATAACCTCCTTCTAAACCAAATAAGGCTTTAGGTTGTATTTTTAATAATTCGGTTGTCATCTCACCAAAGTTTTTAGAAGATAATTCAAAGCTTGCCAAAGGATCATTAAGATGAGCATCAAATCCTGCTGAAATAATAATTAAATCCGGACTAAAATTTGAAATCTCAGTGATAATCTTTTCATAGAAAGCCACTTTATAATTCTCCCATTTTGTTCCAGAAGCAAGTGGTACATTTAGTATATTATTATTTATTTTGGATTCATTTGAAAATCCTGTACCTGGATAAAACGGATATTGATGTATAGAGCTGTATAGAATATTTGGATTTACTATGACAATATTTTCAGTACCATTACCATGATGTACATCCCAGTCAAAAATTGCTACTTTATTAATTGATTCAATTTCAAGTGCTTTTACAGCCGTTAGTGCTGCATTGGAAAATATGCAAAACCCCATAGATTTATTCTTTTCAGCATGATGACCGGGTGGCCTAGATAGTACAAAACAGGGATTTCCATTAATTACTTCATTTAAGCCATCTAACCATGCTCCGGCTGAATATAGAGCAATTTCAAAGCTTTCAGAACAAACAGGTGTATCTGCATCTAAAAGTCCTCCACCATTTAAACAAATAGATTGGACATTATCAATCATTTCAGATGTATGAATTATTAATAATTGGTTAATATCTATTTTATTTGGTTCAATCCAATTTAATTTGGAACTAATTTGTGAGTTTTTTAAATATTTTACAATTGATAAGAGTCGACCTGGGTTCTCAGGATGTTTAAATCCGGTATCATGTTTTAAAAACTTCTTTGAATATATTACTGAAAATAATGACATATTATTAAAATATCTTATGATTGATAAATTACAATATTTATACAATTTCTTTAAAAAATAATTATAAAAAAAGTTTTGTTCTAATACCACTCTAACAATATTTTATAATGATGTATTTGGTCAATGAGTTGAATCGTAATATTCATTTCTTATATCCTAGACCAAAAATAAATCACAAAAAAAAAAAGTTGGAGAAAAAATGTCAAAGAAATTATTGATTATCCTTCTTTCAATTCCTTTATCTGTATTTGCACAGAATGTCGGTAAAATTGCCGGTAAAGTTGTAGATAAAGAGACAGGTAAGGTATTAGTTGGAGCGAATATTCAAGTTGAAGAGACTTCTTTAGGTCAGGCATCTAGTAGTGAAGGTGATTTCACTATTGTTGATGTACCTGTGGGAACACATTCAGTTAAATGTGATTTTATTGGTTATAGACCACTAAGAGTTACAAATATAATTGTTTCATCTGGATTAACATCTGATGTTACTTTTAACTTAACTAAATCTGCAATAGAATCTGGTATCATTGAGGTAGTTGCTGAAAAGCCGATAATAAATAAAAATGCTACAAATACTACTAGAATCTTAACAAGTGAAACAATAGAAAACTTACCCCTAAGAGGTGTAGAAGCAATCGTAGCAACTCAAACTGGCACTGTAGCAGATGATGGCAATATCTATGTTAGAGGTTCGAGAGCTGGAGATGTTGCTTACTATGTAGATGGCGTTTATATGAATAATGCATATACACTTAATAATACAAGTGTAGTCTCTAACTCAGCAATGGAGGAGGTTCAATTTCAATCTGGTGGCTTCAGTGCAGAATATGGTAACGTTAATGGTGGAGTTGTAAATACAACTACACGGCAAGGCGGTACAGGATTAAAATTGAATGCAGAAGGAATTCTTGGCTTTGGTAGTTCAAATTCAAATACTGATGGTTTACATGGATATGGTTATGGCTTATATAATTTTAGTGTAGGTGGACCTTTGAGTGACAATATTAAATTCTTTGTAAATGTAGAAAAAAGATCTACAGATGATTTAAATCCCTCAAGTAAACCAACATACACTATGGATTATACAGAATTTGATCCAGAAGTTTATGGTTTACAGGTTGATGCTTCTGGAGTAGTAGTAAAAGACGAAAATGAAAATGTAACTTTACTTGATTTTTCTGGTAGTCAATACATGTATGTTGATTCTTCTGGTGCCGGTTGTGACGATACTAGTGTTGACGGCTGTTTTGATAATTCTGAGTATAATGAAAATTATGGTATGGCTCCAACAGGATTTGAAGAAGGTCAAGGTTTTTTTAACTATTATCGTAGGGTTTATGGTAATGTTCAAGATTCTACGGGTGCATGGATAGCACAATCTGACACAATATACTCAGGTTATAATAATTTTCAAGAAGTCTACGGCTCAAAAACCAATGCCGGTGGTACAAGGACGACTGTGTCAGCTAATGTTTTATTAGATTTAAGCCCATTAAGAATTAAATTAGGTGGAAATTTGAACCAAGAAGATGGTAGGAGTTACATACACTCTTATAGCTTATCGAATGCTGATAACAATCCTAAATTCACAGAAACAGCATTATCAGGATATATGAATGCTACATATAGTATTTCTGACCAATCTTATTTGAAATTTGGTTTAAGTTATTACAAATTTACGGATGAATTTGGAGATAATAAATTTTTTAATGATTTAGATTTTGCTTCTTTAAATTCTTATGGAAGTATTAATAATACTTCATATAACATCATGCAGGGGCAGAACCCATCTTCATTGGGCAATGTTGCTCAATATTCTGCATATGGTACAACTTATGATGACTATGATTATAATGAAAGCTCTTATTTTGGGACCAAATTAGATTATTTGAATCAAATGGGTGAACACGAGCTAAAAGCTGGATTTGAATATAGAAAGAATAGTATTAAATACTTCAGAATTGCTCAGCCAATGGAAGTAACATTTAAATATTGGCAGGCTGAAATGGATTCTGCCTTAGACAGCCAAAGTGATGAATGGATTTATCAAACATTTCACGATGCCTATACAGAAAATTTAGGATATGATGTAGAAGGTAAGGATGGCACTAATGGTTATCAAGAACCAGGAGAGCCAACTGTAATGGGAGCCTATATTCAGGATAAAGTCGAGTTAGATGATTTAGTTATAAATGCTGGAATAAGATTTGATTATTTTGACCCTCAAGTACATGCACCAGCTGATTGGAGTGATATCTGGTTAACAGGAGATAGAGGTGTTGATAGAAATGGAAATGATGGAGAAAATAAATGGGAGAAGGTAGATGCCTATACCCATCTTAACCCTCGTTTAGGATTTTCATTTCCTGTTTCTGATAAAACCAAATTTCATGCTCAATATGGAAAATTCACTCAACATCCCGAGTTGAATAAATTGTATTTATCAGATACGAGATTATCTGCTAACCTTACTCAAGGTAATATGACCGTATCTCCTAATCCAAGTTTAAAGCCTGAAGAAACTACTCAATATGAGGTAGGTTTTACTCAGCAATTTGGTGGTAATTCAGCTCTAAATATGACAGGTTTTTACAAAGAAGTTAGAAATTACACAATGATGGCAAATGTTGTTGATGCTAAACGTAATGGTGTACCATTTAGTTGGTCACAATATATGAATGGTGATTTTGGAACGGTCAAAGGTTTATCTTTTAATTTTAATATGAGAAGAGTGAATGGACTTTTAGCTAATGTCAGCTATACATTATCATTTGCTGAAGGGACGGGCTCAGACCCAGCATCTAACTTTAATATTGCTTGGATTGGTGATACATATCCAACAGTTATTAATCCTTTAGATTATGATCAAAGACATACAGGTTCCGTAATGTTAGATTATAGATTAGGTGAAGATGGAGGCTTATTAGCCAATACTGGATTAAACTTATTATACCAGTTTGGTTCAGGAACAGCATATACTCCATCTGAAGGATATTCTGTTGTTTACGATAGAGATTGGTTAACACCTACAGGTACAATCAATTCTGCTTATAAGCCATGGACTAGTACACTAGATTTAAAAGTTGATAGGAAAATAGATGTAGGTGGTTTTTCTGTGAATGTATTTGCTTATGTCATGAACCTCTTAAATACAGATAATGTTGATGAAGTATATCCAGGTTCAGGAGAAGCAGGTTCAGATGGTTGGTTGAGTACACCAAATGGTAAGGATTGGTTAGCTCAAAGAACAAATGGAGAAACATATTATTTAGCTAAAATTAGTGATCCAAGACGATGGGATGCTCCAAGAATGATTCGTTTTGGATTCAATATTGAGCTTTAAGAAGGAGTATATCTAAATGAATAATTCAAAAATATTAAATAGATTAATCTTGACTTTGGGTGTCTGCTTTTTAATAAGTAGTATCTTTGCAAGAGAAAGAGTTGGAACTCCAGTATCACTTGAAAAATTAGATGGTGGAGCATTTGATGCAAATAGGGTGTATACAGATATATCTAATACAGGTTTTATTGTAGATTATCACCCAACAGGTCACTCTGGTATGGAATGGCCAAAAGGATCAGGAAATTATTCAAATTTCCAATCCGGTGTATGGTTTGCTGGTAAGGTAAATAATGTAATTAGAACAGCAACAGCAGAATACTCATCTGAATTTTTACCTGGTTCATATGGAGGAGATAGTTCAGCTGATGAGTTCCAATTATACACAGTTAATAAAAGTGATTTAGCAGACCCTTTAGCTAATGACGATTTTCAAAATTGGCCAGCACATAGGGGTGCACCATGGGTAGATAATGATGGAGATGGTATATATTCTCCATTACCTGCAGGTCCTGATCATCCGGAATTTATAGGTGACCAGGTTACATTTTATACCATGAATGATGGAGAAGCAAGTTCTCATGTATTATACGGGACGGCTCCACTGGGTATAGAAGTAAGAGTAACAATGTGGGGATATGACAGACCTGATGCATTTGGAGATATGATGTTTGTTAAAACCCAAGCTTTCAACATGGGTGGTGAAGATATAACAGATATGATGGTTGGTGTATGGGATGATCCAGATTTAGGTGATGCAGGTGATGATTTTGTTGGCTGTGATACACTACTTAGTTTAGGTTATGTTTATAACGATGGTTCTGATTCATATTATGGTGATGCTGCACCTGCAATGGGATATGACTTCTTTCAAGCTACTGTCCCTAGCAGCCCTGATAGTACCGCATTTGGTTTTGGTCAAATGTTGACAGGATATGATAATTTACCAATGTCCTCATTTGTTAAGTACATAAATGGTGATGCTGTTTATTATGATCCAGAGACAGCTCAGGAAGTATATTATTATATGAATGGATTTAAAGCAGATGGGACTCCATTTGTTAATTCTGAAACAGGAGAAAATAGTAAATTTGTTCATGATTGTGATCCTAATGAGGATTCCGGTCCTGGAGATGGTTGTTGGGTCGATGGTGATGACCACGATTCAGCAGATAGAAGATTTTTAATGAATGTTGGACCTTTTAACTTTCCGGCAGGTGATTCATTAGAAGTTGTATTTGGTATTATTCATGCTCAAGCCAATGATGCACTATCTTCTGTGACATTATTAAAAGAAGTTGACCAACTAGCACAATTAGCATATGATATCCAATTTGCTCTACCAGAATCACCACCTCAGCCAAATGTGAATGCAACAGCTTCATTTGAGGAAATTATTTTAACTTGGGATTCTATTGCAGAATCATATTCTGCTGTAGATGAAATTGATTTAGATGAAAATGGAAATCCTACATTATTTGCTTTTGAGGGTTATAATGTTTGGCAGCATAGTTCATTAGATGGAACTGGTAATAAGAAACTTTTAGCAACATTTGATGTCGTTAACGGTGTAACTACAATTATGGATAATGTATTTGATTCAAATTACGGTTCTAGTGTCAATGTAGCTGTTCAAAATGGAACAGATTCAGGTTTACAACATTGGCTTAAAGTTTCTAGGGATGATTTAAATGGAGGAAGTCCACTTATCAATGATAGAGAGTATTTCTTTTCAGTTAATGCTTATGGATATAATTCATATGGTATACCTAAAACTTTAGAAAGTTCAGACAATATCTTTGAAATTAGGCCTCAAACAAATGTTACAACAAGTCCAATTGTTGATGTGGGATATTCAGATTTTGAAATCACACATATTGGTAATTCTGATGGTTCAATTTCTGTGAAAGTTATTGATCCATATATGGTAACAGGACATGATTATGAGGTGTTTTTAGATTCATTTTATGTTGACTGGGAGACAGGTGTTGATTTAGGCCTAGCTGAAGGTCCTGATTGTGCAGGGAAATTTGTATTATTTGGAGATACTCCACTCAATACTTCAGATTGTAACGATACGTGTTGGCCAACAGACTCAGTTTTAACAATTATTGGAAATGGAGAATGTAATTCAAATTTAAATTGTGCAGATCATTTATATGATAATGATGATTGCGTAGAATTGATGGTAGGTTCTTCATGTCATACTTGTATTAATCCTCCATGTATTCAAGATTGCTCATTAAATTGCGTAGATGAGGCATTAACAATTTATAATAGCGAAGGCACTTCTAACGGTGATGGCACATGTGATAATGGAAGCGCAGGATTAAATTTAGATTGTGAAGAGTTTTTTAATGATCATGATGATTGCGTATGTTATGGATATACAATTTCAATGGTTGATTCATGGGGCGATGGATGGAATGGGAATGTATTAACTATTGGAACAGAGTCATTTACATTAGAGTCTGGTGCTGCTGGTGTAGGTTGTTATAATGGTCCTAGTGACGTCGTTGTTAGTTGTGGTGGTGGTAGCTATGGATCTGAAGTTTCTTGGATAATTACTGATGTCGATGGTAATGAGGTTCTTACCGGTGGCGCACCATTTGAGGGATGTTTAGGTGATTGTGGTGGTTTAATATCTTATGGGAATCAACCTTATGTTGAAGGTAAAATTACTATTAACTACAAAGATATGAATAATTTGTTAATTAAGAAAAGACCACAGATTCACAACGATAATTTACTTAAATCTTCAGTTAATAATAGCTTTGATCCGAATGGTTTTATGGCAATGGGCTGGAATTTAAGAGATTTAACGACTGGAGATGTGTTATTAGCAAATCAAACTATACAGGGTGGATTTGATGGGTTAACTAATACTAATGTAGGTTTAACCGCTGATGTAGTTGATGGATTAGAAATTGTTGTCAATGGTCCAACAAATGGAATTCATGGAATATGGCAAACTTCAAATGCAAATGGTTCAATACCTGGTGTTGATGAAGATATATACGAAAACATTCATTGGATTAATTTTTTAACTGCAGATAACTATCCAACTCAAAATGTACAGGGAGGTTGGCCATTTATTACACATGCTGGTGGGTCTTCCAATGAATTAACAAATGGTACTGATGGATTTTATGAAAGAGTCTTTAGAGGAACTAATTTTGATAGGGCAATACCCAATGATTTTGAAATGAGGTGGACATCTGAAGGTTCGAAAGGTTGGATGGCTTTTACTTCTGAAACTGTAGTTGATTTACCTTTTGAATTATGGAATATTGGCGATTCAAGTGATCCTGATGATGACATTAAAATGATTGCATGGATTTATGATGAAAATGGGAATGATATTTTTGATTTCTATCATGATGATCCAAGTTCAAGTGCTGAAAATGACCCCGCATCAGATTGGATATATTGGAGAAATCCTGCAGATATGAGTCCAGGGACAGGTGGTTACGACGCAACTATTGAAGCAAATTATTTATATCCTGATTTTGCAGGAGAAGAGGTTTTAGCAAGAACAAGAGTTATGAATTGGAATAGATATTTAGGTGGTGGAGATGTATTTGCTGATGGAGGTCCATTAGATTCTTTAACTTCAGAATTAGCTAGACCTGAAGAGGGCTGGACAGCAAGATGGATAACAAATAAACCAAACACAGTATCGGATTCATTTACATTTAGTACTTCTGACGCTGCACCGGTATTAACTGATTATGAATGTTCTTCCGCAAATGTATGGCCAAATCCATATTATGCAGGAAATCCCGAAGAATCAGGTAATGGGGATACTCAAATTCATTTTACAGACTTAGCTGAAGATGCTATAATATCAATTTATAACCTGAATGGATTATTAGTTGATAAAGTTAATACAATGGATGGACAAAATGCATATTGGGATGCACAGAATCATAGTGGTTTACCAGTTGCGTCAGGAATGTATATAGCAATTATTACAAGTGAAGAAAATGGTTGTAAGGAAGTTCGTAAAATTGCTGTGTTAACTAAATTAGAAAAACTTGATCGTTATTAATGGTCTTTGAGAAAGGAGATTGCAAAATGATTATAAAAATTAAAACAATAAGTTTAGTATTTGCCTTGTTTTCTATATCAATGGCCGGTACGGGCGCTGCAGTAGGAACAGCAAGCGGAACGCAATTGCTAATTCCAACGGGTGCTAAGGGTGTTGCTTTAAATTCAACATATACAGCGTCAGTAAATGGTGTTGATGCACTATATTATAATCCAGCGGGGATAGCAGGACGTGTAAATGGAGTTGAAGCTCAGTTTTCTTCACAGAATTATATTGCTGACATTAGTCAAAACTATGCAGCATTTGTAAGTAATGTTGGGAACGGCACAGTTGGGCTTGCTTTTAATTCATTGGATTTTGGAAATATAAAAAAAACCGATGCAGTTGATACACATGGTAATTCGGGAAAAACATATTCACCAAATTTTTCAGTTTTAACTTTAAGTTATGCAAAAAGCTTTTCTGATAGAATCAGATTTGGTTCTAGCTTGAAGGTTGTAAGCGAAGCTGTAGAAGAAACTGGAGGAATGGCTCTAGCTTTAGATATGGGGGTTCAATATTCTCATGCATCAATGCCATTAAAGTTAGGTGTAAGTTTAAGAAATTTAGGTTCTAAAATGGAATATACAGGAGTTAATCTAGAAACAAATAATTCTACATTATTAACTCAAGCTGCTAATATTCCTGCTAATCTAAATATTTCTACTTCATATAAATTAGGTTCAGTTAACTTACATTATTCATTTACAAATCATTCTTATAGTTTTAATGAATCTGCTTTTGGAGTAGAATATTCTATGGAACTAGGTAATTATTCATTTTGGTTGGGTGGCGGAATGAATTCATTATTAGTAGAAGAAGATAATTTAGATGAAATGTACACTGATAATCCATTTGGTGCTTCTTTAGGAGCAGGCATGAGTACTAAATTAGGTAACTTCAGTTTTGGATTAGATTTTGGTATGAGACAATCCGAACAATTTGGAGAAACTTCTGTATTAGCATTTAATGTTGGATTTTAATTAACCAACTTTAATAAAGTTATTTTAAAAGGGAGATATTTATTATCTCCCTTTTTTATTTTTTATATAATTTTAATAAATTAATTACTTATCTATTTAATTTTTATTTTGGGTAAAGTATGAAAAATCTATTTATCATAGTCATTTTTAATATTTGTTTTGGAAATATATACCAACAAAATTCACAAAATATTTTCGACGAAATATATTATCGAAAAGAAAGTTTAAATTGGTATAATCGTTTTGAATCAACAATTACTTATAATGATGAATCAACTAGTTTTGGAGAATTTCGTTTTAATGAAGACGAAGAAATTGCTGTATGGTATAGACCTCTTACTAAATGTCATGTAGAAGGAATTCAAATTTATTTTCCTAGTTCTACAGACCTTGTAAATTCACAAATTACAGTTCAATTAAGATCCATTTTAGATTATACTTCAATTGGTATTCCAGCTAATAAAGAGTATAACTTTTCACAATATAATTTGACTATTGGTGAATTTATGGGAGAAGTTTTATATAGCCAAAATTTTAATCTATCTGCAGATATGTTAGAACAGGTTATTGATATTGATTTTAATACGCCTGCTGATGTTGAAGATAATGATTTTGCGATACAAATTATAGGTGACTTTGGTGGTAATAATAATGATTTTATTTTTTGGGATGGAGTAAATGGTATAAATACAAATTACAATCATGGATTTAAGTATTATCCTGATGGTGCATCTTTTTGTCCTGAAGGTTGCTGGGTGCCAAGAGTGAACTTTGGAATAACAGCAAAAGTAAATTATTATGGAGATCATCCTCCTATTATTTCGAACGTAGAAAGTTTATCAGATTTTTATTATAGTTGTAATCCTGGACCTTATGAAACTAAAGCAGAAATAATTGATATAGGTAACGATTTATTTGATGGCGAATTAACAAATGTCAAATTTTATTATAATAATGGAATTGAAATTATTGAAAATAATTACACTGATTATGGTATTAACAATATTTACACGGGTTATATTCCAGAACACCCAATTGGTACTTATATAGAATATTGGTGGGAAGCTACTGATAATGCTTCGAATCAAAATAATTATTTAGAAAATCAATTAACAATTCAACGTATTCCAAAATCATTTACTATCCTAGAATATAGTCAAGGTGCAGATATTTTATTGATTGATGATAGCTCATATTCCACAGAGAATACACATATGACCATAATTTACGAAAAGCTTAATCAATTAGGATTTTCAACTGATTATTTAAATATTAAAGATAGTGGAGTTTTATCAAATTGCGGTTTAGATTATTATTCAAATTTTATACTTTTACAGGGATTAAATGGTGCTGGGAAATTGATGCCAGGTAATGATTTAGAATTTTATTTAATATCACGCTTGTCAGGTGGAGCTAACTTATTATTCTCTTCAGTAGATTATATATATGAAGTTGCATCATTTACTAATGGTTGGAATCAAACCGATCCAAACTCAAATCAATTTTTATATAATTTCTTACATGTTAATGAATTTATTAATGATTCAAACCCAAATGATTTAGTACAAGATTTAAGAGGAATTACAGGTAATGAAGTATCCAATGCAACTAATAATTTTGAAGTTAATTCTCCTTTTACACAAAATTATTTTGATATGGTTAAGCCCACCGCAATAGCTGAAGAAATTTTTCAAATTTTTGATGAAAATGAAGAAGTATGGACACAATATGGGGGAACCATATATTCTGGTAATTATAAAAGTATTTTCTTTCCATGGCATTTTGAATCTATTGAAGATGAAGATGTTTTAACTGAAATTTTACGAAATACAATGGATTGGTTTGATGTTGAATACACGCCAGTTTTTTTAGATATTCAAGGGCCTAATGGATATATATTCGATTTAGATGACCAAATTATAACTATAGAAGCAGTTGATAATGAAAATGATGAAATTACAGCAGAATTAAGTTATTCAATTAATGGTGGATTAAATACAATCATTGCAATGGAAAGTTTAAATATTAATCAATTTTCTGCTACAATTCCAGCGCAACCAGAAGGTACACAGGTTAATTATAGTATTTTACTCTCAGATTTCAGTGGTCAAATACAATCAGAGCAATTTATCTATCAAACTTATCAGTCAAACTCAACAGTACTATTAATCTTAAATAATGAAATGGAAGTTGGGCAATTAAACTTTCCAGCTGAATATTATTTAGTAGATTTTATTGGATATCAGGATACAGGTGAATTTGAATATTTTATAACTCCTGATTATTGGACATTAAGCAATCATGGATTAACTTCAGAAGATTTATTGAATAATTATAATACAATTATTGAAATAACTACTACAGATGATTACGATTTACATCCTAATTATAATGAGCATATGAATCTAATAAAAGAGTGGCTAAATCAAGGAAATAAGAACTATGTTTTAGCTGGAGATGAATCATTTGCGCTAGCGAATGGTAATTGGATTGATATCTCTTATGATGAAGAACATTTATTTTATAAATTAGGTATCGAATCTACAATTAATGATTTAAGTTGGGGTGGAGTTTCAGAATTAATTCCTTTACAATCTAATTTTTTAGCAAATGATATTTTAGGTCATTTAGTAAATGATGAAATGTTAATTTATGATCCTGAAGAAATTATTGGATATACTAATTGGATGGATGGATTTATTACAACAGATGAAGCCCATATTTCAATTGAGGATAATAATGGCAACGCCATTATTATTAATAAAGAATGGGAAAATGGAAGTAAGACAATATTTATGGGAATAGATCCTATATCAATAAAAAATTCATTATCAAATTATTGGTATGGAACATCAAAATTTGGAATTTTAGCTCAAGCATTAGACTGGTTTGGAGAGATAATTTTAAATATAGATAATAATATTTTTAAATTTCCTAAAGAGTTCAAATTATATCAAAACTTTCCAAATCCTTTTAATCCTAGCACTAAAATTAATTTTGATATCTCAGAAAGAACGAACGTAGAGCTAACTATATATAGTCTTTTAGGTGAGATTATTATCAAATTAGTGAACGAGAGACTTAGTAATGGTTCATATTCAATAATCTGGAATGGACAGGATAGTAAAGAAAATTATGTACCAAGTGGAATATACTTTTATACACTACAAACTGAAAATTATACTAAAACTAATAAAATGATGTACATAAAGTAGAGTATTATTTTTTTAGGTCTGTAAATTTATGTTTATTTTTAAAAAAATAGTCCCAAACAATACTATTTTTATAAAAATAGTTTGTATCATAAATAGGGTATAAATTCTTAATTGATTTTCGTTTCCTAAAAATAAATGATAAATTAAATAATATCCAAAATACAGCTCTTATCTGTGCAAATGAATTTGAAAAATTGCCAGAAAAGAATTCTTTAATAAACGAAACTTTTTCAAAGAATAAGCGAGGTAATGTATATTTTATTAATTGAAATTTTGAGGTATTTGTTAACATTAAAATCAAACTATTCCGATGATTTAAATACTTTTTTGTAGGTGATTGATATGATAGTGTTGCTCCGCCAATATGATATATTACTGATTTTGGATTAACCCAAACTTTATATCCCGCTAGTTTGCATTTCCAGTGATAATCAATTTCTTCAAAGTGTGCAAATAATGTCTCATCAAATCCTCCTACTTTATGGAAAATTTTTTTTTTGGTAATAAATGCTGTACCTGAAGCCCAGAATATTTCAGAAGGATCATCATATTGTCCTAAGTCTTCTTCAACAAAATCAAAAATACGGCCACGTGCAAATGGGAAGCCATATTTATCTAAATAGCCACCAGAACCACCTGCATAATCAAAATTATTCTTTTTAATTGCATTTAGGATTTTAGGTTGGACTGATGAAATCTTTGGATCACTTTCAATTTTGATTAGCAGTGGTTCAATCCAATTCACATTATGAATTGTATCATTATTTAAAAATATTAATAATTCACCCTCTGCATTTTCTGAACCTAAATTGCACCCTCCAGCATATCCTCTATTATTTTTACTTTTAATTATTTTAACTTCAGGGAATTGACGTTCAATTTTAAAAATACTTTTATCAGTAGAACCATTATCTACAACAATTATTTCTTTATTTTTATATGTTGTTTTTTGCAGTGATTCTAAACAATTTAAAATTATATTTTCTCCATTAAAATGAGGAATAATTATTGAAATTTTCAGTAGATTTTCTTGTTTAGATATATCAAATCTCATTATTTGAATAATATAATTTAAATTAAACTACGGAGTCTTTATGGTATAGATGGTATATTTAACTACCCAACTGTTCGTTTAAACTATTTAATAACCCCTTTATTTGTTCGTCATTTGGGTATTTAATTAGCCAGTTTTCTAATATTTTTATTGCTTCATTAATTTTTTCCATACGAGCCAAAGATTGAACTGATGCATACATATATTCAATATTATTTGGATCTTTTTCATATAAACGTTTAAATACATCATATGCCTTGGGATAATCATTGAGCTCTTGTAAATACATCTGTCCAACGCTTAATAGAGTTTCACTGTTTACCCTATCTCTTTCTTCAATATTTTTTAATCGGTTCCTATATTCATTTTCATCTCCCAGCATAAAATAAATTTGGGCAACTTGAAGTTCTAATTTATCATTATTATATGGTAAAGTTTTCGATGGGAAATATTCTTCCATAGAATTTAAAATTTCTATAGATTCTTTTTTTTCATTATTATTACCATTTATACTATTAATAACTAATTGAAGGAAACTTGCCCGATAATTTTGTACTAATCTTTGAATATTAAAATTAAAGTGTACATCAGGATTATTCATATTTCGATAATGATATATTCCTTGTCCAGAAGCATTATATTCAGTGAATTGTTCTGGTGTCCTAATAATATAGTCTACATCAGGAGATTGTAGGATGTTTTGTTTCATTTTCTCGTAGTTTATAGATGTCACTTTTTGAGGATGAAGCTTAAAAACCATTCCCTCCATTTGTAGATAATCATCTAAACCGATTCGATTATCATCTGAAACAGTGACGGCAAAATAAATTGGTCTTTTCCATTTACAGGCATCAATTAAGCGGTATATCATTATATCTTGAACTCGTAAAAACTTATTATGGTACGTTGGATTTAATGTCCAAGATAATCCAGTATCTATATTTCCATCTATTCCTGCTACTTTCATTTCTCGGGGCTCCCAGCGCATTGGAGCAATATTTGAAATATCATTATCATTCATTTGAATTGGAATAGGAGGATCATAATCTCTTAATTGTTTTATATACCAATCTGTATTTAATAAAGATAAATTGACGACGCGAACATCCTTCCTAACACCTTCTACTTCTTGTAAATACCATAGTGGAAATGTATCATTATCTCCATTAGTAAAAATAATTCCAAATGGGTCACATGAGTTTAGCATATTGTATGCATAATCCCATGCAACATAATTTCCAGATCTATTATGTTCTTTGAAATCAGTATTTAACATAGTAATCGGCATTAAGATGGTAATTAAGCAAAGACTAGCAATTACTGATATACCTTTCTTATCGTTAAATAATTTCTGAATAAATTCTGATAATCCTGCGAGACCAATACCAATCCATATAGAAAATGCAAAAAAACTACCAACATAGGAATAATCTCGCTCTCTTGGCTGAGGGTCATATTGATTAAGATATAAAATTATCATTAATCCAGTTGCGGCAAAAAGTGAAAGTACTGCTAATCCCCTTTTCCAATCTCTTCTAAAATGATACATAAAACCAATAATACCAAATAAAAATGCAAATGGTATAGTATATCTAAAAGGATTTATACCATCTAATGATTTTATATAATTTCCATTTTTTGTCAATAATGGCCAGTTATTGTCCCCTCTTCCAATAAATTGCCAAGCGAAATATCTGTAATACATTTCTGTAAACTGATAGTCAATGACAAAATCAGTAACTTCTTTACTTGTGGGTTTTTGTCTATTTTTTGTCCAACGATTTGCATAGCTTGAATTTTTTAAACTTTGTGCTCTATCAGTAATACTCCAATCTCCATACTGTTCTCGATTTAAGTATGAAATAGCTTTTGGAAGCGTACTCGGATCATTTTCATTAATAAAAGGTGATTGTTGTGCACGAATAAATATTGTAGCGTAAGTAGAATAACCTATAATTACTAAAAAGAAACTTGTAAATATTGTAGCGCCTACATAATATTTTTCTTTTATGCAATAATACATTAATCCAGCAATTCCTATTACAATTATAACTACTGAACTAATTCCAAAGCTTTGTGCAATATTTGGAAGTCCTTTAATAATTCCTTGGTATATAATTAAATAAATAATTAGAGGAATTGGAATTAAAATCATAAATGATGAAAGTGTGAATTCTCTCTTTTTGAAATAAATAATTAAAGCTAAGCATGGTAATGTTAATAAGTTTAATAAATGAACACCTGTTGCAATACCAATCATATAGGCGATGATAATGATATAGCGAATATTACCGTGACTACCTTCTTTTCTGGCCCATGCTAAAATTAGCCAAACAACAATCCCAGTGAAAAATGTGGACATAGCATAGACTTCTGCTTCAACTGCATTAAACCAGTGAGAATCTGTTACTGCAAATGTTAAAGCACCGACGAATGAGCTTCCATAATTTATAATTGCATCTGATGATTTTTTCGTAATTCCTCTAAATTCTTCAATTAAGTAGACAGTAATAAGATATAAAAACATAACAGAAAATGCAGAAGCAATTGGAGACATTAAATTTACTCGAGCACCAATATCAGAAAATGTTGGAATTTGGCTAAATAAATTTCCAAGTAATAGGTATAATGGACTTCCTGGAGGGTGAGGAACTCCCATAATATATGAAGTTGCGATAAACTCACCGCAATCCCAAAATGATGCTGTTGGAGCCATTGTTAAAATATATATCACAAAGGATATAATAAATGCTAATCCGGCCATTAATTTATTTATAGTTATATAGTTTTTTACCATGTATTTTTTTAATATATAGAATTTTTAAATATTTTAAAACCATGAAATTTACGTAAGGAATCTGTTGTAAAAGTATGATTTTAGCCTGTTTGTAAATATGCGTACATATGTGCATATTCTGTTTTAAATTTTTGTAAAATTCCAGTATTTCTTGAAGAATTTAATTCTGGATCTTCATTAATAATTTGAAATGCATATTGACGGGCAATACGAGCAATTTTACCATCTTTAGTAATATCTGCAATTTTTAGTTTCATATATCCATGTTGCTTGGTACCAAAAAAATCACCTGGACCGCGAATTCGTAAATCTTCATCTGCAATTTCAAATCCATCAGATGTTAATTCCATTATCTTTAAACGTTCACTAATTTCATTTTTACTTGGAATTAAAATACAAAAGCCCCGTTTATCACCTCTGCCAATTCGTCCTCTTAATTGATGTAGTTGAGCGAGTCCAAACCGATCTGCATTTTCTATTACCATAGTTGTAGCATTTGGTATGTCAATACCTACTTCAATAACTGTAGTTGCAACTAATATCTGTATTTGATTTTGTTTAAATGCTTCCATTCTTAAATCACGATCTTCAGACTTTAACTTACCATGAATAAATCCAATATTAAATTCTGGAAAAATATTATTAGATAGTTTTTTATATTCAGTTTCTGCTGCCTTTAAATCTAATTTCTCAGATTCTTCAATTATTGGATAAACAATAAAACATTGATTTCCTAAATTAACTTCTTTTTTAATGAAATTATATATTTTATCCTGTTGATTAGAGTTTACTACAAATGTTTTTATTGGCTGACGATTTCCTGGTAATTGGTCAATGATAGTAATATCCATATCTCCATGATATGTGATCGCAAGTGTTCTTGGTATTGGCGTTGCTGTCATTGCTAAAATATGTGGGTGATTTCCTTTATCTAATAATGCTTTTCTCTGCTCAACACCAAATCGATGTTGTTCATCAATAATAACTAAACCTAAATTATTAAATTCTATATCTGGTTGAATAATTGCGTGTGTTCCTATCAAAAGTTGAATTTTCCCACTTTTTATATTTTCTAATAATTCTAATCTTTCATCCTTCTTTTTTCCACCAAGGATTAATTCTATTTTTAATCCAACTAAGTCGGCAAGTTCTTTCATTGTTTTATAATGTTGTCTTGCAAGAATTTCTGTAGGAGCTAATACAGCAATCTGAGCACTATTATCAGCAATAATTGCAGCAGAAAGAAGAGCAACGACTGTTTTACCACATCCAACATCTCCTTGTAATAATCTATTCATTTGCTGTGGAATAGAAATGTCTCTTCTAATTTCTTTCATTGCTCTGACTTGTGCATCTGTCAATTTAAAAGGGATTTTTTCATAAATTTTTCTTGTAATATTACCTATATCTGGAAACGACGAGGAAACCTCTTTTTTTATAAATACTTTCTTTTTTGCCATTAAAATTTGTAAAAAAAAGAGTTCATCAAATTTTAAACGATAAATAGCATTTGTTAGACTTACAGAATTTTTTGGTTTATGAATAGAATGAATTGCCTGTCCATATGATATTAATCCAATTTCACTACAAAGTTCTTGGCTAAAATGATCAGATAATTCTCTGCCACCATATAATAAAGCATTTGTAACAATATTTCTAAAACCTCTGCTGTCAAGACCTGCAGATTTCAATGAAGCGGTGCTAGAATATTGAGCAATTATATTACCGGTATTTCTAGGATCTTCATTTTCATCT
The DNA here is from genome assembly GCA_002689995.1 of Fidelibacterota bacterium. Classification (GTDB taxonomy): domain Bacteria; phylum Fidelibacterota; class Marinisomatia; order SCGC-AAA003-L08. The sequence goes on from NZIV01000061.1 coordinate 21,826, forward strand.
AAAATATCATGCTCTGGATGACTTATAGTATAACCTTTGTAAAAATCAATTTTACCAAAAACAGTAACTTTTTGATTTACAGAAAATTTTTCAGAAATCCAAGAAATTCCATTAAACCAATTACATTGTAATCGTCCTGTTCCATCATTTAAAGTGATTTGAAAAAAATTCCTTCTTCTAGTTTTTCTTAAACCTAAAGTTTCAATACGTCCAATAACTACAGCTTCTTCTCCAATTTTTAATTCTTTTATTGGCTTTATATTTGTCCTATCTAGAAATTTACGAGGATAGTATTGAAGTAAATCTCTAACTGTTGAAATACCAATTTCATTTAAAAGTTTTCCTCTAACAGGACCAACTCCTTTTAAATATGTTATTTTAGTATCTAATGGATTTTGGGCAAATGAAGTCATCCTAGTAGTTTTGTCAATTTATGATTTCAAAGAATTAAGATTTTTTTCTAATTTTTGAATATTTATTAAGTATTCTTTCTGTTTTCGTTTTTCATTTGCCACTACATTTTCAGGTGCTCTAGCAATAAAATTTTCATTATTTAACTTTCCATTGACTGAGCGAAGGCGGCCGCTAAAATCTACAATTTGTTTTTCAAGTCGTTCAATCTCTTGATTTATATTAATTAATCCAGAAAGTGGTATGAAAATTTCCATTTGGTTCACAATACCAGTTGCTGATTGTTCTGGTTTTTTTAAATTTTTACCGACGATTAAATTACTAACTTTTACTAATCTTTGAAGGTAACTTAATTGAGATTCTAATATGCTTGTTTTTGTTAATTCTCCACGAACAAATAATGGAGCTGTTTTCGATGGTGCTACATTTAAATTAGATCTAATGTTCCTTATTGTTGAAATTGTGTCCATTATGATTTGCATTTCAGATTCGACATTATTATCAATGTAATCATTATTTGCAATAGGCCATTGTGATGAAATTAACAATTTTTCATTTTCTCTCTTGAATGTAATCCATAATTTTTCAGTGATAAATGGTGTATATGGATGTAATAATTTTAAAATTACACGTAAAACATGTACAGCAACAGATTTTGCAACTTCAGCTTTTTTATTATTTTCACCATAAAACCGGACTTTAGCAAATTCAATATACCAATCGCAATATTCTGACCAAACAAAATCGTAAACACTTTTGACTGCTTCATTTAGTTTGTATTTTGAATATGCATTATTAACAACATTAATTGTATGATTCATACGCGATAATATCCAAAGATCGCTTATATCAAAATCAGATTTTTCAATAGTTGATAATGGAGCGGGAAGTTCACTTTGGATATTCATTGTAATAAATCGAGCTGAATTCCATATTTTATTCATAAAGTTTCTTCCTTGTTCAATACGATCTTCGGAAAATAAAATATCTAATCCTTGAGGGGCTATTAATAGTAGGCCTACACGTAGAGCATCCGCGCCAAATTTATCAATTAAATCTAATGGATTTGGAGAATTTCCAAGTGATTTACTCATTTTATGGCCAAGACGATCTCTAACAATTCCTGTGAAATAAACATTTGAAAATGGAATTTCATCTTTAACATATAATCCAGCCATTATCATTCTTGCAACCCAAAAAAATATGATATCAGGACCAGTGACTAAATCTTGTGTAGGATAGAATTTTTTTACATCAGTTTCATCATGTGGCCACCCTAATGTTGCAAAAGGCCATAACCATGATGAAAACCAAGTATCTAAAACATCCGTATCTTGTCTCCAATTTTTATCTTTTGGTGGAGTAATTCCGCAATATATTTCGTCATCTTTATACCATACTGGTATTTGGTGACCCCAAATAAGTTGACGAGATATGCACCAATCTTGAATATTTTCTAACCAATGGTTATAAGTTTTTGTCCAGCGTTCTGGATAAAATTTTACATCACCATTTTTAACAACCTTTAATGCATTTTTAGCAAGACCATCCATTTTAACAAACCATTGTTTTGACATATATGGTTCTACAACTGCATCGGTTCTTTCAGAATGTCCGACTTGGTGGATATGGTCTTCAACTTTATCAAGTAGATTAAGTTTTTTAATCGTATTAATAACTAGTTTTCTTGCTTTTAATCTATCAATACCTTGAAATTCTTTAGGTACTAGATCATTTAAAGTACCATCAGGATGCATTATGTTAATGATTTCTAAATTATTTCTCTTAGCCATTTCAAGATCATTTGGATCATGTGCAGGCGTAATTTTGACACAACCAGTACCAAAGTCTTTATCTACATATGAATCTGCAAAAATTGGAATTTCACGATTCATTATTGGTAAAATTACATATTTTCCAATAAGATGTGAATATCTCTCATCATTAGGATGAACTGCAATACCAGTATCACCTAACATTGTTTCAGGTCTAGTAGTGGCAACTATTATATATTCATTAGAATTTTTAATAGGGTACCTAAAATACCAAAGATTTCCATTTACCTCTTTATGAATAACTTCTTCATCAGAAAGTGCTGTTTGTCCGAGCGGGTCCCAATTTATCATGCGAGTACCACGATAGATTAATCCATCATTATAAAGCTTTACAAATATTTTTAATACAGCTTCACTATACTTTTTATCCATTGTAAAAGTAGTTCTAGTCCAATCACATGAGCATCCTAATTTTTTTAGTTGTTTTAGAATCGTCTCACCATATTTTTCTTTCCATTCCCAAGCATGAGATAAAAATTTTTCTCGTGAAATCTCTTTTTTATTTATTCCTTTTTCTAAGAGCATTTTTGTAACTTTTGCTTCAGTTGCTATAGAGGCGTGATCCGTTCCTGGTAGCCATAAAGTCTTCTTACCTTCCATTCTTGCTTTACGAACTAATACATCTTGAATTGTATTATTTAAAACATGTCCAATGTGAAGAATTCCTGTAACATTAGGCGGCGGAATCATAACTGTAAAGGTATCTCCCGTCGAACTTTCATCTGGTATAAATGAGTTTGTATTTAACCAAGATTTATAAATTTTATCTTCAACCTCTAATGGTTGATAAACTTTCGTCAGTTCATGTTCTGACATAAAACCTCTTTTTTTCTATGAAAATTAAATAATTAATAAAAAATTGAAACTAAAGTTTATGAGGTTTAGAGTACAAATTCTGAGCAGAAAATTATGTAATTTGATTAAGAATTTATATTATCGTTTATTACAATAATTTTTTTACACATTTAATATTTTATTTTCTTTAAAATAAGTATTTTCTAATTATTTAAGAGTAATTTTTTAGTTTTTATTGATAAAATATTCTTTCAGGTTTTTAAGCCTCAAAAATACTATCTATAAATAATAATTTTAGGTGAGTTAATATTTCACCTGAAAATTAATTATCATAGATTGAAGAAGTTCTTTTACTTCATTGTATGGTAATTAAAAATATAATTTGAATAAACTATTTCATTAGATTCTGGTGTAATTTCTATTTTTTTCTTGGTTAAAACAGAAATTTAGTAATTATAAGTTTCATTTTTTTCTTTTATTGAAATTTGCTGTAACTTATGTTTATTAATTTTAACAAATTCAATAAATTTATATAAATGAAGTCCTTATATCCATCTATAGAACCATTTACAAATGGTTTTTTAAAAGTCTCTGATTTACATACTATATATTATGAAGTAGCCGGAAATTCTAATGGGATACCGGTACTATTTTTACATGGTGGTCCAGGTGGTGGAATTGAACCTTTATATCGTCAATTTTTTAATCCTCAAAAATATAAAATTATTTTATTTGACCAACGTGGTTGCGGTAAAAGTACGCCGCATGCTGAATTAGTTGATAATACAACGTGGGATTTAGTAGGTGATATTGAAAAACTAAGAAGTCATTTAAATATAGAAAGTTGGATTATTTTTGGTGGAAGTTGGGGAAGTACGCTTGCATTAAGCTATTCAATTTTACATCCAATAAAATGTTTAGCTTTAATATTAAGAGGAATATTTCTTTTAAGAAAATTTGAAATTGAATGGTTTTATCAATTTGGTGCTTCAAATATTTATCCAGATGCTTGGGAGAAATATATTTCAGTAATTCCTAAAAGTGAGCAGAAAAATATAGTTAAAGCATTTTATAAACGATTAACTTCAGATGATAAATATGAAAGACTAAAGTGTGCAAAAGCTTGGGCTGTGTGGGAAGGAAGTACTAGTAAATTAATTCCTTCAGATAAATCTTTGCATAATTTTGATAATCCAAAAGTGGCTGAAGCATTTTCAAGGATTGAATGTCATTATTTTATAAATGAAGGTTTTTTTAAATATGATGGTTGGATATTAGATCAAATTGACAAAATTAGACATATTCATACGGAGATAGTACAGGGTAGATACGATATTGTCTGTCCAGTAAAATCTGCATGGGATTTACACAATGAATTTCCTGAGGCTATTTTTCATTTAATTAAAGATGCTGGACATTCAATGAGTGAACCAAGTATTACTTCCAAACTTATTGAAATTATGGACAATTTGGATGTTTAATAAAAAGAATCAAATTTAGGTTAGAGTTTTTTTTTGAAATATTTAGGTTTATTTTATTAATTTATTTGTCACATTTACTATATCCACAATCAGGGTCTACGCAATTATCACAACCATTTTCCATTTTCAAAGTAGGATTACTGCATTCCGGACAAATACGAAAGGGTGAATTTTCTACAAAATTAGTTTTATTACCATTTTCATTATTCATTTTTGAATTTATAACATATCCATTATCTTCGATTGGATGTTTATTAGGTTTATCTAGAATTTTGACATCAAAGAAGAATCTTTCAATTACTTCTGCAATTTCACCATAGAATGAATGGTAATATTTTCCTTCTTTGAAAGAACCACCATTGGGATCAAAAATCCCTTGAAGTTCTTCTAATATAAACATTGGATCTGAGGATCGTCTAAAAATTGCTGAAATTAATCGTGTTAGCACAACATATTCCGGAGCTCTTGTTAAATCTTTTGAGTTAATGAATATTTCAATTGGTCTGATAAGATTATTTTCACTTATATAGCTTAGTGTTACAAAAACAGAGTTTTTTACGAATGCACTTTTAAGTTTATAAACCTTTGCATTTACAACTTCGGGTCTCGTTTCAATAGGTTGATAGAGTGGATTTTTATTTTTAATAACTTTGGTAGAGCTCTTTTTTTGTTTTGATTTTATTTGGGAAATATTAGGATCCTTCTGACTTATTTTGATCATTCAACAATTTCCTCAAATTTTGTTTCGTCTATCACCTGCTCTATATCTACATCACTATTTTTAAGGTAATGATATACAGTTGTTAGTTTTCCATTCGGCATTTTAAGAATTTCATCACCTTTACATTCTACAACGTTACCATCATCTTGGGTAATACTGTAATTTTTATCCATATGTTTTTGGAATTCAGTTTCAGTCCCTTCTACACTTAAAATAGGGAATCGACTACCATCTCGATAGACAGTAACACCTTTTAAGTTTTGTTTCCATGCATACATGTAAATATCTGAAATAACTTCAGGCTGAATATCTTCAGCAAGATTTAATGTAGAAGATATTGAATGGTCAATAAATTTTTGACAAATTCCTTGGATTTCAATTCGTTTTGTTGGATTAATTTGATGCGCAGTACTCATGAAATAATCTGGAAGCATATCAGAAATTTTGATATTTTCTTCAAATTGAATATCAAGACCTTTTATATCTAAATATGCTTGAACTGTTGAGTGGAAAACTCTGAATATTTTATTCCCAAATGATTCCGAACGACGATTATAATATAAAGCAAATATTGGCTCAACTCCACCAGATACGCCGATATAGTTTTTATTTTCCTTCTGGAACCCTAATACTATATTAGAAATTGACCCTGTTGGAGCAATCGACATAATTGCAATATTTCTTAAGCCATTTTCTCGGATTAATTGCTGCGTATCTTTATTTAAGGCTTCATCTACAAATGGACACTTCATGTAGGATTCTTCATCATAAATCATTGATGCACCTTTCTCACCGGCTAAATTTGCAGATGCAGTATAGGCTGCATTTGTAATAAATTCCATTACTTGCCCAATTAGATTAGTACCTTCTTCAGAATCATATGCTATTCCTAATTGATTTAACATATCAGCAATACCCATAATTCCTAATCCGAGCCGACGCGTTTCTAACGCAGCTTTTCTTTGGTTTTCAAGAGCATTCAACTCTTCATTCCACTTAACAACATTGTCTAAAAAACGAGTTAAAGTTTTTGTGGATTTATCTAATTGTTTCCAATTAATTGTTGCTTTTTCAGTATATCCATTTTTTACAAATCGAGATAAATTTATTGATCCCAAATTACAAGCGCCACCCTCTTCCAATGGAACTTCTGCGCATGGATTTGTACAAATAATTGGTTTACCAACATAATTAGAGGGTGAATATTTACTCATTGTTGTCCAAAAAATCAATCCTGGCTCAGCAGTTTTATAATTGCCCTCAATAAATTGATCCCAAATATTACGTGCTTTAATTAATTCCTTTATATCACCAGTTTGTTCACTACCAAAGTATAACATAAAGTCACCAGCTTGACGGATAGCATAATCAAAGCTTTCATCCTCTAGTTGAATAATAAAATCACCAAAGATATCTCTGTTCTCAGCTTTATTGAATTCTTCAGTATCTAAAGTATTACAACCATTTTCAGAAAGCCACTTTTGTATATCAATTAAATTATCAAAAGTTATCAACTCTTCATAGTCTTCGATATTTTTTGATGGTATACCTGGAGAATAGTGAAGCTCTTCACTTTGTCGTGCTTTTGTAACAAGCTCTTTATTATTTTTCTTATAGATAATAAAGGTATCCTCTGAATAATTTCTTTGTTCATCCACTGCAACCATAAATTCGTCATTTGCTTTTATAGAAATATTAGCAAATCGAACTTGAGTATTCTCCATGACTTGTTTTTTAATAGCGTCTAATTTTGCTTCATCAAAAAGTCCAGACCATTTACACTGCTCAACAATTTGATTTGTCACCCAATTTGGTGTTTTCTTGACTTTAATAAAGTGCTTTATATCTGGATGTTTTACATCAATTGTTAGCATTAATGCTCCACGACGACCACTTTGACCAATCAAACCAGTAGTTAATGAAAATAATTCCATAAAAGATACTGCACCAGTTGAACTATCTGCGGCATTATGAACAATAGCATCTCTCGGACGTAAACAGGAAATATCTACACCTATTCCTCCACCATAACTATATGTCCTTGCACATTCAAATGCAGCCTTGTAAATTGAATCTATATCATCCTCTTCAATTTTTGATACAAAACAATTTGCTAAAGTTTTTAGTCTATATAAATCACCTGCACCTGCGAGGACACGTCCACCAGGAACAAAATGTCCTTCATACATTTCTTTGTAGAATTCTTCAGACCATTTTTTACGTTTTGCTTTTGTCCCTTCAACAGTTGCTATAAAGGTTGCAATCCTTTTAAATACATCTTCAGGTTTTTTTTCAATTAATTCTTGTTTTAAATCTTTAACATAATATTTTTTTGTGTAAATATTTTGAGCTAATTCATTACCTCCAAGATAATCAACATGTGTTGATAGTACTTTTTGGTTTTGTAAGTTTGTGATATACTCATAAAGCTCACGATAAATTTTTATTCGAGGTTCTCCAATTACACGTGTTGTTTTACCTCTATGATCGAACATTTCCATGAACATTCGTTCTCTCCTCAACTAAATTTTATTATAAATAATATTCTATTTTGCGTTTTTACGTTTGCCAACTTTTTACAGTAGTTAATCTTAGACATATTGGGTTGGGAATTTTGACTTTATTATATTTTTCTCCCTCGGGGAAGAACCTCTTGAAGCCACAAGATATTCATATCCAATGATAAAATATACCTATATGTAGTATTGAAAGCCAATAACTTTTGTTGAAAAAATAAATAAAATATAGAATTATTTTATTTGAAATTAAATTTAATTTTCACATTTTCCCTAACTAATTTGCTATCAATAAACTTACAGAACATAGTTATAAAATCATCACTACATTTTTAATATTATTTTTAATATTTTCATAAAATATAATTAATTATTCAGGAATTATTTTATAAAATTTTTTATTAACTTGTCCATATCTCTACGTTCTTTTTTTGTTGGACGTCCCATTCCTTTTTCTCTTCTATATTGTGGAGTAAACAATTTACTATTTTGTTTAATTTTCTCATTATCAGATGTTAAATCAATATAATTATCTTTTGCAAGTTTAGCTGAGACTCTTTTCTCGATAATTCCTCTCACTTTATATTTATATTTTATATAGCCTTTTTGAATTGTAATTATTCCACCTATTTCAACTATTTGTGAAGGTTTAATTCGGCTATCATTTATTTTTATTTTACCTGCTTGACAAGCTTCTTTAGCCATTTTACGTGTTTTGAAAGCTCGTATTGACCATAACCATTTATCGATTCTAACTTTTGAACTCATTACTAAAATTTAATTTGAAAATATATCTAAATTTAATCAATAAAATTTGTAAATAATGAACAAAAAAAGAAATAAACAAAAAATAAAAGACTATATATCGATTTATGGAGTAAATAGTGTCATTGAAGTATTAAAATCCAAATATCAAATTTATAGGATTGATTTATTAGAAAATAGTAATGCAACTAAAAACTATGAATTAATAAAATTGATAAATTCAAAGAATTATCAAATAAAACGATATAAAAAAGAAGAATATATCAAATTATACAAGAGTTGGAGAACACAAGGTGTTGTAATTCATTTAATAGGTGATTTTGTTAAACCATTACCTAATTTTGAAAATGAAAAACCTCCACATTGTCTTTTAATGACTGATGGAGTTGAAGATCCTCAAAACTTAGGTCAAATAATACGAACTAGTGAGTGTGCAGGAATTAATGGAATTATTTTACCTAGAAATAGGTCTGGTGCAATAAGTCAAGTAACTTTACAGGTTAGCCAGGGCGCATTTATTTACTTACCCTTATTTCAGACTGGAAATATTGCTCAAACAATTAAATCACTAAAAAAACAAGGTTTTTGGATTATAGGTTTAGAAAATGGAGTAAATGCTAAAAATTGGTTTAGTGAAAACCTAACAGATAAAGTTGTTATAATAGTTGGGGGAGAAGGAACTGGACTTAGACAATTAACACAAAAATTATGTGACTTCATTATAACAATTCCAATGAATGGGAAAATAAATTCACTCAATGTTTCAGCAGCAGTTTCAGTAATTTTATTTGAACGAAATAGACAGATTTTAGATTAAATATTTATATATTCAGTTAATATTTTTATAAAAATAGCTGATCCTGTTAAGCTGGGCACAAATGGCAGAGGACCTCTATAAATAGATTTATTTTTAAAAAGTAATATTAAATATACTATCATCATTGAAAAAGAAGACAAAAAGATAGTTATTAATATTAATAATGGTCCCATCCACATTCCTAAAATGAATATAATTATTATATCTCCAAACCCCATGGCATGTTTTTTATATATAATTAATGTGATTAAATATGTTATACATAAAAAGCCAGAGCCAGCCAATGCACCAATGAAACTATGAAAATAAGAAGAATTATATATGGTTAGACTTAATTGAAATAATAATAATAGTAGTAATAGCGATATTGGTATTTGCATTGTTTTAAAATCTATAAATGAAATACATGTTAAAATTCCTGTCATAATACAGAAGATAGCTGCTTGTTTTATATCATATTGAGAAAAGCTATAAGCCCAAAGTATTCCTGAAATAAATTCTACCAAAGGGTAAATTACAGAAATTTTTATTCCACAATAATTACATTTAGATTTCAAAAAAACATAACTTAAAATTGGAATATTTAAATAAAATGGTATTGTAGATTTACAGTTTTGACAATGAGAGCGGGGAAAAGCTATAGATTGATTAAGAGGTAGTCTATAAATAATTACATTATAAAAACTACCGATTATACACCCCAATAAAAAGGTGAAAATTAACAAATTAATTACCTATTGCTTCTCCAAAATGGAATATTGGAAGGTATGTAATGAATATAATTATACCAATAACACCTCCTACCAATACAACAAGCAAAGGTTCAATGATAGATGTTAATCTATCTACTGTTGCATTAACCTGTTTTGTATAAAATTCAGATGCTTTTAAGGATAAAGTATCTATTTCACCTGTTTCTTCACCTGTTGTTAATAACTGAATTAAAATAGATGGAAATTTCTTTGTTGTATTCAAGGCTCTAGATATTCCTATCCCATTTTCTATATCATTAGTAGCTGATTTAATTGAAAGTTCATAGACTCTATTATCAACTACTTTTTTCAATAAATTCATTGAGTCTAACACAGAAACACCTGCACTAATTAAAAGTCCAAATGTTTTGCTAAATTTTGCTAGAGTGGATTGTTCAACTAATTTTCCAAATATAGGTAATCTAAGCATTACCTTATCTTTTATTAAGGCACCTGTATCAGTTAATGTGACAAACCAAATAGAGGCAAATGATAAAAATCCAAAAACAAAAACTGATAATATATTCGTTTGCATCCATTCTCCAATATTTACCATTAAAACAGTGTAATATGGAAGTTCGGATCCTAATTGATCATATACAGATTTAAAATTCGGTATGATAAATGTAAATGTTATAAAAAGCATTCCAAGTAAAAATGCTACTATAAAAACGGGGTAATACATTGCAGATTTAACTTTTCTTTGAGTATCCTCAACTGTTTCAAGATATCTAGATAATTCATCCAATGTTTCTGATAGTTTTCCACTAACTTCTCCAGCTCTAACAAGTGAAATATATAAGCTAGAGAAGACACCTGGATGTCTTTCTAGTGCATCAGAGAGAAGTAGACCCTTTCTAATATTATCTTCTAGATTTTCAACAACTTTTTTAAATTTTTTATTTTTTTCTTCTACTGATAAAAAGTGAATAGATTTTTCAATTGTTAATCCTGCAGAGAACATTGTTGATAGCTGACGTGTAAAAAATACTAAAATATCTAATGGTATTTTATTTTTAAATCTATCGATTGCTAAGTTAAATCTATCTAAAAAAGGTCCTAAAAAGTCAAAAGATGTATCTCTTTCTGTCAATTTTATAATTGTGGTACCATCAGAAGTTAATTCTTCTCTAGCTGAATTATAGTTTTGGGACTCAATTTTCCCTTCTTTTCTTATTCCATCTTTAGTTCTTACTATATATATAAAGTCTGCCAATTTTATCCTTCTACTGTTGCTCTCAGCACTTCTTCAATGGTGGTTTCCCCAGATAGTAATTTATTTATACCTGCCTGTCTTAGTGAAATCATGCCTTTTTCTACAGCTTGTTTATAAATATCATTTTGATTTGCGTTATTATATATTAATTGTTTCATATCAGAATCTACTTCAATTATTTCGTGAATTGCAGTTCTTCCTTTATATCCAGTGTTATGATTTGATTGATTTTTGATACCTCTATATAGGGTTTTACCAGATATATCTTTTTCATCTAAATCTACTAAATTTAATTCATTATGATTTGGAGTGTATTCTTCTTTCGCATCTTTATCAATTGTTCTAACTAATCTTTGAGCCATAATTAAATTTAGAGAGCTACCTAGTAAAAATGGTGGTATACCTAAATCTAGCAGTCTCATAATAGTTGATGGAGCATCATTAGCATGTACTGTACTAAAGACTAAATGCCCGGTCATTGCAAATTTGACAGCAATACCAGCTGTTTCTTCATCTCTTATTTCACCAATTAGTAAAACATCAGGATCTTGCCTTAATATAGATCTTAAGGATGCTGAGAAATTTAGTCCTATTTCGTCGTGCATTTGAACTTGGTTTATTCCAGGTAATTGATATTCGACAGGATCTTCTACGGTAGTTATATTAATGCCTTCACTATGTATTTCTTGTAAAGCAGCGTAAAGAGTGGTGGATTTACCACTTCCAGTTGGCCCTGATATAATTACCATACCATAAGGCTTATTTATCCATCTGCGAAATATTTTTAATTTGTTTTCTGGAAAGCCTAGGTTCGTAAGGGTTAGTGTTTTATTTCCACTTCCAAGAAGACGAAGTACTACTTTTTCGCCATGTACGGTAGGAAGTATCGATACTCTGACATCGATTTCTCGTTCTTTAGTCTTGATTTTCATCCTACCATCTTGAGGCAACCTATGTTCTGCAATATTTAGTTTAGATAAAATTTTAATTCTTGCAACTATTCCACTAAGAGAACTAATCGGCGGTGACATAATTTTTAAAAGTACACCATCAATCCTAATTCTAACATTTACTTCATCTTTACCAGGCTCTATATGTATGTCTGATGAATCTTCTTTGATTGCTTCATTCAATATTAAGTTTACCAATTTAACGAATGGCGCATCTTCAGCAGAGACATCTTCAGATACTAAGTCTAGTTCATCTGATGTAATTTCTTCATCAATAACATTTATATTAGAGATTGCATCTTGTATTTGAGAACTTTTATTGACTTTACCATACAAGTTTTCTATAGATTTTATTATTATAGATTTACCTGCTAATACCACTTCTGGTTTGAGTTGGGTTATATTTTTTATGGAATCTATAACCATTAAATCTTCAGGATCTTCCATCGCAATAATTATAGACATATCTGTTTTACCAATTGCAATTAAACAGTTTTCTCTTGCAAATGCTTCTGGAATTAGACTTACAACATCTTCATTTGTTTTAATAATTTCATCTTCACCAACATATTTATGACCTAATTGCATTGCATATGCTTTTACTAAATCAATTTCAGAAATATAACCCTTATTTACAAGAATATGGCCTATTTTTTCTGTAGTATTATAGTGTATTTTAAGTGCTTCTTCTAACTGACCAGAAGTTAGTTTATTTTCATGAACTAAAATATCACCAATTTTTGAAAATTGTGGATTAAAATTTACCAATTAACTATCTCCTATTCACCAATTTCAGATTTAGTCAAACTGATATCTACTGGATCACTTGATATCTGTGTTGGATCTAATAATTGAACAACAACAGATGATGTGAAATCTGCATATGTAATTGGTGGTTCATTTGACTCAGGTTGGCATAAGGCCTCATTATAAGCAATAGTCCATTGAGCTATTCCCTGAGCATTAGTTGTTTTGGGGTTTTCAAATGGATCATCTGCGCCATTAAACCCTTCGAATGCAGCACCCTGTGCGACTAAAATTACATTACCATTATCTATAGGGTATCCATAATAATCAGTAATTTGTGCTTGTATAGTTATAGGATCTGTAAATCCTTGAAAGTCATGACCATCAATTTCAGGATTGAAATCCCAAAATTGAATTGAAGATGAAACAATAATTTGTCCTGGCTGAAATGGTAATACTGTTGCCTCTCCATCATGATTATCTCTGCTATCAATAATAAGTAATTGATTATTATCATTCACATCATTAGTAAATGTTTGTGCCTTTATAACTATTCTTGAGAATGTAGTAGCTGAACTATAGTAAATATTTGACCATGCTATACCTGAATATGCATCGCCTGAAGCGTTCAAACCACCTGTTTTGGTTGTCCCATCTGCAAATGCAGGTTGCTGTACTCTTTCCCAATATTCTTCGTTTGTAGGCATAATTACTCCAGTAGCATTATCGTGATCCTGTATACAAATGTATGCTAACGAGTCAAATTTAGTAGTTCCATATTTGACTGTATCTGGAAATCCTGTATCTGGATTTATTAAATGATACTGAAAGCCCGTTAAAGGATTCGTTGGCACAATAAGGCCTGTACTATCCCAAGGAGCCGCATTTTCTTCAATCCAGACATAAACACCCGTAGAATCACTTACAGGATTAGAATGTACATCCCATAATGAAATAGATATTGGTAATTCATACATTCCACCATTAATTGGTGTTATATCTACTGGACTAAAATTAATTTCTCCAAATTCAGGAGCTCCAGTGGCAATTGTTACTGGCTCCCATTCTGCATCTGCCACTTCCTGGGCTAGGCCATTTATGATATCAGAATCACTTGTTTCATTAGAATATAGTTTACAACTTATTTTAACACTTCCGGGTCTTGTACCAGAATTTATTGTTATTGCGGATTGACCAACAGTGGACATTTGAATTGCACTTGTAGAACCTTCTAATCCATTTAGATGAACACCATCTGGGCTAGGAGATTCTATTTGAAAAAATAATTTGTATGATCCAGTGACTAAGTTGCCATTACCATCTTTAATTTGAACTGCTGCTTCTGTTGCTTCTTGACCTCCTCCTCCACTAACTGTAATTTCACTTGGATAAGATGGAATAATTTCTATGTATGATGCATTCGTTGAATTTATAACTATATATGCTGTATCTGATAATCCATTTGATGTACCTATAATTGTTGCTAAGCCTGCATCATTACCCATATTAAATATTGCTTCAGCATTTCCATTTTCATCAAAGTATTTATATGGTTCTATGTATCCAAAATCAATCCAATCGCCATCTTCATTTTGGGCTTTACTTTGAAATTCAATTATTGTTCCATCTTCTGGAGGGTTTCCTGTTGAATCGACCATGAAAGCAGTAATTAATGACTGCTCTATTGGAATATCATTATTAGTAGGATCATCATAGGGCAATGTATTAGGGCTTGTTGACAAAATTAATTGTGCTTCACAATTACTACATATGGGTAGATTATTAATTAAGTTGACATTAATATTTTGTGAAATAATTGATGACCCTGGTACTGATACAGATATATTAATTAAATGATTCTCTTCTTCATTATTAAAAATATTTGGATAAGTTCTAAATGTATTGATTGCAAGTCCGGATGAATCTGATATCACAGAGCTGGCCTCCAATGAACCCCAGCTTATATCTGTATCTATATTTTGTAAAGAAAAATTAAAAAGTACATTACCTACTCTACTTCCATATTGGTCAAGTGCTTCTGCGTAAATAGTATCTGTATAAGTTGTTTGGAAGTCTTCTACACTTAGTTCAGAGGATTTTACCCAAACATGTATATAGGCAATTTGTTCAATGTTTATTTCCTCTAAACTTATAGATTTAATGTTTAGTGTATCACTTGCTATTTCCTGATTATCATTATTTGGATCTTTAACATAAGCAATTAACATATCATAATCTTCATATAATGTACCATTTAAATTTGTATATTTAATTGACGAAATACCAGTTTCAGCTGTTGCTAATGAATCTGAGGTTGATGATTGATTGTCATTATTTTCATCATTATTTGATTGGTTATTTTCACATGATTCAGAAACTAAATGATTTATCTCTCCTGAAGATATATTTTGGGCATTATTTTCTAATCGAAAATAAACAGGTACATTACATATTCCGACTCCGTTTTGATTCTTTGATATTACTTTAATTTCTTCTTCTGATCCAATAATATGAATTAATTCATCAACATTAGGATAAAAGCTAAATCCAAAAGGATCAACATTTAATTCTGGGTATTTCCATGTTGGATTTATATCAAAAGTTAAATTCCTTCGCTCAATTTTCCCTGAAACAGCTATTTCAATATCTATATTAACTGAGTCTATTTCATCTGGAATTTGACCTGGTTGTATTGAGTAAATACTCATTGCCATTCCTGTTGAATCTGATGAAACATTGATTGAGCTTAAAGAGCCATAGCTTTCATCGCTTGTAATACTATACGTTACGTTTACTCCGTTTATTGGACCGCCATTTTCATCGAGAACTTGAGCATATATAGTATCTTGAGGTATTGAATTTATACCATCTAAAACTACATATCCAGAATTAATCCATACATTTAATTGGTTCACATCTTCAGCGCCAGGTTCATTAGTTTGATTCGTTGGTATTCGATTATCGCAAGAAAGGATGAATAGGAATATTGCAAAAACACCATAAATTATTTTATTAAAATTTTGTATTCTCATTTTGTCTCCTTTTTTCCAGATTCTGGATTGTAATATTCTTCTTTGTCACTTTCTATAAAACTATCTTTTTCAATATTATTATGTATTTCACTTTTAATAATACCACTATAATTATCCTTAATTATTCTTGGTGTTATTTGTATGATTAAATCAGTTTTTTTCTCTTTTTCTACTGTATGAGTAAAAAACTTTTTACCAACATATGGTAATCTCCAAAGAAAGGGTACTTTATCTTCAGCATATGATCTATCAGAAGAAAGAAGGCCAGCAATTATAATGGATTCATTATCTTTAACTCTGATTGTAGTAGTTGATTCTCTTTTTTTAACCCATGGTATAGTCCTATCTGGGCCGATAAAATCATATATTGAACTCACTTCTGGAGTAACAGATGTTGTAATATATCCATCAGTATTTACATTAGGTTGTATTGATAGTTTTATTCCAATCTCTTCTCTTTGAACTTGAACTTGTCCACCAACACCACCACTAGATAATACATATGGAAATATATCAACCATTTTTATATTTGCATTTTTACCATTTAATGTAACCACTTGAGAGTTAGCTAATATCTCCGCTTGATTATTTTTTAACATCATATCTAAAGTTACATCAAAAGCAGTTAGTTTTCTACTAAAGCCAGGCAATCCTTTTCCCAATGGATCTATTCTTTCAAAAGGCATAGTTGGCATACCATCGCTACTGTAAGATGTCCCTGTTTCTTCATAAATATCACCATTACTATCAGTATTGTAATTATAGCCAGGGAAAATAGATCCAGTTTCCTTACCATTAGGTAATTTTATTGGTAATGCATTTTCAGCAACTATCGTAGTTATTTGAGCTAATTTAGCCCAATCAATTCCAAGATTTTCATCTTCAGACATAGTTACTTCAATTAATTTAGCTTCAAGCATAATTTGAAGTCCAGGAACATCAACTTGTTTTATTATCTCTGAGATTTCAGTTAGTTTTTTAGGACTTGCATTAACAAGTAATTTATTACCTGTTTTGTCTACTGTAACTTGATCCGTAATATTAGATAATAATTCTAATACTTCCTGTGCATTTGCATATTGTAAGTCATAAACTTGTGAAGTAATCCCTACATCAGCTTTTAATTTTTTAGCATCAGCTACTAAAATAGAATTTCCAACAATTTCATATCCTAATCCAGATGCTCTAATAATTAAATTTATTGCTTGCTCAATATCAACATTATCTAAATGTATTGATATCATATCTTCTTTACTGACATTAGGGCCAGTCACAATGTTGTAGCCACTTTCTTCCGCTAAAATTGAGAGAACTGTTGACAACCTACTATTTTCTGCATGCAATGTAATTTTTGGCTGTCCGAATATAAATGAAAGATTAAGCAATAAAACTATAAAAAGCAGTTTTATGGTTATTTTTTTTACTATCAAAAATTTATCTCCTTTGATTAAAACTAATTTTAAATTTCTTTATCTAGACCTTTATAAAAAATGGATTCGTTACCATCCTTATTATACTTTACTTCTGTAGATGTTATTTCTGTTATTAAGCCACCTCCAATTGAATCACCCTTCATTACTGTAAATTCATTGTCTCTATAAAGAATTATGGCTCTATTTTTATTTGACTTTGAAGAACTAATTATAGCAGTAACATAAATATTTTTAGAGTTTCTATTAAATCTTGGGTCATAACCATCAAATTGAACGACATTTGTTAGGTCAGTAGGTGAATTATCTATTTTAAAGTTAAATTCATCTCTATTTTTCAAATTTGATTCTAAATTGGCGATATTTTTTTTCAGTATTTTGTCTGTTCCAACTTCTTGATTTNCAAAATTAAGCTGTAATATACTTATTTGGTCCTGAAGTTTATAGAGTTGAAAACTTGAAAATAAAATTACAATGATTCCAAGACCAATGCTTAAATTCCAAATTGCCTTTACTCTTGCATTCATGATTTTTTACCTTTTACTTTNTTTAGAGTAATAGTACTGATTTTCAAGGTTATATCTTGTGATTTTAATTGCTGTTCTTTATTCGTGGATCTAATTCTTTCTAGTCCATTATCCAAATTAAATTCCTCAATTTCTATAAGTCTTTCACTGCTTTCTAATTCTGTAATTAACTTTCCAAATTTTTCAAAAGAACAGTTTATAACTAATTCGTATGGTATTAAGGTATTATTACCTTTTTTATCTTTTGTTTTAGGTTTAATTAGTATTGTTTTAATTTCCAACTTTGTTAGCAATTCAGTTAAATCTGATAAAAAAGGTATTGATGATTCCTGGTTTTGATTCTGATTAATTTGAGATGAAAGGTTAATTTGAAATAATTTATATACTTTATTTAAACTATTTGATAGAATTTCAGCTGTTATAAATTTTTCATTTGCAACTTGTGTTTCATCTTCCAGTATGGTAATTCTTAAAGGTTTATCACTGAATATGAACGAAATACTAGATTGCAGGAATATAAAAAAACCTAATACAATAGAAATTATGACTATATTTCGTTGCATCATTTTTTCCCTCTCAATCTTCTTTTTGATTTTTTATTTAGCTCAGCCTCAATTGTAAATTTGAATATTTCTTGTCCTCTAGATAAATCTCTTTCAGAACCTTTAAATTTAATCGAGCGAAAATCATTAGAAAATTTTTCATTTGATTTAAGCGTATTAATAAATTTTTCTACAATTAAGAACTCTTTTTCATCTTCATGTACTTTAGATATCCCTTTTATAATAAATTTTAAATTTTTAAACTCTAACCCTGTTATTGCCATATCTAAAGGAGTGATTTCTGAAATTATTTTTAATTTTTCGCTCCAAATAATTCTCTCACCCTCTGTTTTAATTAAATTATTTATATCTTTTTTTGATAAATTAATTTGTCCTTCATTTTTAAGAGCATCAGTATCAATAATTAATTTATCAATAATATTTTTTCTTTCGGTTATAATACTATTAGCTTGATTATTAATCAATAAAAACCATACTGCTAATGCAAAAAGAGACACACTAATAACTGTAAATAATATCCAACGATTTCTTTCTTGATGTAACTCTTGTAATTCAGCATTACTTATAGTTTTATTTAAATTGATTAAAATATATTTTTTATCCAATTAATTTTGCTCCAATCCTGCTATAGCTAAGCCTACAGCAACTGCATATTGTGACTTACTATTAATTTCACTTTTTAACTCCATATTCTCAAATGGATTGAATTCTGATAGTGTTATTTTTAATTCACCTGCAATGTAATCACTCAAATGAGGTGTTTTGCTTGAGCCTCCAGAAACTAGAAATTTATTAAAAAACGCCTGATTATTATTTTTCATATAATATCGTAGTGTCTTTCTAATTTCATCAGTCAAGTTATCAAAAATAGTTTTTTCTTCAATTTTAATACTATTTGAATCTTCATCTTTTAATGTACTTTCTTCGGAACTATTTTGTACTCCTTTTTCTTTTAAATATTTTTCAGCCTCTTCTAAGCTTAATTGTTTTTTTTCTGCAATATATTTTATAAAATGATAGCCTGATATCTCAATTTCTCTAACATAAAATGGATGATTTTTACCCCAAATTATCAGTTGTGTTGAACTACTACCAATATTAATTATAACATCTACTCCTGAATCAGGTAGTTGATTTTGTCTTAGATAGCTATTGATTAAACCTATTGAGTCTGTATTAAATTGACCTGTTTTAAATCCAGACTCTTTTATTATTTCATGATGTTTGTTCACAATATTTTTAGTAGTAGCAAAATAAAGAAGATTTATTTTGTCTAATTCAGTAGGGCTTTGCCCAATTATATGAAAGTCAACTACAGGGTCTGATCCATCTAATTGAATATATTTTTTCGCCTCTAGCTCAAGAGTAGACTCTAATTCTTCATTACTCATCTCTAACATCGTAATTTGCCTAGCACTCACATCTTTTGATGAAATATTTGATGTTATAACCTTTGCTTTTTTTGGTTGTATTTTTAAATCTCTACTTAAATCTTGTATTGCAGATACCCAATGAGATTTATTTATTTTTTCAGGATTATATTTTTCTATTGATGGCATTAAATTAATAATACCGGCTTTTTCAACATAATATTTGTCTTCATTTTTTATTATTTCAACAATTTTAACTGTTGATAAGCCTAAGTCGATACCTATACTCATATTGGTTAGAATTCCCTATAACTTGCTATTTTTAAGTTTATTTCTTTTTCATTTTCTGATGATTCTCCACCACAACTTTGTTCATCACAAAATACACTTTCAGGATATAAAGGCGGATCAATACATTTTAAATTATTATCATAATTATAACTCTTATCCATACCGATCCCAGGTGAAATATTATACGGACCTGGACTATTTCGTTTCATGTAGCCTCTATATTTTTGAACTACTCCTCCCCAAAGAGTTACAGTACCTCTTATATCGCTAGAACCACTGAAATTACCTCCAAAGCGATCTCCATTACAATCCCCATATCCTGCATTCCAAGATAGTCCGTTACCGCATCCATATGGTATCTGTGTACTATTTTGCCAATAATGCATTGAAAATGATTCATTAAATGCTATAATATGAGAATGAATAATAATATTTGATCCATAGATTCCTCCACGTGCACCATTAGCTTTTGTATTTGCTATGTATACATTTGCCCCTGAAACAAGCCCCATAATATTACTTGATCCTCCTGTACAGTCTTCATCAGGCTGTACATGATATAGGCTACCCCATGAAGTTGCATCTGCATTTTTAAGGTCATCAACAATCCAAATATTACACCACAGCGTATCTTTTGGAGATGAGAAGTTTGGAGACCATGCATGCCTTCTATAAGTTATGTATTCATCTGTTATTATTGTATATTTACCTTGATATGTACCATGAACTAAAACTTGACCACCCTCTATATGAATCGCAGTTGGTTTATTATAAGGAAAAAACTCTTCTGTAATTAGATTAACAGAGCCAGGTGAAAATGCTGAATTCTGATTAGTAGGATCAAATTCATAAACATGTGTATCGTAGTGATGAAAGCCATGAGATCCAGAAATATCTTGAGTAATTAATACCTCATTACCTTCTGTATTTATTTCTTTAACATGATAATTATAAAGCGCCTCTTTATACTCATTACATGTTTTCAAATCTGATGGATTTGTACATTCTAGCAGAGAATTTGTGACACCATATAAATCATCTCCTTGTGGGGCACTAGCCTCAACTAAAGACAGATTTGGCTTTAAATGTGGAGGCATAAGATACCACCACCTCCTAGCAAAAAATCCACCATCTGAAACAAACTGTATCTCCGTCATTATTAATGTGTCTTTACTACCAAAGGGAGAATATTTCAATAATTCGGTTGAATTAAGCTTTACATCTGCAAATGCTTTCTTTGAGTCAAATGAAGGTGGAGGCAAACATACAGGAGGCAGTGTATCAAGAGGTGGACTACCTTGAAATACTTGGTTCTCATTGCAAAAACCTAGGTCTGGATAATTCACTTCTGTGTCGTAGGTTCCATCTGGATTTTGCACACATTGCTCAGTAACAGTTACTGTAGTTGTAAAAGTTGGACATCCAAAATCACTCATTACAAGTTGTCCATTTGTCTGGATATCACCAGCATTTAAATTATCTCCACTTCCAAATGTTACCTCTCTTCTATTGCCATTTTCAATTGTTTGAGGTGCTCCACCAGCTTTTTCACTTGCTGTTAGATAAAGATATGTAGCTAAAGTTTTTTGAGGCTCGGTAATAATAGAAACAGAATCTTCGAGCATAAATGAACCATTACCCCAAAAGGTTTTAACTTCTGAGAACCCTTTTGATTTAGCTACTCTGATTAATTGACCAGTTTTATTTTTCCTTATTCTAATAGAAACTGAGTCATAACTACCCATTCTATTGATATATTCACCATTATATCTCTTGATTGTATCGGCGTTACTATTCATTACTTGTTCTAGAAATAAGTCTTCATATGCTTTGAAAGCTAAACCTGATGTAGCATTATATTTTGCTTTAGTTTTTGCTATCTTTAATTCTACTCTATGCTGTTCAGCTAAAGCTTTTTGATAATAACCAAATATAACACCAGCACCTGCTAAAGTTAATATTACCGTAGTAGGTAATATAAATCCTTTAATTTTTCTATTTAGATAATTCACTATGAGTTACCTATGAAGTAAGTTGGAGAGAATGTTTCTTTTTTGAAATTTAATTTTTCTATGATTTTTTCATCATCCCAACCCATCACTAAATTTACGCTAATTTCTATTATAATTGTTGATTCTCTAACATTTGAATTTTCATTTGTAGTTGTTCCGTCAGTATTTGGCTTAGTATAGATATCCCAATTTTGAATATTATAGCGTATGAAACCACTTTTTTCTACAGACGTGTATCTAATAACATGGTTTTTAATAGGATTATTATTTATATCAGTGCTCTTCGATTCGTGAATAGCCTCGCCATTTATTAAAATACCATTATCTCTCGATAAAGAAAATGAGTTTCTTCCATATAAATTACCATCGGTAATCAGCTGAATGTTTTGATCATAAGTATTAAAAGAAATATCATCAGCCATTTTTATATACTTAGACATTTCATCGAGAGAATAATTACAATATGTTTTTATTTCTGACCTTATTAAATCATTATCTAATTTTTTTGATATATCAGCAAAAATATAAAACATACCTAAAAAAGAGATAGAGCTAATCAAAATAATTGAAATCATTTCAACAAGAGTAAATCCGTTATAAAAATATTTTTGATTTTTCATCATAGTTGTAATTTAAATTGAAAAGTATTAAATATGATACTATCCTGATAGTTTTCATTTATATCCCAGTATATATATGTATTTAACTTATATACTTCACCCAGTGAATTTGGGTCACTAAGTTTTTCGATAGGATAATAATTAAGTGTTGCCTTATATGCAGGTTCACCTTCTTTATTTTCAAATAGAATTACATCCTCACCATTTTGAGATGGATTTGCTATATTCGATGAACCTTCAGCCATTATCCTAGCTTTTAAAAAGTCTGTATAATCTCTAAGAGCTTCATAAGCTTTTTCCTTAACACGTATTTTTTTTAGAGAATGATTTACAGTACTAGCTCCAAGCATTATAGCCGATGCTGCAAAGGATGTTATTAAAACACCTATCATAGCTTCGATAAGAGTGAAGCCTTTAGGATTTATAAATAATTTCAATTTAAATTAAAATATGCCTTGTTCAAAAATTTTAGGATTCTCTGCAACTGAAATTGCCTCTTCTCTATCTATAATTCCTTGATTTAGTAGTCTCTGCAGATCACCATCCAAGCTTTGCATTCCATCTTTACTTCCAGATTGAATTAGAGTAGGGATTTGATATATTTTGTCTTCTCTAATTAAATTTCTAATGGCAGATGTAGCAATCATGATTTCACTAGCTGGGACTCGACCATTCTTTTTACTATTAGATAAAAGTTTTTGAGCTACTACGGCTAAAAGGCTTTCTGACAGCATAGATCTAATTTGTGATTTTTGTCCTGCTGGAAAAACATCAATAATTCTATCTATGGTTTTAACTGCACTAGATGTATGAAGAGTACTAAGCACTAAATGCCCCGTTTCTGCTGCTGTTAATGCCAGCTGAATAGTCTCAAGATCTCGCATTTCACCAACTAAAATCACATCTGGATCTTCCCTTAGAGCTGACTTGAGAGCATTAGCAAAAGAATGTGTAGATTGTCCTAACTCTCTCTGGTTGATTAAACAATTTCTTGATTCATGATAGTATTCAACGGGATCTTCAACAGTAATAATATGTTTATCTTTATTATCATTAATATGTTGAATCATTGCGGCTAGTGTAGTTGACTTTCCGCTACCTGTAGGTCCAGTTAAAAGAATTAGTCCCTTTTCTTTTAGTGCTAACTGATTGAGGATGGGCGGTATGTTTAACTCTTCCGTAGATTGAACTGCAGAAGGAATTGTTCTAAATACTGCAGAATAACCATTGATTTGGTTGAAAAAATTTACTCTAAACCTTCCTTTTTTTTCTAGTTTAGCAGAAAAATCGATTTCTAAGTTTTTTTCAAATCGTGTAATTTGATTCTTGTCTAGCACATCATTTTTGATTTCTTCCATCATTCTTTGACTCATAATAGGCATATCAAGTTTTTTCATAACGCCATGTAGTCTAATCATAGGTATAGAGCCAACACTTAAGTGTAAATCAGATGCACCACTTTCAAGAGCATAATTTAGTAAATCATGAATCTTAACACTCATTTATTGCTCTCTTTTTTGTCCATATCCAACATATTCGCCTTCATCAACTAGATATATTATTTGCTTTCCTTCGCCACCGCTCATTCCAGGGAGACTTGTAGCAGTAATTTGACCAGATGTACCATTCTGATCATCTTCTAATTGAAGGTCAAATTCCCATTTATTTAAAACAGATTTTTTCATTCCTAATACACCTTCATCAAGCATAATCTGAACATCAATAGGCCATTCTCCTGATTCCTGTCTATATATTTCCGCATTTTCTAAAATGTTTTTTATTTGAACCTTTGCGTCAGAGGCATATCCTCTTTCAACATATTTCATATAGGTAGGAATTGCTACAGAAGCTAAAATACCAATAATAACTACTACGATTAAGATTTCAACTAAAGTGAAACCTTCACATATTTTCTTCTTTACCTTATTGAAAGTAATCAATTAAAACTCCTTTTTTTAAAATTTTTATTTTTAATATAATATATTTTAAACATTGTAAAATATACAGATTAGTAACTTACATAATATCATGTAGTCATAACAATTTGTTTATAGTTACAATTTATTATAACAATAATTTATTTTAATGATTGTAAATATAATTTCAAGCTAAGAATGGTGTTAGTTTTGTGATGAAAAAAAGTAGTACCTTACATACTGATACATAAACAAAACATACATTAAAATTGATGTCAGTATATTTTAAATATATATTTTCTTTTTATACAGTAAAATAAAAAATTATACTCAACCAATGAAAGGATTATGAAGAATCTCTTAATTGCACTTATTATAAATGGATTTATTATTGCTTCAGTTGTTTCGCCTAAACATTTTCAATATCAAAACTGGATAAATGGTGGTGGTAAACTTAGTTTGAATTTAGATGAAATCGAGTTTGAAACACATGAAGCTTATAAAAAAGTTAAATACCAATATACTGGTCAATTATTTGAAAAAGGTATGCCAGATTTGCCTACTTTTTCAACACTATATAGAGTGGATAAAGATTTAGAATATAATATCAATTATGATATTAAAAATTCATATTCCATTGAAAATATAGATATAATACCATATTTTGAAAACGAAGAAAAAAAACAAATAATGGAAGGAAGCAAACTAAGTATTATTGAGTATTCAAAAGTTACAAACTACCCAGCGAGTCAAATTAAAGTTAGTGAAAAACAGTCATTTAGAGATATCGATGTGATTTCAATCGAATTTGTACCCTTTAAATATTTTCCAAATGAGAGAAGGTTAGAAGTATACGATGATGTTGAAATAACAATTGTTCCAGAGTCAGGAATTGAAGATTTTTCTAATATAAAATATTCTAGACCATTTGTTAAAATCTATGAAAGCTTAGTGCCTAATTTTATACGAACGGAAGATATTGAGTTTCAGCAGCCTTCTATTTTATTTATAGGTGGAGGAAATTCTTTAGATCTTGCTCATGTACAAAATTTAATTGAATGGAGGCATAAACAAGGTTATGTTACATACACAGCCTCAACTGCACAAACAGGCACAAGTTCAAATAATATTAAAAATTATATAGAAGATGTTTATGAAAACTTTGATCCCAGACCTGAGTTTATTACTTTAGTTGGAGATGCTGGTGGAAGTTATAATATACCTGCATTTACAGAAAGTTGGTCAGGCTATTCTGGTAATGGAGATAATCCTTATGGACTTTTAGAAGGAGACGATGTTTATCCAGATGCGATTGTAGGTAGAATTTCTGCAAGTAGTTCAAGTGGAATGGCTACTGTGATAAATAAAATCATTTATTATGAAAAAGCAACATTTTTACCTCAAACTGGTACAGATTGGTATGAAAGAGCTGCTCTAGCGGGAGACCCATCTTCATCAGGAGTTTCAACAATTATTACCAATATGTATTTAAATGATATTATGGATGAATATGGTGTCGAGAATGTATCTAGTCAATACAACAGTGGGTGGGCAAATTTCATGAGTAATAAGCTAAATGAAGGCACATTATTTTTAAATTATCGTGGTTATATTGGGGTAAGTGGATTTGGTGCTTCTCAAATAAATAATTCTAATAATGGTTTTATGCTTCCTTTTGCGACAATATTAACTTGTGGAACTGGAGACTATGCAAGTTCATGGGGTGGAGAGGCGTTATCAGAGGCATTTTTTGAAGCAGGAAGTGAAAATTCACCAAAAGGTGCAATTGCCTCAGTAGGTACGGCTACATCGGGTACTCATACAATGTATAATAATATAGTTAATATGGGTATGTATTGGGGGCTTTTCCCTGGTCAAGCTCAAACTGCGGGAGAATCATTATTACATGGTAAATTACATTTGATTAAAACATATCCGACGAATTATAATAATTATGTAAATATATTTTCTCATTGGAATAATTTAATGGGCGACCCAGCAACACATTTATGGACAGATATTCCAAGTGAGATGAACGTATTATACAATCAGAATTTATCTTTAGGCACAAATTTTGTTGAGGTTGTAGTTAAAGATGAAAATAATAATCCGTTAGAGGATGCTTTTGTTACTTTATTAATGGATGATGATGTTATTTTTGAAAGTAAAATGACAAATATGTCGGGTATTGCATTTTTTCATTTAGAAAATATTCCTTCCGGAGATATCGATGTAACAGTTATAAGAAGAAACTACATACCGCATGAAGGTACAATTTCGGTCAGCGATTTATTTTTAGCTGTAAATGCATTATCCCAAGAAATTATTATCTATGATGATATTGGGCAATTTACTTCCGGAAATAATGATTGGAATCTTAATCCTGGTGAGTCTGTAGAAATTGTAATTCCATTTAAGAACTTTGGTAGTTCACTTGAGTCTAATTTAACAATTGATATAACAGCGGATAATAATCTCATAGAAATAACTAATTCATTCGAGACAATTGAAAATATTAATCCAAATGAAGAACTGCTACTTTCATTTTTTCTTACTTTAAATGATTCTGCTATAGATGGCGAAGAATTAGGGTTAAGACTAACGGTGACTGATTCTGAAATTAATCAAACTCATAGTTACTTACCGATTGACGTTTATGGAGCAAGATTGATATTGAATTCATATAATTATTTTTCAGAAAATATATTAGGTCCAGGTGAATCTAAATTAATTAATATTGAGTTGGAAAATATTGGTAGTGAATCAGTTCCTGCAGTTACAGGAGAATTAATTTCACCTTTAAATACAATTACAGTTGAAAATTCACTTTTTGAGTGGAATGAAATTAATAGCCAGTCAGTTGTAGCTTCAAATTTTATTCAAATTAGTGCTGATGTAAATATAATTAATGGATTAGTATTGCCAATGCAGTTGCATCTTACAAATAATCAAGGTTATGATAGATTTATTCCTATAAACTTACAAATAGGTGAGGTAACTGTTGCTGACCCGTTAGGTCCAGATCAATATGGATACTACATATATGACTACGGAGACCTTGGTTATAACCTTGCTGCAATTTATGATTGGCACGAAATTGATCCAAGTTATGGTGGTCAGGGTCAAAATTTAAATTTAATAAATAATGGTGATGGAAACCCAAGTTTACAACAAACTACTACAGTAGAATTACCATTCACATTTACATTTTATGGTATTGAGTATAATCAAGTCTCCATTTGTGCTAATGGTTGGATTTCGTTTGGTGAGTCTCCAATGACATCTTTTAGAAATTATTCGATTCCAAGTGCAGGAGGTCCTTCTCCGATGGTTGCTGCATTTTGGGATGATTTAAAAACCTCTCAGGGGAATGTATTTACATATCACGATTTAAATAATGAATTCTTTGTTATTCAATGGTCAGATATGTTTACATATAATCATAATGATGAAAATGATTTTCAGATTATTTTATATAATACACTAACTCCTACAGGTGATGGTGAGATTAAAGTTCAATACAAAACATTCAATAATACTTCTACTCCTTCTAATTCAGGCTGGGCACCATCTCATGGAGCATATGCTACAATAGGTATAGAAAATCATTATGGAGATGATGGATTAGAATACACATTCCATAATCAGTATCCTGAAACTGCTTTACCACTTGGAGATGAAACTGCAATTTTCATATCAACTAGACCTAGCACACCTCTTTTAATGGGTGATATTGATCAAAATGGTGTTTTAAATATAGTTGATGTTGTTCAAATTGTAAATCATATTTTAAATCCATCATTAGATTTGCTTACTCCAACTCAGAAGTTTGTGGCAGATTTAAATGAGGATAGTGTAGTTAACGTATTTGATATTATTATAATAATTAATATTATTTTAGATTAATTTGATAATTTAATATTAGCTAAATGATTATTTTTGCACTTGCTACACTTATTTTCATACTTATAATTATAGGTATATT
Source organism: Fidelibacterota bacterium (assembly GCA_002689995.1). Taxonomy (GTDB): domain Bacteria; phylum Fidelibacterota; class Marinisomatia; order SCGC-AAA003-L08. The sequence continues at coordinate 50,578 of NZIV01000061.1, forward strand.
AGAATATCAAATACATCAAGTGGTACTTTCTAAGCTTCCAAATAGAGTTCATGTAAATGGATCTCGCGGTAAATCGTCTGTAGTTCGATTAATCGCAGCAGGATTGAGAGCTGGAGGATTTAGAACTTTGGCAAAAGTAACAGGGACCTCTCCAAGGGTAATTGATTTGAATGGTTATGATAGAATTATTCATAGATTAAGATCTCCATCAATTGGTGAGCAACTTCGTTTGCTTAGAAATTTTTCAAAACAAAATCCGGATTATATTGTTGTAGAATGTATGGCAGTTATGCCTGAATATCAGTGGGTCTCTGAACATAAAATGTTAAAGTCTGATATTGGTGTTATTACAAATGTAAGAATGGATCATGTAGATGAAATGGGATATACAATGGAAGAAATAACAAAATCTCTTTCTAATACAGTTCCTAAAAATGGAAAAATTATTACAACTAAATGTCCAACATCATATTTAATTCAAGAAAAATCAAATAAAAGTAATTCAGAATATTTTGAAGTTTCAGGTGATACTGTTAATCAAGATATGATGAAAGATTTTCCATATTTAGAGCATAATGAAAATATTTCTTTAGCATTAGAGGTTTGTAAACAAGCAGGAGTGGATAAAAAAATAGCTTTAGAAGGCATGATAAATGCAACTCCTGACCCTGGAGCATTACAAATCATGAATATAGATGGAAAAGATAAAAAAAACCATTTTATCAATGCTTTTGCAGCAAATGATCCACAATCAACTTTTCAAATTTTTAAATTATTGAAAAACCGTACAAATCAAAACCATATTGCAATTTTTTTAAATTCACGATCTGATAGGCGTTATAGAACAACGCAAATGTATGAATTAGTTTTAAATAAAATTAAACCACATTTATTTATTGTCCGAGGTGATGATTTACCAAAACTTGATAAATTTGAACATACACAAAACTGTGAAATTATAATATATCCAGAATCAACAACCCCAGAAGAACTTATTAATTATCTTATAAGTTTAAGTGGGGAATATATAATGGGAATTGGAAATATGGTTGGATGGGGAGAAGAATTTATTTTAAAATTGAAACAGGCAAAAATTAATGACTGAAATAGCAGTAGGCTTAGGAATCGTAATTAGTTTATTTCTTACTGAAACTTTAGGTGTAATGGCTGGTGGGGTAATTGTGCCAGGATATATTGCTTTATATATTCATGATCCAATGCGTGTGATTAGTACTTTTATTATAAGTTTACTCGCATATGGAATTGTGCGATTTTTATCTCAATTTATATTTATTTATGGTAAAAGACGATTAGTTTTATCTCTTTTACTTGGATTCTTCTTAGGATATCTTTCAAAGATGTATTTAATTGGTCCCGAAGATTCAAATCTTGCTGTAATTGGTAATATTATTCCTGGACTAATTGCAAGTTGGATGGATAGACAGGGTGTAATACGGACAATTAGTGTAATATTAATGACTGCAGGAACTGTCCAGCTTTTACTGATTATCATAAGTGGAGGCCAAATCCATGTTTAGGCCGGTAATTCAAAAAACACGAACATTAATTTTAATGGCTTTAGTTAATTTGATATTAGTTTTTTTGGTGTTTAACTCAATTTTAGTTGAAAAATCACGAAGTTATAATGAAAAAATCAGCGCGGCTAAAACTATGGAAAAAGCTTTAATTGTTCTTAAGGATTTTGTTAAAGAACAGGAAATGCCCATTTTCAGAAGTATTGATCCAAATATGACGGGATTAATTTTCAAGGAAGAGAGTCTAATCCGTTCAAGCGATGGTAATTTGGAAGATAAACAGTCAACTTTAAAACCAAATTTTGCGGCATTTATTGTGGATAAACTACTAGCTGCCGGAGTACAAAGGGGGGATTCAATTGCTGTTTGTTTGACAGGGTCGAATCCTGGAGCAAATATTGCATTATTCAGTGCGGCTAAATCCTTAAATATCACTCCAATTATTATTTCTTCTATATCATCTTCTACATGGGGAGCTACTGATCCTAACTTTACATGGTTGGATATGGAAACAGTTTTAAATAAAAATGATATTTTTGATTATAAAACTTTATTAGCATCACTAGGTGGTAAAGGTGACTGCCTGAAACGCATCGGAAATTTTGGTGGAACTGAAGCTAGAAATTTAATAAAAGATGCAATTAAACGAAATAATGTAAAATTTATTCCATATTATTTAGAAAGAGATTCATCCAATTTATTGCGTAGTATTGACGCTCGACTTAATCAATTTGAAAATAAATTACCGCTTAATAGATATTCTGCTTTTGTGAATATAGGTGGAGGTGTATCTTCGGTTGGAATTGATGGTGTATTTAAATTAAAAAACAATTCAAATTATTCATCAGATGAGATAATAAAACGAGAATTAAATCCAAGTGTAATAAGGACTTTTGCTGAAAATAATGTACCAGTTGTTAATATTATGAAAATCAGTAAAATTATAAATGGTGTTTTACCTCTTGGACCAAATAAAAATAAAATTGGTGATGGTGAAATTTATTTTACTGAACGATATAATCTCCTATATGCTTGGATAAGTACTATTATTAGTATTAGTATGATTTTTGGTATTGGTTTTATTAGTCATCGTCAAGTGAATGAACGACTAAAATCTTTTAATCCAGATTCGACACTATAGATGAAATATATTTTTCAAATATTATTTTTTATTGGATTTTGTTTCTCAGGTTATTTGCAACCAAACGATGATCCTGAAATGGAAATTCTAGAAATTAATAGTAAAACTCGCGAATATTTTATTTCTAGAAGTAATATTTTAAAATATACAATTAAAGGTCCAAAACTTATTGTATTGCACGCGAGAAAGCCCGCTCCAAAAAGGCATAATGGGGAAATAGATATTTCATTTAAAATTCATCTTGAAGGTACAAAATTAATACAACATTTTGGTAAAAATAATATATCAAAATCTGTATATTCTAAAGAACATCCTGGACACGTCTATTCAAAATCTGAAAAAATTTATATAAATATTCCAAATGGAACCTATAACCTTAATATTATTTCAGATGATGAACCTATTTTATTTCGTTTAACAACTAAAAACAAGATAAAACGAACTAAAACAGACTCAGTTTTACCTTCAAATTCCAATAATCCAGTTGTAATTACAGCTGGAAAGAAATCTAGAGAATATTCTTTAATAAAATCTCAAAATAAAGTCACATTTAATTCGAGTAATGAAAAGTTGGTATGGTTATATATAAGAGGAATACATAAAAATAAAGAATTGAGTCCAATAGTATTAAATTATAATCAGCCTACCAAAAAACAATTTCAAAAAGTAATATTTTATTCTGAACCATCTCTAACTTCTAAGTCAGTAAATATTTTAGGTCAAGTTGGAAAATTAAGAACATTTCCAATTGATTTTTCTAATAGTTTCGATGAATTAATTCTTGAAAATTTATCTGATATAGATATACTTATTCGTGGAGGATTTATACAAAAAGATGAGTAAAATACTCTTTTTAGTAATGATTGGCTTTCTGTTTAGTCAGGAATTCCTAGATAGGTTGATTATCCCAATATATTACCAAGTCGATTTTTCATCAGGATATGATTCTAATATTTTTTTATTTTCAGAAAATGATTTAGAGAAAAAAGAACTCGGCAGCGCTTCGCTTAGAAATATAAAATATTATGATAGTGATTATTATTGTCCTGCTTTCAAACTCTTTTATTCTCCTGTTTTATTAAATCAATATGAGACAAATTTCATTTTCAAATTTCAAAATAAATTTTATCGTACATTTAATCAAAAAAATACTTTTTCAGTAAATTCTAAATTTGAGATTAAGTTTGGTTCATATCAATGGTTAAAATTTGGCTATAATTATTCTCCTCATAATTATTTAAAACAGTTTCAGGATTTGGATGTTTTCTCAAAGGATTATTTTGACTGTACATTTTCAAGTTCTAAGAAGTATGTTAATTATTCTTTTCCAATTACTAAAAAAACTTGGACACGAGTAATTTTAGAAATTTCTGATTTTTTTTATAATGAACATTTTACAGAATTTGATACTCAATTTCATGAATTTAATTGGTTTTTTTCTCATAAATGGGATAAAAATTTAAGATATAGTTTAAATATTAGTGTTGGTAAAGGAAATAATTCTACCCACTTAAATGGACTTTTGTCATCTGAATACGATCGTTCATATCATTCAGGGAATTTAAAAATTAGCAGAAGTATGTATAATATAAGATTTCTGAATTTAAATAGATTTTATATTTTATTCTCTACAGATTATAGAAATTATCTAAGTGAAGCAATTGATGACCCTTTACATTCTGGAAGATTTCATTATGATTATCAATTGTATACATCAATTACAAAGAAATTAAATTCAAATTATTCATTGAATTTATTTATGAAACTAAATAAAAGGTACACAATTTCAGAATTTGACTGGGTTCAGGATCTAAAATCTTTTAACAAATTTGAAATGGGTATAAAGTTTACTTTTAATGGAGTTTACAATATTTATCGTTAGGACAAAAATGTTTAGAAAATTAATTATTATAACTTTATTACTTTCTTTATTTCAGCAATGTCATTCTCCTAATAAGCCAATAGTTGATATTATGGGCTGTATGGACGCAGATGCTCTAAATTATAATCCAGATGCAACAGCTGACGATGGGAGTTGTATTGATATTTTACACGGCTGTATGAATGAATCTTCAATGAATTATAATCAATATGCTACTGTTGAGGATAGTAGTTGTGTGAACTCATTTAAAGTAATGGAATATAATACTAATGGATATGCTTTTAATTTGGATATAACTGATAACTTAATTGCTCTATCTGCAAATTACGATGGGACATTCCTTTTTGAAATATTAAGAAATGAAGAAGGTGATATTTTAGATTTAAATGAAATGGCGCACCTTACTGGATGGGAGGCGAATGACGGTGATGAAAAGTCTAATAAAGTCGTTATATCGGAAAATAAGAATCTCTTATTTATAATGGATATAAATGACCGCATATACATACACAAAATAGGACAGCCTGATTCATTACAATATGAATCAAGTTATTTAAGCAATTGTTTTGGTGATAATTGGCGGGACTTTGTAATTGATGATTCTCATCAGGACACAATATACATTTATCCATTAGTAAAGCATAGTAGTGCAGACCCCGGAGCACCATATATGGCAAACTCTACGTCTCTTCTAAATGGATCTATTTATTCAATAGATGAATTTGAAAATACTTTTGGACTAAATTGTTCTTATGGTGTGAATCATTCTAATATAGGTGAATACGTATCTTTATCAGATAGTCTTATTGTAATGGCAGAAGGTGAATTAGGAGTAACAGTATATAAGCAGTATGCTAATGCCAAGCTATATAATGGTTACTATGATGTTGGTGAAGAATTTATTGATTGCGATCAGGAAGCAGGTATTTGTGAAGACAATGAAATTGAATGGGATTCTAATTCTATGGGTAACGGCATATATGATGTTGGAGAGCCTTTTACAGATTTAAATATGAATGGCGTTCAAGATTCTGCAGAAACTTTTAACGATATAAATAATAATGGTTTGTGGGATTTAGGTGAGGTATGGGATGATTGCGGGGGAGGGTATTGCTTTCCAAATAATACTTTTGGTAATGGTATTTGGGATGCATATGAAGAATTTACTGATTTAGATGCAGATGGTATTTGGGATGCTGGCGAAAAACATATGGATAAAATCATTCCTACAGCACAATTTGATTTACCGGGAGAAATTCAAACAATAAAAAGTTTTGCAAATACAGTTTTTACAGGACATACTTATAATAAAGGTTGTTACATGTCTTTTCTTGATATAAATGGTCAGTTCATTAATAACATATCAATCGCTGACGGTTATAATATTCGAGGGGTTGATACAGATGGCGATTTAATTGTTTTAGCAGCAGGATATGATGGAATCCTTGTTTATCAATGGTTAGATAATACTAATATAAATTTTATTGGTAGTATATCTAGTGGCTATGCAAATTCAGTGAAAATTAAAGATAATCATATTTATTCCGCAACACGGGATGGACTTGAAATTTATAAATTAGAAAGGTAATATTTAATGAGATTATTTTTGTTATTAATTTTATTTTGTTCAGTTTTTGCTCAATCACCTTTTGATTGGGATGAGAATGGTATTCCATTAAGACAGGGGACACATATTGAATGGTGGAAAGCTGTTGAGGTGGGTCTTGATGGTGAATTTATCATTGTTTGGTCTGATTGTCGATATGGAATCAGAGATATTTTTGCCCAAAAAATTAATTCTGATGGTGAATTATTATGGGGTACTGATGGTGAGCTTGTTGCGCTTGAAGATGGATTAAAAGATGGAATTACTATAGCCCAAGCTAATGGAAGACAAGAAGATCCAATAATAATATCTGATGAATCTGGCGGATTTTATATGATGTGGATGGATTATAGAGATGAACCTGCAAAAGGAGATATTTATGCTCAACATGTTTTATCTGATGGATCACTTCAATTTGGATTAGAGGGGACACCTTTGACAAATTTACCAGGAAAACAATCTTCTCCAAATATGTGTAAAGATAATCTTGGTGGAGTTTTTGCGATTTGGAAAGATGAGTCTGATGGAAGTGCAGTTATCAAAGGTACACACATTTCTTTTGATGGAACTATATTAGCTCCAGGAGTAGGTATTGTCATTAATGATGCAACTAATTCAAGAAGTGGAATTAGTCTTGAAGTCATATCTGATGGATTAGCAGGTATGACATGGTCAAGAACAATTCCTGTTGGAGCAGGTGAGGAAGAAAACTCTGATATCGTAATACAAATTATGGATACAAATATTTCAACATTATTATCTCCAACAAATGAGGGTGGTATAATTATTTGTGATGCACCATTTAAACAGACTTCACCTAAAGTAACTTACGTAAATGGTACACAATTTGTAGTAACATGGCAAGACCATAGAGATCCAGAAAATTATGGTGATATATACATGCAGTATTTTGATATAGAAGGAAATCCAATATTAGAACAAAATGGAATTGCATTAACTATAGATTCAGGAGAACAAAAAAAACCACGAGCAAAAGGTGATGAAACGGGTGCATATCTAGTATGGCAAGATTATCGTACAAGTGCTGATAATCCAGATGTTTATATTCAGAAGGTTGGCCTTGATGGTACAATTTTACTAGAGCAAAATGGTAAAGCAATTACTAATTTTAGTGACTCTCAGCAAATTAATCCTAGATTAACTACAGATGGATTTGGTGGTGCATTTTTCATTTGGGAAGATTATAGAAATGGTTCATATCCAGAGATTGACATATATATTCAACATTTAAATTCAAATAATGAATTTAGTTTCGGAGATAATGGACTATTAGTCAATGCTGAAAATTCAATATCGCCAGTTATGAAGCAAGATGGTTTTGGTGGAGTTTATACTGCATGGGATGATTATAGGATTGGTTCAAATAGTATTTATATGCAAAAAATCACTCCTTCTCAAGGTGTAGTATATGAAGAAAATGGTAGAAATATATTTTCAGGAATTACAGGTAATGTTGGTGATCCAGATACAGATACTCATGCCAAATCACTGTCAGTAGATAATGATAAATCATTGGTTTATTGGACTGATAATAGGTGGGCACCTGATTTACAAGAGGTGACATTTGGTATGATATTAGATCAAAACTATAATAATCCAACGAATTGGACAAATGGTGTTGCTTTGAGTATGAATCCAAGTCAAGGAAGTCCACAAATTGCTTATAATAATGGAAATTATTTAATGACATTTATTGTTGAAGGTGAAAATACAACAATTTATTATTTATCATTAGATAGTGAATTAAACTTTCAGGGTGATGGAATGGGAACTCCATTATTGGCTGGTGCCGAATGGAGCATGGTAAGTCCAAGGCTTGTAAATGGTCATGATGGATACACATATTTAGCATATTCAGGACAGAAATATGGATCTTCATCAATTTTCTTACAAAAGTTTACATCGGATGGTGTACCTATTTGGGCAGATAATGGAATTGATATATCTGAAAATTCTGGAATATTAATGGATCATGTATTAATTGACCTTATTGCTTTGCCAAACAATGGAGTGGCTATAGCTTGGCAACAAAATAGTTTTATAAGTGGTTATTCAATTTTTGTAAAAGCTGTGGATTCAGATGGTAATATAGTTGAAGGCTGGGATGATTTAGGTGTAAATATTATACCCAATTCTGATATAATATTTAATACAAAAAATAATCCTCAATTAAATATTTTGGATGATAAGATTTTCTGTTCATGGGAAGAGTCAAGAAATTTTGATAACGGCTTAGATATTTATGGGCAAGTCGTTTCTTTAAATGGCATCGTTTTAGGTCCTGATAGCGGATTTGAGATTGTGGCTGAGCAATCTGAACAGGCAAGTTTAACTTTTACTTATAATCCAACAACAAATGAAATTCATAATTGTTGGCAGGATTACAGAAATAATGAAAATTATAATTTATACTGTAATACAACTAGTTTGGAAAGTTTTGAGTCAAATAATGAAGTATTAATTTCTGATGATATAGGAGATCAAATTTCACCCGATGTTATTTTAGGAAATAGTAGTTCATACTTAGTTGTATGGGAAGATGAAAGAAATACTCCGCCTGCACCTCCAGGAGAATTTGTGGCATTAGAGAAAGATGTTTACTTTCAGCAAGTAACAAATCACACCCCTGTTTATCAAAATAATGGATATCCACTTTGTGATGAGCTATATAAACAATCAAAACCAATTATTTTTTCTCAATTTGAAGGTTCTAATTCTTTTTATATGGTATGGATGGATTTGAGAAGTACAGGTAAAGAAGACTTGAAAAATATTTATATTCAGGCTGTAACTACTGATGAATTTGTAGAAACAACATCAGATTATTCACAAATCCCAACTCAATTTGAATTTAATAATATTTATCCTAATCCATTTAACCCATCAACTTCCATATCTTATAATATTCCTTTTCAATCAAATGTTAAAGTAGAAATAATTAATTTACTTGGTCAGACAATTGAAGTAATTTTTAATGATCTTATGAGTGTTGGACAGCATACTTTAGTGTGGAACCCTGATAATATTACTAGTGGTACTTATTTAGTACGCGTAATATTTAATAATGAAATCATAAAAACTAAAAAGGTATTTTTTATTAAATAAATGAAATTTTTTATATGCATACTTATCTTGTTTTCTACCGTTTTAATAGGTCAAAACCGTTTAAATGAAAGGTATCATACCTATGAAGAAATTAGAGACTCATTATTTTCGTGGGATGAGCAATTTGGTCAGAATATAGAACCTAATCAACTTTATCCAGGTAGTGGAATTATCTATCATTTAGAAGAGATAGGTGTTTCTTCAAATGAAGAATTACCTTTTTGGGGTGTGAGATTATCATTTAACGCTGATCATAAGCAAGATAAGCCTAGAATACTTTTTTTGGGACAGTGTCATGCAGAAGAAATTTTAGGTGTTGAAATTACTATGGAATTAATATCTATGTTTTTAAATCCAGAAGACTATCAAGATTGGTATTACAATATGGCAGCATTATTATATTCTTCAGAAATATGGATTGTACCAACTCATAATCCAGAGGGTTTACGTGTTGTTCATGGTTATGAAGAGCATGGTCATTGGATTCAAGATGAAAGCTTTAGAAAAAATAAAACAGATGTTAATTTAAATGGTATTTTTGACTACGTGGTTGGAGTTGGTAATGATTCTGATGGAGTAGATTTAAATAGAAATTATGATTTCAATTGGATTTTTGGTGACGGTCCATTTGAATATGACAACGGAATTGGAGCATATCAATCTCATTTTGATTACTATAAAGGTCATGAACCATTTTCAGAGTTAGAATTACAAGGAATTAGAGACTTTGCTTTTAGAGAAGATTTTTTACTTTCTATCTCTTACCATAGCTCTAGATCCGGTTCTGTTGCTGAAAAAGTTATTTATTCATGGCTATGGGAAGATGATAAACCAGCACCTGATTTATCGGTCATAGCTGAAATTGGTAACGAAATAGCTGATAAAATCATGAGAGAAGATGGAGGAGGCGGATATTTACCTGTTGCTCATGGAACTAAAAAAGGAAACGCTCATGATTGGTTTTATTCGCAAACTGGTACATTTCAGTATCTAATAGAAGTTGGTACTCAAAATATGCAGCCTAATAATATTGATTTAATTCAAGGAACAATTGATCGAAATTTAAATGGCGCGTTTTATTTAATGAATAGAGCGATAGGATATAATAGCGGTGATTTAGCTGCTCCATCTAATCAAGTGAGTGGTATCATTACAGACTCAGAAACTGGTCATATTATAGAAAACGCAGAAGTCAAAATTCTTGAAATGGATGGAGGTATGTTAGAGCCAAGATTGACTGATGAATTTGGTCGATATAGAAGACTTCTTTCCAATGGTTTATATACTTTACAGGTAATGGCTGAAGGCTATTTTTCTTATGAATCAAGCGTTAATTCTTCAAGTGGTACAATCACATATAAAAATATAGAATTATCACCAAGACCTAGTTATTCGCTTGACATTAATTTAAATGTACCAAGCTATCATCAAGCTGAAATCTTTATAGATATTATAACAGAATTGAAAACTTATACATTTTCACTTAATAATGGATTTAATTCATTAAATTTATTTTCTGATAGCTACGAATTAAAAATATACAGTGAGGGATTATTCACACAGTTTTTAGAATATAATTTGAGTCAAAATTCTACATATAATTTAACATTAAATAGCGAAGAAATTATTTTCGAGGAAGATTTCTCCAGTATAGAAAATTGGAATATTTTATCTGGAGATTGGAATTTAGAAAATGGTAAGTTAGTTTCTCAAACAAATTTAACATATGATGAAGGAGCCTTCTGGCAGATTCAATATAATAGCGAATTAAATATCCCTGAAGATTCACAGCTTAATTTAGTTTTAGATTTTAAAAAAGAATTTGAGTGGGAATATGATTATGCATTCTTTGATTTTGATGATAGTAATGATGGTTCTGAATACATATTACAAAATCATAATTGGAATCAGCATCAATTAGAAATACCAATAAATAATTTGAATCAACTATTGATTGGTATTTTCGCTGATTCAACAGTTCAATATCGTGGATTAGAGATAGATAATCTTAAATTGGTTTCTCAACCAATTACTATAGAGTCTAATAATATCAATCAAGGATTACCTAAGGAGTTTAAAATAAAAAAAATATTCCCAAATCCTTTCAATCCATCAACTTTAATATCATATCAAATTCCAAAGAGTGGTAAAATTAAAGTTGATGTTTTCAATATTTCAGGTCAAAAAATACAATCAATTTTTTCAGGATATAATAAAGTTGGTAATCATGAGATTTATTGGTACCCTGAAAACTTAAGTAGTGGATTTTATTTTATTAAAATTATCTACAATAACAAAGTAAGCAAAACTCAAAAGGTAATGCTACTTAAATAGAATTTATTTAATTTTTAATTTAAGGTAATTAAATGAAAAAAATATTTATTACATTAATTTCAATATCAATGTTAATTTCAGGAACAAATTTAATCCCTCTCTCACAAAAAGGGATAGATCGCAATATAACTAGTCATTACAGTAGGGGGATTTATCTAATTATTGTTCCTCAAAATAATCTAATAGAGCGTATGTCAAATGATCCTGCAGGAAATTTTGTTCTGTTTAAGAAAACACAAGGTTTTGATGTTGATATTATCTCTATTGAAGGAATGGGACTTGATGCAGAAGGACTGAGAGAAATTATCTTTGAATATAAAAATTCCAATCCATTACTAGAGTATGTCTTACTTGTCGGAGATGTAAATTGGAATTATGCAGTACCTACTTTCACTATTCCATCAATTAATGAAGAAGATATTAATGTAACAGATTATAAATATACATTTTTTACAGATGATGAGAATGCTGATAATTATGACGCATTTCATCCTGATATTTTTGTAGGGCGATGGAGTATTCAGACGAGTTCTGATTTATCTAATTTAATTGCTCGAAGTATTAAATATGTAACTTTAGAATATATTAAGAATACTCCATTCATAGATTATTTGGATAGATCACTATTAGTTGCAGGAAGTTATGCTACATATGATGGAAATTCAGTTCCACCTAGTCAATGGCCTGTTACGCCTGTATGGACTTCTATATGGCTTTATGAAGAATTAGAAGAGTTTGGGTATACTCATATTGATACAGCATTTTATCATGCTGGAAATTATCAAAATGGAGAGACTAATCCAATGGTAGCAAATTCATGGAATAGTGGTGTAGGTATTATTAATTATAGGGGATGGGGTGATGCTAATGGATGGCACAAACCATATTTCCATAGAGAAAATGTCAATAATTTAACAAATGGTTGGATGCTCCCAATTGTTATGAGCTTTGTATGTAATACTGGTGATTTTGGGAATGATTATAATGGAAGCGGATTAGATAAATGTTATGGTGAGGCAATGGTTACTTATGGGTCAATGAATTTACCAAAAGGTGCCGCTGCAATGGTTGGGCCATCGGATTTAGATACAGATACTCGATTTAATAATGTAATTTGCGGCGCTATGTGGGATGCTTTACTTGAAGAGGGTGTTCATGAGCTTGCACCTGCATTACATGTTGGTAAACAATCTCTCATTACTGAATTTCCAGACCAAATGGCACAGTTAGATGCAAATGGTAAACCAGGAGTAGTTTATTTTTATCATCATGTATATAGTGTGTTAGGTGATCCTAGTATTCCTGTTTGGCTTGGTGTACCAGATGAAATGACAGTCAATATTGTAAACGGCGCTGAGTTAAATAATTCACATCTAAGTATTAATGTTACCGATCCCAATGGTTATCCTTTAGATTTAGTAGTTGGTGCATTGATGTATGGGGAAGAACTGATTGGAAAGGGACTTTCAAATGAAAATGGTAATCTAAATATTGATTTTGCAGACATACCGATAGGAACTCAATTAGAACTTTATTTAAACAAGTCACAGTATTATCAACAAAAAGTAGATTTGAATTATACTTCTGATAATGGTGATGAATTTAATCCTGAAGTATTTACTTACTTTGATATTTCAGCATCAACCACCGAAGGTATGAACTATGTTACTCCTGGGAATTCATTAGAATTATCATTAGATATAGCTAATCCAACTCCATTGAATTATAGTGATATTTCAATTGAAATTATATCTTATTCAGATGGAATTGAAAATGGAACATTAATTCCTATTAGTTTTGATATTAATGAATTTGAAACTACAACAACAACTCCAATTTTAACAGGAAGTATAAGCTCATCCATATCAATTGGAACAGAGTTATACTTAGATATAGAAGTATCTTATAATGCTACATTAGTACAAACTAAAAGATTAAATTTAATTGTACCATCTTTAAGTCAAAATGATCCCATACCACCAGATAATTATGGATACTGGGGATATGATAATTGGGATACAGATTATCCTGAAGCTCCAATCTATAATTGGATTGAAATTAGCCCGACAAATGGTGGTGATGGAACAGATTTACAATTAGCTGATGATACACGTACCAGAATTCCAATTGGGTTTGATTTTACTTATTATGGTAATATATATGATGAAATTACAATATGTTCAAATGGTTGGGCAAGTTTTGAACCAACTTCTTTATCTCATTTTTGGAATTTTTCAATTCCGATGCCTATGGGACCAACAGCAATGTTAGCTCCATTTTTTGATGATTTAGATGATAATGTTGGTACTGAACCATTTCATGTTTTATCATATTTAGATGACGAAAATGGACAATTTATAATTCAATGGGAAAATTTAGCAAATGGTGAAAATGATGAGTATTGTCCAGATGATTGTGATAGAGAAACTTTCCAGATGATTTTATATAATCCTGAAATATATCCGACAACTACAGGCGATGGAGAGATTTTATTTCAGTATAAAGAGGTTAATGATGTTGACCAAAACGGAAATTATTCAACTATTGGAATTGAGTCCCCAGATCAAAATACAGGAATTCAGTATAGTTTCAACAATATGCCTGGGCCTGGTGCTTCATTAATTCAAAATAATATGGCAATTAAATTTACTACTGACGCGCCAAGTGGATATTTATCAAATTCTAAATTAGAAGAGATTCCAAGTTCATTTACTATACTTCCAGTTTATCCTAATCCATTTAATCCAGAAGTCACAATTAGATTTGAATTAAATAAAACTGATAGAATTTCAATTTCAATTTATGATGTAAAAGGTAAAGTAATCGAAGTTATTTCTAATAAAGTTTATAATGTAGGATCTCATAAATTAAATTGGAATGCAGATAAAAATCCAAGTGGAGTATATTTTATCCAATTTAAAAATTCAGAAAATTTAAAATTAAGTTCGAAGATTACACTGGTTAAGTAAAATTGAAAAGCCTCAATAGTTGGGGTTTTTTAAAAATTTAATGCATAGTATACTATATAATTTCTAAAATATTTTCAGGTGGTCGGCCAATTACAGCTTTTTCATCATTAACAATAATTGGTCTCTCTATTATTCTAGGATATTCTACCATATGTTGTAATACTTCATTTTCATTTTCAAAATTTATTTCTAAGTTCAACTTTTTAACATCACTTTTTCGGATAAACTTTTGAGGAGGTAATCCTAGTTTTGATGCAATTTCTTTCAATTTATTTAGTGATAAAGGATTTTTAATATATTGAATTTCTTCATATTCAATGTTTTTATCTTTAAGAATCTGCACTGATTCTCGACTTTTTCCTCAGTTTGGATTATGATAAATTATTATTTTTTTCATTTTGCCTCTAATATGCTTTTTTTGATGGGTTAGGTATAAATTTTGCTGAGCATTCGTCCCATAAATAACACCAATTACATAATACTGTCTCTTTTGGATAAAAGTTTTCAATATTTTTAGATGATTTAATAATATTTTTTACATTTTTTGAAATAATATTTTTAAATTTTTGAATTTCATCTGATGAATGTGAAATTGTCAATTCAACACCATTTCTTAAAAAATGCCAAGTTAATGAAATCTTTTTGACTGGTCCATAATTCTGTTCGACTGCAATTTGATACATAGCTAATTGTAAATCTCGTTTAGCCATATTTTGTGTCATTGCTCTTTTACCAGACTTGTAATCATGAATTACCCAAAAACCATCTTCTGGCTGATCTAAGCGATCAATAACTCCTCTAAATTGATATTTTCCTTCAATATTAAAATTCAAAGCTAGTTCTGTTGCATAAACTTTTTGATCAAAAATGGGTCCATATTTATGATAATAATTTGATAAACATCTTTTACCAATTGCATAAAAATGATTACTTAATAAATTATGATCAACAATAAAAATTTTATTATGCCATTTATCTTGCCAAATATTATCGTAAATTTTACATATTTTATCAAAAGTAATATAAGGCCTTCGCATATTTTCTTTCTGATAAAGCCACTCTAAAGTACCATGAACACATTTACCCATAAAGGCTTCTATGCTTTCATCTTTTTTACGATGACCATCTAGATAAACAATCTTATATTGTTCTTTACATGTCTTAAATGTTGAAATCTGGGAATAAGAAAAAGTAGATTCGTCTGGATTTATAAATGTTATATGTGTATTTTTATCCAAAATTAATTTATTTCTCTGTACAGCCTGTAATTTCCAAGAATACCCTCATCTATAAAAATAAATTGTTTTCCTGAATTATAATGCCAAATTTCAAATTTATATCCCTGATTATTTTGATTTGTAATTTCAATATGCTCAGGTGGACCAAATAAAATATATGTACGACCTCTATCAGATTGCCATCCTGGTCCAATTTCAGCAAAATTATTTGAAACATAATCAACACGTTCAAAAAATTCATTCATGATTTCATTTTGTTCTGTATTAGGTGTTGGGTCTATAGTTTTCCAGTAATTTTTTAAGAACAGGATTTTTTCTTTCTTGGATAATGTTTTTAATTCTCGAATTTCTGAAGAAGATAGAATATAAGTCATTATTTTAGCTGTTGTATTTATATCTTTCCAATATCGTGAATTATTTCCTGGAAGATTTAACTTTAAATTCTCTGAAATATCCATATAGTCAAATTGAATTTCTAATTCACCCAACCAATATTCTGATAATTTCATATTATAATTAATTATATTGGAATGTTGATTGATTGTTAAAGAGTCTTTTAAAACAATCTTTTTATCATTATAGCAAGTAATATAAAGCAAAGAATCAATATCAATATTTGAAAAATGGTATGAAACTTTTAAGTTAATATTATCAGTTTTTTCTGGAATTGTGGCACCTTCAAATTTTAGTTCACTTTTGTTTTGTGAGACTAGAATTGGTGATAAAAAGTCTTTTGAATAATTTCTTAAAGGTATTTTTTTATTCCAGCGATACTTACTATCTAAATCTTCTATTAAAATAGAAAATGAATATTTATTTGGTTCTATTGGAAAAAAATGACCTATTGAAATAGATTTTGCTTCTGTTCTCGTTTCTTCAAAAAAGTCCACTTTTTTAATTCCTTTCCAAGAATGGTGTTTAATTTGTGAATTTGAAGAATCTAAAATTGCAATGGATATTTGATAATTTGCAATAAAGTGATTTTTTGATTTTTGAAATACAAAAAGTGTATTAGGTAAATTTAAAAGTATATGAATTCCATAATTATCATTTTGGTCAATTCGAGGAATTGCCTTGTATTCAATTTTTTTATGATTTGATATTTTACGTTTATTTTGAAGATTACCACTACAATTAAATAAAAAAAGTGCTATGAATAATATTTGAAATAATTTACTCATTAGAAGAAGTTAATTTCTTTTTAAGTAATGAATTACCAGTCATTTCATCAGGTTGTGGTATCTCTAAAAATGTAAGAATAGTTGGAGCAATATCTGCTAATTTTCCCTTACCTGATAGCTCCCATTTGTGATTTGGATCATCAATTACAAATGGGACTGGAAATGTTGTATGAGCTGTATGAGGTTTATTAGTTTCAGGGTCTATCATCATTTCTAAATTACCATGATCCGCGGTTAGAAAAACACATCCACTTTGTGATTTTATAGAATTAATAATTTTAGATAGACAATTATCAATTGTTTCAATTGCTTTTATTGCTGCTTTTAAAATTCCTGTGTGCCCTACCATATCTGGGTTGGCAAAGTTAAGAATAATTCCATTAAACTTTTGAGAATCAATTGCTTTTAATACTTTAGAAGTCACTTCAATTGCACTCATTTCTGGTTGCAAATCATAAGTAGCAACTCTAGGTGAATTAACTAAAATTCGTTTTTCATTAGAAAAAGGTTTTTCATTACCTCCATTGAAAAAATAAGTGACATGAGCATACTTCTCAGTTTCTGCTATACGAAGTTGAGTAAAACCATTTTTATCAAGTAATTCTGGGAATATTTCAGTCAGCATGTCTTTTTTAAATAATACAGGAAAACTAAATGAATCCTGATATTTATTCATTCCTACCAAATGGATGTCGATATACTTTCTTTTAAAATCATTAAAATTTGGATTACTAAATACTTCACAAATCTGACGCATTCTATCAGCACGAAAATTAAACATAAACAAGCCATCATTTTCAGAAATAGGACTAAATCCCTTTATTATTTTTGGTGTTATAAATTCATCAAAAATTTTATTTTCATACGATGAATTAATAGCTTTTTCAACATTAGAATAATATTCACCTATTCCATCTACAAGTAAATTATATGCAAGTTCAATTCTATCCCATCTTTTGTCTCTATCCATTGCATAGTAGCGACCACAAACAGTTGTAATTTGACCAATACCAATTTTGGAAATATACGCTTGGAGGTCATTGATATAATTTATACCACAGTCTGGAGCAGTATCTCTTCCGTCCATAAAAGCATGTATATTTACTTTTTCTATACCAAAATTTTTTGCAGATTTTAAAATATATTTCAAATGTTCAATATGTGAATGTACACCTCCATCGCTCAGTAAGCCTGCCAAATGTAAAATTGAATTTTTTGATTTTACGTGTTTAAAAAGATTGATTAAATTTGAATTATTTTTAAGATTATTGGATTGAATTTCATCATTTATTTTTACTAAATCCTGCTTTACAATTCTTCCTGCACCTATATTCATGTGACCAACCTCAGAATTTCCCATGATTCCATCCGGTAAACCAACAAACCTTCCAGAAGTTTCAATTGGAACCATAGAACAATCATTAAGCAATCTATCTAATTCTGGTGTATTTGCGAGTTTATAAGCATTGCCTCGTTCTTCTTCTCTAAGGCCAAATCCATCTAAAATGATGAGTATAAATTTTTTCATTAATTATTCTATTTTTTGGATTTTAAAGGAGTATTAAATCAATTTTGATTATAGCTAAATATTACGGATGATTTGAAAAACAATCCCAGTTTAAACCTTTTTAAAAAACTCTTTGAAAAAATAAAGATTTTCTATGTTTTTGTTAAATTCTCTATTTTAACAATGTCATTACTTTTTGGATTGAACCATTGGATTTAGAATTTAATATATAAATATACAAACCTGCAGGTACGGTTACACTATTATTAACTGTTGCATTCCATTTAATAGTATGGATTCCAGCATTTTGCTTTCCATTTACTAATTGTGTAATATGCTCCCCTGCAATGTTATAAATATCTAATGTTACTAATTCAGGTTTATTTAAGCTATATTGTATTTCTGTATTTGGATTAAATGGATTGGGATAATTTTGTGAAAGTGAATATTGATTAGGTTTGAATTGGTTTATTGAATCCATAATGAATGAAATTTCAAATGTACTTGTAGATGATGAAATTTCATCGAATCCATCAGAAACGGTAATATTCCAACTATAATTTTGGCCGACATCCATATACAAATTTAAAAATTCTGAATTAAAGGTAGTTGTATATGAAGTTTCCATTAACTCTACTTCATCATTATGCTCTTCGGCCATATCTGTTTTCCATAGATTCAATGTATAAATTAAATCATCATTATCTAAATCAATGGATTCAGACCATGAAAAAGTAATAAAACCATTATTGTAATCGTCAACATATATTGTTTCAGAATCATTAGGTAAAAGAAGCGAAACTTCTGTTGGTAATTGGTTCATTACACTTACTAAAGAAACAGCAGATCCAATTGCTCCTTCATTATCAGTAACGACAAGAGTAACCATATAATCACCTAATGCAGAAAATTGATGTGTCAAAGATTGGCCAGTTCCAATATGTTCTTCACCATTCAAATACCAATCATATCCTATTATATTTCCATCAGCATCAGATGAGCCTAAACCATTAAGCACTACATCAGTATTCCTGTAAGTATCAACTTGGCCTAAATCGATAACTGCAGTTGGTGCACTATTTGTCATTTCATCGACAAGAGACAAAGAAGTAAGCTCAGTAAATAATTCTGTAAAAGTCCCGGAGCCATTGGTAAATGTAATTGATTCAGCAATATACTCCATCATTGTTGATGGTCGATATACTTTTATTTTAATTGGATTTCCTAAATTAAATCCAGGAGTTACGAATCCTCCAAAAATACACATATTCACTGAACCAATTGCAGAAATTGAAATACTATCATAAAGTATTAATCCAGCCCCAACAAGTACTTCACCTTCTTGTAGATTATTGCAATCCAAACCATTTTCTGTAATTCCATTAGCATCAAATATTCCTATTTCATCTCCAGGTTCTAGTCCTTGAACATTTGGGTTAAAATGAATCAGCTGGCTTACTCCTGTTTGATCTAATGTAGGTAAGTAAAATTCATTTACTGGTAAGATAATTTCAGTACATTCAGTGGTAACAATCATATCAATATTGTTTGCATCTATAAAAGTTATATTATCTAAACAGATTTCATTACTATACGGATCTGTATAATAAAGAGTTAATAAATGATTTTCTCCTGTAGGAAATTGATTTGTAATAGAAACACCATTTATAGAATTATTTGCAATATTATATGCAAAATTATATGTGTCTAAATTTTCACTAATAATTTCTATTGGTCTTACTCCGTTTATATCAAAATCAAATGATACGAATGGAGCAGAATTATTTGTAGAGATTTTAATAGTACGAGAAGCAGGATCAACATCGAAAATAGTTAATTCTAATGTTTCAGGTGAAGGTTCTTGTAAAATAAAATTAACAGATTGAGTACAGTAATTCTCTTCACATTCAACATGCAATGAATCTGCCAGTGTTACTGTCAATGTATGCTCACCCCAGGGTAAATCTTCTATAATAAAATAGTTATCATAAAACATACCTATATTTTCACCATTTAAATCTAAATGATAATGATAACCAACATTATTTGGGTCTATTGTAAGTAAACTAACATTAATATAATTAGAATACATTGTTGAACCTTCCTGAGGCTCTAAAATATTTACAGAAGGAGATGCCTCTTCTTGCCCTGTTGAAAAACAAGTACCTGAATCGGTAATATACTCTTCAGAAGATAAAGATGTAAAAATAGGATTATCAATACATATTTCTGATGATGTTAATTCAGAATATGTTAAACTGATTAAAATACCATCACCTGCAGGAATATAGTTTCCCATAAAGTCAAAGGCTAAAACCATACCATTTGCATTTGTTGTGACTGTACTCAAATTCGAAGAAGCAAGTCCACCTGATCCATCAGATAAAATGCCACCAGTAGCTTGAAATTGAAATCCAGCGATATCAACAGTACTTGCCATTTGCACTTGAATATTATAATTCCCATCTGTTGAATCTAAGTTAGTCAATTCAAGAAAAATATCTTGAGAAAATAATATAGATAATGTATAAATATAAGGTATAATTTTCGAGATTTTCATTTTGACATCCATTAATATAAAGATAATAACATAAAATTCTTTATTTGTTTAAAGATAATAATATCTAATTTAAATGATTTAATGTTTAATTTAAAATGGGTTAATTAAGGCCAGTCTATAGTAATGTTTCAGTTCGGCGCCATTTTTTATATTATTAACTTCATTTGCATATCCATAGGCAAATGTCATGACAGGAAAGCCACTTGATTTAAAAGAAAATTTCAATTCGGTACCTAATGTAGCGATTAAATGGCCAGTTGATTGAGAATTTTGCCATATATTTCCAAAATCTGAAATAATAGCAGATGATATATTTCCAATAGTAAAACCTAAAATATTAATAGTTAAATCTCTATCTAAAATTTTGTTTCTAATTTCTAATGTTCCTAATATTAACTTATTTCCTATCCTAAATTGCTCAGATCCACGTAAATTATGAATTTCAGGTAGATTTTCGCTAATACCAATAATTGGTAAGTATTGGGCCTCATCTGTATGAAAATATAATTCATCTTGAGCAGGTGGTTCACCAAATTGAGCGACGGCTTTTATTCTAGAATAAATTATTGAGCTTCTTATTTTATAATTATTAAAAAAATCAATTAATACCTGAGAATAATTAAAATCACTATTTAATTTTTTATGAGC
>NZIV01000062.1 GCA_002689995.1 Fidelibacterota bacterium
ATAGATTGAAGAAAAATACCATATCCAGAATAATTTTCTAATCCTAAAATTGCAATTGAATCATTTATCAAGCCTACTTCATAACCAATCCATGTAGAAATTAGAGCAACACAAGCAATAGGAGCAGCAGTAGAGTCTACGATATATGCTAACTTTTCTCTCGAGATTCTTAATTTATCTGTAAGAGGTTTGATAGTATTTCCAACTATTAGTGTATTAGCATAATCATCAATAAAAAATACCGTACCAAAAATAGCTGCAGATAATTGTCCACGGCTAGAATTGTTTGACCATTTTGTGATTAATTTTACAATGCCTCTTGCTCCTCCATTCTTTGTAATGATACCAATCATTCCACCCAGCATCATTGAAAACATTATAATAGTTGCATGACCTGAACTACCATCTAAAGGTACTAACGCCTCAATTATATAAACATCAAAGGTATTTAAAAATCCACTAAATATACTTTTAAAAAATAATCCGTTAATGGTAAATGCTCCAACCCAGATTCCAAGGAACAAGGATGGAATTACCTGTCTTGTGATTAATGCCATTAGAATTGCTATGATTGGTGGTAAAATAGATAAGAAACCTGGAATTACATTTAAACCATCTATTTCAGTTTTAATACCTATTTTTTCTATATAAACTTTCCTCAATCCTGTATTTGAAAAAGTATGATTTATTTTTCTTTCTAATTTTTGAATAGCATATAATTTATCCTCAATTAACAGATTAAATGGAATAATTGATGAATCTAATACAGATATTTTAAATTGATTTTCAATTCCTGAAAGAATAATATTCGGATGATTTAATTCAATTTTATCTTGAACTGAATATCCTAATGTGAAAAGAATAAATAATAATTTAATAAGCATAATTTTATTTATATGTCTATATTTTTACTTAAAATACGGAGGTTGCCTAAAAGACTAACATAAAATAATTAAAATTTAAATTAGATTATGATATATTATATTAAAAGTATATTTTATTGTTATTAAAGTTACAGAACTTCTTATTTTAATTATAATTATTTTTAAGCTTATCTTTTTAATTAATCTTATCAATCCATGTGCTAATATTTAATTCTTGCTCTAATAACTTCGCGATTGAATCAGCGTTAAAAAAATCTTGAAATTTACCTACTCGTACACGGTACCAAGTAGAATTAAATTTAGGATGATTAAATGGGAGAATATAAGATTCATATCCAAATTGAGAAAGTAAGTCTGTTTTTGCCTTTGCCTGCTGTTTATCAGGCAAAGAAAATACCTGAATAGTAAATTGAGGTTCAATCAATATTATTTTTTCTTCTACTTCATCTTGAATTGAATCAATAAAAGAATAAGTGTTAATATTTATATCTTCATTAATCATTTTTAAATGAGAAGAAGAAATCAACGTATCAATGTAGAAACTGTCAGAAATTGCTATTTGAATTGATTCTACAATTTCATTCATTTTATCATTTTGTAAATATTTTAAACCAATTGCATGATACTTAAATATTTTAAAATGAATCAGCTGATTTTTATTGTCATATAGTTCAGCAATTATATCATAATCACCAGGGTAATCAGGAGTAAATCTTGCAGATTCAAATGAGGTATTTAAAGTAGTTTTACTGTTCAAAGGTCTATTAGCATAATACCATTCAATTGCTTCATAATTAGTTTCAAATTTTGGTGCTAAAATAGTTAATGGCGAACCAGTATCTATTGTCCATCTTTTAACTGATTTTTCACATTTAGAAAACAAAAGTAAAACAATTGTAATTCCAAAAAATTGTTTAATGTAATTATTACAAAAAATCAATTAACTATTTTGTATAATTTCACTTCCAGTAAAAAAATACGAAATTTCAATAGTCGCATTTTCATCTGAATCTGAACCATGTACAGCATTTTCACCTACACTTGTTGCGAAATCTTTACGGATAGTTCCTTCATCTGCTTCTATAGGATTTGTTGCACCAATAGTTTTTCTCCATTCTAAGACAGCATTATCTTTTTCTAATGCTAAAACCATACATTTTCCAGAGGACATAAATTCAGTTAATTCACCGAAAAAGGGTCTCTCACTATGAACAGCGTAAAAACCTTCTGCTTGTGACAATGTTAATTTAATTAATTTTGCAGATAAAATATTAAATCCAGATTTCAAGATTCTGTCATAAATTTTACCTGTATCTCCGTTACGAACGGCATCAGGTTTAATAATAGCAAAAGTTCGATTACTCATTAGTAGTATTTTCCTTTTATTTTGTTATGAATTAAGTGCTTTTTCCATAGTTGCGCCAATATCTGCAGGACTACTACAAACATGAATCCCTGCTTTTTTTAAGGCTGTCATTTTATCAGCAGCAGTTCCTTTTCCTCCTGAGATTATAGCTCCTGCATGCCCCATTCTTCTTCCAGGTGGTGCAGTTTGACCTGCAATAAATGCAACCACTGGCTTAGAATATTGATTATCAATTATCCATTGTGCAGCTTCCTCCTCTGCAGAACCTCCAATTTCACCTATCATTACTAATCCTTCAGTTTTAGGATCTTCATCATATAATTTCAGCAAATCTAAGAATGTTGTTCCAATTATAGGATCACCACCAATACCTACGCAAGTTGTTTGACCAATTCCACGAACTGATAGTTGATGAACTGCTTCATAAGTTAATGTCCCTGAACGCGAAATTACTCCAACATTACCATTAGGCTTATGTATGAATCCCGGCATAATACCAATTTTAGCTTCACCTGGTGTAATAATACCAGGACAATTTGGTCCAATCATTCGTACACCGGTTTTATTCAATGCATCTTTGACAGGTACCATATCTTGTGCAGGGATACCTTCTGTAATGCAAATTACTAACTCAACACCTGAATCAATTGCTTCTAAACATGCATCAGCAGCAAATGGAGGTGGTACAAAAATTATAGATACATTGGCGTTTTCACCTTTTACTGCTTCGGTAACGGTATTAAAAATTGGAATTCCATTTGCATCTTTTTTTCCACCTTTACCCGGTGTTACACCTGCAACAACTTTAGTTCCATATTCAATCATTTGTCCAGTGTGGAATGCACCTTCTTTTCCTGTAATTCCTTGTACTACTAAACGTGTATTATTATTTACTAAAATACTCATTAAAATTCTCCTTTACTTGCTTTAACTACTTTATCAGCAGCATCTTCAAGACTGGTTGCTACAATGAATTTCAGAGGAGATTCATCAAATAATTTACTGGCAGCTTCGGCATTTGTGCCTTCCAATCGCACTACAACAGGAACATTAACATCAATTTTACCCATCGCATCAATTACACCTTGAGCTACACGGTCACAACGAACAATTCCACCAAATATATTAATTAAAATTGCATTAACATTTTGATCTTGAAGAATAATTTCAAATCCTTGTGCAACTGTTTCAGCATTTGCTACACCACCTACATCTAAAAAGTTAGCAGGTTCACCACCATATAATTTTATGATATCCATTGTACCCATTGCTAGCCCAGCACCATTAACCATACAACCAACTGTTCCATCTAATTTAATGTAATTCAAATTATACTTTTGGGCTTTAACTTCACTAGGCTCTTCTTCTGTTAAATCCTGAAGCTCAGCAATATCATTATGCTTAAATAATGCATTTCCATCAAAATTAATTTTTGAATCCAATGCAATTACCTCATCCTCTTTTGTAACAACTAATGGATTAATTTCCATGAGTGAACAATCTTTATCTTTGAAAACTTTCCAAAGATTCATAAAAGTTTTTACACCACTTTTTACTTGCGTATTTTCTAAACCAAGAGCAAAAGCTAATTGTCGTGCTTGGTATGGTTTTAAATCAACACCTGGTTCAATCCAAACTTTAAAGATTTTTTCAGGTGTTTCTTCCGCTACTTTTTCAATTTCTACACCACCCTCTGTAGAAACCATAAAACAGAATTTACTCAATGAACGATCGAGAACAATTCCTGCATAAAATTCACGACTAATATTGCTTGCAGACTCAATTAATAACCTTTGTACCAATTTTCCACTTGGACCAGTTTGATGGGTAACTAAGTTCATTCCTAAAATATTAGAGGCATGTTCTCTTACTTCGTTCATAGATTTAGCCATTTTAACTCCACCTCCTTTCCCTCGACCACCGGCATGAATTTGCGCTTTTACCATTAATGGAAAAGAACCAATTTTTTCTGCTATTTCTACAGCTTCATCTACTGAAAAAGCGGGATATCCCTCAGGGACAGGTACACCTGCATCCCTAAAAATTTGTTTACCTTGATATTCATGTATGTTCATTTAATCATTCCTTATTGTTGTTCCCTGAGTTCCTTCAATGGCACCTTCAATACAATTAATTGAAGTTATAACCACCTTTTCTCCATGGTATTTTAAAAAATTCAATGCTGCTCTAATTTTAGGTTCCATTGTTCCACGCTTAAAATGACCTTCTGCAAGACATTTCTTAATTTCAGATACAGTTGTTTGGATTAATGGTTTTTCACTTTGTTGTTTAAAATTGATGAAAATGTTATTAACATCGGTGATAATAAAAAGCTCTTCAGCTTTTAGGATTCGTCCTAGCAACGCTGCTGACATATCTTTATCTATTACACCATCAACTCCTTCGAGATTACCTTCATTATCAAAAAAACAAGGTATACCACCACCACCGCTAGCAATGACAATTGTTCCAAAATCAATTAAATTTTTAATTGAAAGTCCATTAAATAAGTATTTTGGTATAGGAGAAGGAACCACTCTTCGCCATTCATCTGGCTCCTGTTCTTTCATTTTCCATCCAAGTTCTTTCTGAAATTTTTCAGCTTCATTTGCAGGGTATCGTCTTCCGATATATTTTGCAGGACTCTTTAAAGCTAAATCATCTGCATCTACTCGAACTTGTGAAATAAAACTTACGACTTCTCTCTCAATATTTTGCTGGTGTAAAGCATTTTGTAGTGATTGCTGAATCATATATCCAATTGCACCTTGGGTATTCGCAACTAAAATACCAAGCGGTAATTGCGGAATTTCATTTGATGCAACTTCATTTCTTCGAAGTTCATCACCAACTTGCGGACCATTCCCATGAGTGATTCCAATTTTATAATCACGATTTACAAAGTGCATAATACCTTTTAAGCTTTCACGCGTATGGGAAAATTGATCTTTTATTGTTCCAGCAGTATTTTTAGGTGAAATTGCATTTCCACCTAAGGCAATTAAGACCGTCTTACTCAATTATTCATTTCCTCTTCTTATTGGCATTGTTAGACATCTCATTCCTCCACGACCTCTAACAAGCTCTGAACCTTCAATTGTAATAATAAACTTTTGATTTGTTAATTTCCAATAATCTATATCATTTAAAAATTGTTCAACAGAAATTTGTGAATATCCTCTATTAATCAGTTCTTTTATTGTTTCATAATTACGTTTGTAACCAATAATTTTTCCCGGAGCTAATGCAAAAGAGTTAGAACCATCGGTCCATTGTTCACGCTTTTGGATATGTTCATCATCGCCACCACATTTCACTGGAATCACATTAATACCTAAATTAGATAATAATTCTAATAATGATAGATTTTCAGGTTTAATATCTTCAATACTTAACCTATTTTTATAATGAAATATATCTAAATCCACACCCTCAAATTCAGAATTGAAAAATACTGGAGGATATAAAATACATTCATCTTCACTCGCCCGAGTAAAAATAGTATCCAGATGCATTAGTTCGCGTTTTTTAGGTAAATTCACGCCTATAACAGATTTAAATCCCTCTTTAAAAAAGTATGGGGCTAAAATTTTTACTGATTCTTTTGTCGTTCTTTCACTAATACCGATAATAACAATATTGGGGTTAAATATCATCACATCACCTCCCTCAACACTCAAATCATCAGAAAATTCTTTTATATTAATCTTATTAAAATCTTTAAAAAATGAATGATTATTAAAAAGACATGTTGAAAGTATATTTTCGCGCTTTCTAGCGGGAAAAAAAGCATTTGTAATTAATATTGAATTTCCAAAGACAACACCTATATCTCTTGTCCACATATAATTTGGTAAAGGTAAATGGAATACTTTCTGCCCTTTAATTTGCCCATGAATTATCATATTTATAAATTCTAAAGAACTTAATGAATTTATAAAAGTTGAATCTTTTACATACTGAATATTATAATTTGCTTCATCTAAATTTATACATTCATCAAATACAGATTTTCGTATTTTTAAATTTTCAAATAACTCAGAAAGGAGTACTGTAATCTCAACACAATTACCATCTGTCCAAGCATTAAGAACTTTAGTTAGATTGTCATGTTCATTGCCAATTTTTAAATGATCTGTAATATCATCAAAGAGAATAAAATTTGGATTAGGAATGAATTTACCATTCTTCACCACCATTTCACGAACATGACTTGGAGATACATATTTATGTTCTAACCCTGGTCTATGTGTTAAAACCATTTCTAAAGAGCTTATTTCAGAACGTACTGCCATTTATTTGATAAATTACTTTTCTTCTAAAAATGGATATCGGTAATCAGTAGGTGGAACAAAAGTTTCCTTAATAGTACGCTGAGAAACCCATCGCATCAAGTTTGCAGCAGAGCCTGCCTTATCATTTGTCCCAGAAGCTCGACTTCCACCAAATGGTTGTTGTCCTACTACTGCGCCCGTTGGTTTATCATTTATATAGAAGTTACCTGCGGAATGAACTAAAAATTTCTTAGCTGAATTAATAGATTTTCTACATGTTGAGAAAATTGCGCCAGTCAGTGCATATTCTGATGTTGAATCAACTACTTTACAAATATCTTCCCAAGATTTATCATTATCTGATTCATCCAAATCATAAACATAAATAGTTAGGACTGGTCCAAAAATTTCTTCTTCCATCAACTTAAAATTTGGATTTGTTGTTAGAATTGCAGTTGGTTCAATAAAATAACCTACAGACTTGTCATAACCACCACCACAAATAATCTTAGCATTAGAATCATTTTTTGCATATTCAATATAGTTTGAAATACTATCAAATGCTTTTTCATCTATAACTGCGTTTACAAAGTTAGAGAAATCATTAACATCACCCATCTTAATTGAAGAAACTTGTTTTAAAAATTCATATTTAACCTCATCCCATATACTACTAGGAATGTAACAACGTGAAGCCGCAGAGCATTTTTGACCCTGATATTCATATGCTCCTCTAACCATAGCAGTTGCTAAAGCTTGGACATCGCTCGACTTGTGCGCTAAAATAAAATCTTTACCTCCTGTCTCTCCTACAATTCTAGGGTATGTTCTATATTTATGAATATTTTCACCAACTTTTCTCCACATACCTTGAAATACTTCCGTTGAACCAGTAAAATGAATTCCAGCTAAATACTTACTTTCTAATACAGGATTACCTACTTTAGCACCTGAGCCTGGTAAAAAGTTAATAACACCCTTAGGTAGTCCTGCTGCTTCAAATAATTTCATTAAAAAGTATCCAGAATATACAGATGAAGAAGCTGGTTTCCATATAACAGTATTCCCCATTAATGCAGGTGCTGTGGGTAGATTAGCTGCAATAGAAGTAAAATTAAAAGGGGTAACTGCAAAAATAAACCCTTCTAAACCGCGATATTCAACTTGATTCCACATACCATCGGGTGAGTATGCAGGCTGTTCTTCATAAATTTGTTGCAGATATTCACAATTGAAGTTAAAAAAATCTATTAATTCGCATGCAGAATCTATCTCCGCTTGAAATGCATTCTTACTTTGTCCCAGCATTGTAGCTGCATTAATTATATCTCTATGAGGACCTTTTAAAAGTGAAGCCATTTTTTTGAATATTGCTACTCGTGATTCCCAAGACATTTCTGACCAAAATTTTCTTGCATCCAATGAAGATTTAATTGCCATTTGAATTTCATTATCACCCGCATTATGATATGAACCGAGTATATGCTGGTGATTATGAGGCATGACACAATTAGATGTGACACCTGTACGAATTTCTTTTCCATTAATAATAATAGGAATATCAATAGTTTTAGTTGATAATTCTTTCAATTTTGATTTTAATGATACTCGCTCAGGTGTTCCTGGTGCAAAAGAAGAAACCTGTTCATTGACTGCTGGAGGTACACGATAAATAGAATTGCTCATATAATATCCTATATTTTTAAAATATTTAGTTTTTGTAGGGGTATAAATTTACCGATTTCAAAAATCCCACTCCAAACAATATTAAACTAGAATATTAATTTTAAAAATCATCATCTAAATTTTCATCTATTTTAAGATTGAATGATTTTTTTAAATACCATGAAGATAAATAAAATAATGGAGTATCAACAAAAGCGACTAACATTTTAAACAAAAATCCATTAAATAGAAGCATGCTAAACCTATCCCATGCAATGACCTCAAAACTACAAAGTAAAAGTAAAACTGCAGATGTATCAACTAATTGAGATGCAACTGTTGAACCATTATTTCGCAGCCATAAATGTTTTCCTTTCGTAAGCTCTTTCCAAAAGTGAAAGATTCTTATATCTATGAATTGCGCTGTTAAATATGCAGTCATTGAGGCAAATACAGCAGGACCAAATAGTCCAAAGACCTTTGTAAATAATTCATTACTTACTGGACTCCAAGTGGTAGCAGGGACAACCTGAGCCAAAGTTGTAACTAACATAATGAAGATACTTGCAATAAATCCAGAAAGAACGACTAAATTAGCTTTTTTTCTACCGTAAATTTCTGATATTATATCAGTTACTAAGAAAGTAACCGGATATGGTAAAATTCCTGCTGAAATTTCAAAAGTAAAGTTACCAAGTCCACTAACTAAGCCTTGCGGTAAAACAGATCCTAAAAGGCTACCATCTTCCATTAAGAATTGAAATGGACTCCAATAAAAGAATTTTTGAAAAATTAAATTACAAGCTACTAATGAAGATATAAAAATTCCTGACAATATTAAAAATAATTTAAATCCCCATTTTTTTCTATTTAAATACATATTTACCTTTGAAATTAATTTGGTTTTTAATCACATTTTGTAATTGTTATTATTACTAAATTATAAACTATAAATCTATTTAAGATAGGTTAAATTTAATTATAAAAATAATTTACGATGTATATTTTAAATACAAGGATAAATAAAAAATATGCGAGAAAAGCATCTTAAATTAAAATTTTGGGGCACAAGAGGCTCAAATCCTTCAGCTGCTCCTAATATGTCAACTTATGGTGGAGAAACTACTTGTGTTGAGCTTAGAACTTCAAAAAATGAGTTGATTATATTTGATATGGGCACAGGAATTATCCGTTTAGGTAATGCAATCTTGAAAGAGCCTAATCAGGTAAAAGATATTCATATTTTACTCAGCCACTTTCATTGGGATCATATAATTGGATTTGCATCTTTTAAACCAGTATATATCAAAGGTTTTAATATCACAATCTACGCACAAAAACCTGAAAATGGTACACTTAAAGAAGTATTTGAGGATATGCTTAACAACAGATATTGGCCCGTTCCATTGGATAAATTAGGTGCTAAAATTAATTTTAGAGAAGTGCATCCACTTTTATTTAAAATCAATGATAATATCACTGTAGAAGCAAGATCTCACCCCCATCCTGGTGGAGCATTCGGTTATAGATTATTAGTTGATAAAAGAAAGATAACCTTTATCACAGATATTGAACACCCACCAGGAGAACCAATTGAATCTGTAATTGAACTTGCAAGGGAATCAGATTTAATTATTCATGAAGGTCATTTTTCGCCAGAAGATTTACCAAAACATATTGGATGGGGACACAGTAGCTGGGTTGAAGCCGTCGCTGTCGCAAAAGCTTCAAAATCAAAAAGATTAATTATGAATCATCATTCCCCAGACTATGAAGATACACAAATTGCAATACTAGAATCAGATGCCAAAAAAGAGTTCCCAAATTCGAGTTTTTCAAGATCTGAAGAAACAGTATTTATACCTGTAAAATAAAAAATTATGATTTATTTTGACTCAGCAGCAACAACTCCTGTTGATAAAGAAGTTGTTAAATATATGTCTGAAATTTTAGAAAATGTATATGGAAATCCATCTAGCATCCACAAATTAGGACAAAATGCAAAGGCAGTTATTGAAAAATCTCGACGAAAAGTAGCCCAATCAATCAATGCAAATTCAGGTGAAATTTATTTTACTGGTGGTGGTACAGAATCAAATAATTTAGTTTTACGTGGTGTCCTAAAAAAAGGAGATCATTTTATCACATCCAGCGTAGAACATCCCGCTATATTGAAGACTTTAGAATATTTAGAAAGTCTGGGAATAAGTTCCACAGTTTTGAAGCCTAATCAATTCGGACAAATTTCTCTTGAAAGTATACAAAATTCTATTCAGTATAACACAAAGTTAATTTCAATCATGTATGTAAATAATGAGTTAGGAACCACAAATGATATTAAAAATATCGGCGAATTTTTAAATACAAAAAATATTTATTTTCATACAGATGCTGTTCAAGCGGTAGGTAAAAAATCAATAAATCTAGAGCAATTAAAAGTTGATTTTTTATCTGCATCAGCTCATAAATTTTATGGTCCTAAAGGTATCGGAATTTTATATGTAAGAGATAAAAATAAATTAAATCCACTAATTACGGGTGGAGGACAAGAACGAAATCTTAGATCTGGAACAGAAAATATTTCAGGTATTGCTGGAATGGGATTAGCTTTAGAAATTGCTACTAAAAATTTAATTTTCCACAATAGACATATCATAAAATTAGAAAATCAATTATTAAGTGAACTAAACTCATTAAAAATTAACTATCGAAGAAATGGTATAAACCAAATATGTGGTCTATGTAATATTACATTTTTTGATGTTCCAGGACAGTCACTTATTGTTAATTTAGATTTGCAGGGTATTGCGATTTCTTATGGTGCTGCATGTGCTTCAGGAAGTACAAAACCATCTGAAATTTACAATGAAATTGGTATTCCGAAAAATGAAGCTGAATGTACAATTAGAATATCAATAGGTCGCTTTAATTCTTCAAAAGAAATAACTAAATTAATATCTGCTCTAAATCAGATTATTCCAAAAATTAAAAGAGAACCAATAAATGCCTAAAAAAAGAGTATTAGTTGCCATGTCTGGTGGTGTAGATAGTTCCGTTGCTCTTGCAAAAATTCTAGAAATGGGTTATGAAGCAATAGGAATTACAATGAAGCTATGGGATAATAATAAGTTTAAAGGATCACAGTTTCAGGAAAGTACATGCTGTGGAATTGAAGAAATCACAGGCGCTAAACTAGTTTGTAATCATTATGGTGTTTCTCATTATACGATGGACTTTTCTGATTCATTTATAGAAGAAGTTGTTGAAAATTTTGTAGATGAATACATAGCAGGAAGGACACCTAATCCATGTGTAAGATGTAATTCATTCGTAAAATGGGATGCTTTTTTACAAAAAGCAGATGAACTTGGAGCTGATTTCATTGCAACGGGACATTATGCACAGATTATCAAAAAAAATAATAATTATAATCTATATAAAGGCATTGATGGTAAAAAAGATCAGTCTTATGTCTTATGGGGTATTCCGCAGCATACCTTAGCTAGAACAATTTTACCTTTAGGTAATATGACAAAGCCTGAAGTTAGAGCCTATGCAAAAAAACATAATTTAGCCACTGCTATGGTACCAGAAAGTATGGAAATTTGTTTTGTTGCAGACAACGATTATAAAAAATTTCTAAATCAATATGCACCAGATAAAATGAAAAAAATTAAATCTGGAGATATTTTACAAAATAATGAAGTAATTGGTAAGCATAATGGTTACACACAATATACAATTGGACAGAGAAAAGGGATAGGAGTTACATATCCTGAACCAAGATACGTAAAATCTATTGATTCAGAATCTAATACTATTACTATATCAAAAAAAGAAGGTCTGTATTCTATTGGGTGCAACGTCAGTAATTTAAACTGGCTAGTTGATAATACAAAATTACCTGATAATATTTCAGTAAAAATAAGGTATAATACTCCTGAAGTAGATGGATCTATTATATTAGATGATAAAAAAGTTGATTTTATATCTCCACAGCTTTCAGTAACACCAGGACAATCAATTGTATTTTATAATGGAGAAAAAGTTTTAGGTGGTGGTATAATTGAAAAACCAATCAAATAATAATTAATGCAAAAATTAAAAAAATATTCTATTTTTATCATGGAACATTTCCAAATTATTTATAGTTTATAGCTTAATGAAAACATATTTAAAAACAATATTACTAATGTTATGTTTTGGTTTTAGTCAAAATAATGTTATTGCATACTCTGAAAATCCATTAATACCAGATTTAATTAAGAATAACTTTACCAATTCAGAAAAACTAAAAATCAAACAAGAATTTTCAGTTGGAACCTCCTTTTCTAAAAATTATTCTACATCATACGGGATGTTTTCAAATAAATTCCAATATGATTTTAAATCAGATTTACTAATTTCTGGAGGCATTCATCTTATTCAAAAATCTACTAATATTCCCCTTCCCTATCAAAATGATAATTTTAAACTTTTATATGATGTAAATTTGAAATATCAACCATGGGAAAATACTTGGATACAATTATCAATTTCTAATTTAAACCCTCATAATTACAGGAATAATATTTTCGCAAAGTGACGAGAAAGCGTAAGAATAGGAAAATACCTATAACTAAGTCTCAATTTAATCCGCCAAATATTTTTATTTTCGGATTATCGTTAGTTATTGCTATTGCATTATTTTCAGCTGTTGATAAAATATTTTATTCTAATGATAAGATTGAATTTAATGAAAATACTGACATAGCATCTTTACTTACTGTATCACAATATGAAAAAACATATGGAGAAAAAATTTCTATACAAATATTAAATGGTTGTGGAGCAAAAGGACTTGCTGAAGATTATTCAGTATTTTTAATAAAAGAAGGGCATAATGTTATAGAAAAGGAAAATGCTTCAAACCATGACTTTAAAAAAACAGAGATTATAATTCGTAATTCAAATCGACTTGCTGCCTATAATATAGCTGAACTTATAGGAATTTCAGAAAAAAATATAAGTGCAGATCCAAATCCAAACCTACAATGTGACCTTACCTTGATTATAGGAAAAGATTATATGGATTTACCCTCACATTCAAAAATGTTGAATGCAATTCCTACATTTGAACTTTCCAAATAAATAGAAAAATTAAATTGAATAAAATTAAAGAACTTGATGATTTTATAAATCATATTGGTGAATTATTATTAGAAAAAAAAGCAGAAAAAATTCTTGTCTTTGATGTTGAAAAGTTTACAAGCGTTACAGATTTTGTAATTATTTGTACATCAAGATCAACAACTCAAACTAAGGCTATTGCAGATTATATTCGACAAAATATGAAAGAATCTAACTCTTTACCATTGAGTATTGAAGGATATGAAAACTTAAATTGGGTATTAATGGATTATGCTAATGTAGTTATTCATATTTTCCTTCCAGAATATAGAGAATTTTATGATTTAGAAAGACTTTGGGGTGACGCAAATTCTTACAAAATTGAGGATGATGTAAATGAAAGATAAAGTTGTAATTGCTTTAAAAAATGCATTGAGTGAATTAAAATTTCCATTGAATAATGTAATCATCCAAAATACAAAACATCCTAAACATGGAGACTTTTCTACAAATATTGCTATGATTCTTGCAGGAAAATTAAAAAAAACGCCAAATTACATAGCAAATTTAATTATAAAAAAATTATTGTATTTAAATTCAAATAAGCTATTTATTGATATTTTTAAAGCAGGTCCTGGATTTATTAATTTTAAATTAAATAAAGAGTTATTTCATAATGAAATTATTGATATCCTTAAAACTAGTTCAGATTTTGGTAAATCTAAATTTGGTAGCGGAAAATCTGCAAATGTAGAATTTGTAAGTGCAAATCCTACAGGACCATTAACTGTTGGACATGGTCGTGGCGCAATGATTGGTGATACAATTGCAAATATTTTAGAATGGAATGGTTATAAAGTTCATAGAGAATACTACTTTAACAATGCAGGTAGACAAATGAGAGTTTTAGGTGAGTCTGTTTATCAAAGATATTTAGAAGCATGTGGTCAACAAACTAATTTTAATGAAGATTATTATCAGGGTGAATATATAAAGAATATTGCTAATACTATAAAAATTGAGTCAGGTGAATTGTTGACTAAAAGCAAGGATATTAATTACTTTAAAAATAAAGCTGAAGAATTTATTTTTGAAAATATTAAACAATCACTAGCAAAATTAGGTTTAATATTTGATAATTTCTACAATGAACAAGATTTATATAATACTGGTAAAATTCAAGAAATTCTTGATTCCCTTGAAAAAAATAAATTGTTATATCATAAAGATAATGCAATTTGGTTTAAAGGATCTGAAATTGGTAGAGATGTAGATAAGGTCCTTGTAAAAAATACAGGAGAACCAACATATCGCCTTCCAGATATGGCATACCATAAAACTAAATTTGATAGAGGATTTGATCTCTGTATAGACGTTTTTGGTGCAGACCATATTGATACTTATCCAGATGTTTTGGCTGTAATAGATAACATAGGCTATAATTCTGAACAAATAAAAGTATTAATCCATCAATTTGTCACAATTATGAAAGATAATGAACAAGTTAAAATGTCAACAAGAAAAGCAAACTTTGTTACCTTAGATGAACTAATTGAAGAAGTTGGTCCAGATGTTGTTCGATATTTTTTCATTATGAGAGGAATGTCGACACACTTAAACTTTGATTTAAATTTAGCAAAAGATCAGTCTGATAATAATCCAGTATTTTACCTTCAATATGCTCATGCTAGGATGGTAAACATTATATCAAGAGCAGAAGAGTTCGGTAACTTAATTAATTTAAATGCTGATTTATCCTTATTAGAAAAAGATGAAGAACAACAATTAATTAATCAACTATTACAATTCCCTGATCTTATTATTAAATCCTGCCATTTACTTGAACCTCAAAATATAGTTAATTATTTGCAAGAATTAGCTAGTAAATTCCATAAATATTATGCTCATCATAAAGTTATTAGTGATGATAGAAATTTAACAGAAGCAAGATTAATTTTAATAAAAGCATTACAAATTGGCTTAAGAAATGGACTAGCAATTATAGGAATTTCAGCTCCAAACAAAATGTAGTTTAATAGACAGCAATTCCTCCTAACATTGCACCATGAGAATATTCATCATGGTTTTGGCTATGATGAATATTGTTATCCATTAATATAGTGGTGGATTGTAAAATAGTACCATCATTTTTATTTATTGAATGAAGAATTCCGTTTCCTCTACCACTTAAGTATACTTGATTATAAATTTTAGATATTGCGATGCCGTGACAAGAAGAAAATTCTGGACCTGTTGTCGTCCAGTGGTGTATAAATTCATTATTTTGAAAAGATAAATGTGAAATTCCAGCGGAGCCTAAATTAGTCATATCTCCAGAAAGAGCAACAAATAATCCATTATTATCTTCATCAATAGCAATATGCCACGGAGTTGAATACCATTCAAAACTATATGTAGATATAATAGATAAATCTATAGAGTTTAAGACCATTATTTTTCCAGGAATATCCTCTTCAGTTTGTCCATTATAAAACTTACCAGCCGAACAAGTTATAAAAATTTGATTATCAAAATATTTTAATTGAATTGGTTTATTATAATTGATTTCTGTATTTGGAGGTAGTGGACTATTTGGATCTGTAATAAAAATTTCATTTAAAATTTCACCTGATTCTGTATCGATTTTATAAACCCAATCAGAAGTATTACTAGCAACAAATAGAAAATTACCATTGTCTGATATATCTAAGCCATGAGGTGCTGGTGCTGGTAATTCATAATCTGAAATTTTAGCAAGCATTTGATTACTGTA
The DNA here is from genome assembly GCA_002689995.1 of Fidelibacterota bacterium. Taxonomy (GTDB): domain Bacteria; phylum Fidelibacterota; class Marinisomatia; order SCGC-AAA003-L08. Next base: position 16,072 of record NZIV01000062.1, read on the forward strand.
ATCCAAAACTTGTATTTTCTTAGAATCAGATTCAGACATTCCCATCATCCCATTCATAGGCATCATTCTTGAAACATAAAGTCGTTTTTTAGTTGCATCATGAGCTATCAAAGCAGGTGAATCTCCGACAAAAACTGAATCTAAAATTATATTTGTATTTAAATCATACATTAATATTTTCCCTGAATTTATTAATGTGACAAACCATAAGTTATTTATTTTATCAATATCTATATAATGAGGTGTATCCATGAAATTCTCATTATAATCTACAGTAATTATATTTTGTTTATCTTGAACTTCTCCTTCTATAACATTTAAAATATTCACCTGATCATATCCTTGAGTACTAACATATATCTTTTCCTCAGCATATAGACAACTTCCTTCAATTTCTGCAATTGGATCATAATTAAAAGCCGTTTCATCCAAACAGCCAACAATTAGATTATTATTAATAATATTTTTACAACCTAAAAAAAATATAATATATGTTATAATAAAAATATTAATCTTCATAACTCTTTATTTAATAAACTCAATTTAAAAAGTAAAAAATTCCCTAGCATCAACTATTCCTCTGACAAGCTGATCTATGTCTTTCTCTGTATTATAAATATAAAAACTTGCTCTTAGTGTAGCAGAAACTTTTAATTTTTCCATGATGGGTTGAGCACAATGATGACCTGCTCTTACAGCTATATTTTTCTCATCTAAAATTTGGGCCAAATCATGAGGATGAACACCATCTAATTCAAAGCTAATAACTGAGCCTTTTACTTTTGGATTTCCAAATATTTTAAATCCTTCAACTTTAGATAATTTCTCTATTGCTAAATCAAAAATAGACTTTTCATACCTATAAATATTATCCATTCCAATTTTTAATAGGTAGTCTATTGAAGAACCTAATCCTATAACTTGAGCTATATTTGGAGTCCCTGCTTCAAATTTCCAAGGTAATTCGTTCCATGTTGATTCTTCCATAGAAACAGTATTAATCATATCTCCACCACTCATATATGGTGGCATTTTATCCAGTAAATTTGTTTTTCCAATCAAAACACCAACACCTGTTGGTCCTAACATTTTATGACCAGAAAAAACTAAAAAATCACAGTTTAAAGTTTTTATATCAATTTTACTATGAGGTACACTTTGTGCCGCATCAATAATTACTGTTGCTCCCAATGATTTTGCGATATTAGTCACTTTTTGTATCGGGTTTATTGTCCCAAAAACATTTGATTGATGAATCAGTGATACAATTTTAGTTTTTTTTGTAATCAATTGATTTAGATTAGATAAATCCCATTCACCCTCAGTAGTAATAGGAATATATTTTAGTTTAACATTAAATCTTTTACAAGCTAATTGCCATGGAACAATATTCGAATGATGTTCCATTTCAGAAATCAGAATTTCATCTCCCTCTTTTAAAACGAGCTGAGGTAGTGAATTTGATAATAAATTTATTGATTCAGTTGTGCCTTGGGTAAAAATTGCAGTGAATGAATCATCACAATTTAAAAATTTGATTACTTTTTGGCGAACAGACTCATATTCGTATGTTGCTTTTTCACCAATTTGATAAATTCCTCTATGAACATTTGCGTTGTAATTAGTGTAGTAATCATTTAATTTATCTATCACTAATTGAGGTGTTTGAGTTGTGGAAGCATTATCTAAAAATATTAAATCCGGATTAGATTGAAAAATTGGAAAATGTTTCTTTATATCCTTAGGAATTAAACTCATTATTTAAAGCATCCCTAGCTGTAGCTTTGCAGCATCAGTCATCATATCTTTAGACCACTGAGGTTCCCAAATAATATCTACTCCTACTTCTGTTACTCCTGGAACCATACTTACTTTATATTTTACATCACTTGCGATTGATGGTCCCATTCCACAGCCTGGAGCAGTAAGAGTCATTTTGATTTCAACTCGATGTCCTATAGGTTCAATGGGTAAAATCTTTAAATCATAAACTAAACCTAATTCAACAATGTTTACAGGAATTTCAGGGTCAAAACAAGATCTCATTTTATCCCAAATCAATGTTTCATCAACTTTTTGTTTTGAATGGAATTCTGTATCAGAAATTACGTCATCTTCAGGTTCTAATCCTATTGCATCTGCATCTTTTCCACGAATTTTAACCAAATTTCCATTAAGAAAAAGTGTAAAGTTACCACCTAATGATTGAGTTACTTTTACAACTTCACCTTTAATAAGCTTTATTTTATCACCAGAAGGTATCAACTCAGCATTACAATCTCTAATTAGTTTTATTGATTCACTATTTTCTATCATTCAGCTTTCTCTGTATTTACATCTGAATTACTATTAGAATTGAAACTTTGGTACATTGTATGCCATGCCAATAGAGCACATTTAACACGAGCAGGATATTTATAAATTCCACTAAGAACAGTTAGTTTCACAGGTAAATTTTCTACACCGGAACCACTTTTTGCCATTTCTCTAAATTTATCAAATATATTATTTGCCTCATCTATAGTTTTTCCAGTTAAAGTTTCAGTCATTATAGAAGCTGAGGCTTTTGAAATTGCACATCCTGACCCCGTAAATGTTAATTCTATTATAACATTATTATCTACATTAGCAAATATATCTAATTGATCACCACATAAAGGATTATGGCCTTTTTTATGATAATCGCAATCGCTAATTTCTCTGAAATTTCGTGGATTCTGGTTATGATCTAAAATTAATTGTTGATATAATTCGCGAAGATGATCCATCAATTTTTATTTACTAATTTTTCAATTTTAGGCTCGATAAACTTAATGATGGATTTAATTTTTATTTTTTCTAAAATTTCACTTGCAAATCCTTTTACTAAAATTTTAGTTGCGTCACTTTCAGAGATACCTCTAGAACGCATATAGAATAATGCTTCATCGTCAATTTGCCCGGTTGTCGAACCATGTGAACACTTTACATCATCTGCATATATCTCAAGTTGCGGATTACTATTCATTTGAGCACTACTAGAGAGTAATAAGTTTCTATTTGATTGACTTGAGTTTATTTTTTGTGAGTCCTGTTCAACAACAATAATTCCATTAAAAACACCTGATGAATTTCCCGCTAAAATTCCTTTAAATGTCTCATTACTAAATGAATTTGGTGATGAATGTACTATTTTTGTATGATTATCACAATGTGATTCTTTGTCGCAAATATAAAGTCCAGATATATCTGTTTCTGCACCTTCTTCTTTTAAATCACAAAATATTTCATTAATATTTCTATAACCACTACTTGATAATAAAGTATTAATAAAATTACTATTTTTTTTTTGAATTATACCTAGCGTGTAGAATAACCAATTAGAATTATTTCCATGTTGAATACAATAATAATCAAGATTAGAACTTTGTTCCATTAAAATTTCTACAACTGAATTTTGATAAGAATTTTCTAAGCGATTATTATATGATTCAATAATTTTTAGAGCAGAGTTCATTTTACAATGAATAAAGATACGAGTAAATTCTTCTTGATTTGATTGATTATGAATTAAATGAATTGGTTTTTCGATTATTTGATTTTTATCAATTGTAAGAATAATACAATTTGAAAATTTAATGGTATTCTTTGCAGAAAAATAATAATTACTAGGATTGACTATACTTCCAAATTCTGAAGATTTCTGATATATCTTATCAATATCATTATCTAATTCAGTTAATTCTATTTCGAAAGGAATACTTTTTAAATTTTGAATCTTACCATTTTGTATTTTAATTTGAATACAATCATCTATTGGGGGCACTATAGTATTATCTGTGGAAGTAGTTGGTTTTTCAGTGAATTTTGTATTTGAAAATTCTTTAATTGGAGAAAACCTCCAACGCTCACTCTTAGGATTTAAACTTTGTTTATTTGTAATTAACTCTTCTGAATTTTTAATCAACTTATGTTTTGAGTTAATTAATGGTTCACTTATCAAAACTGATTAACCTCAGAATTTTCATCCCGAATCCAAGAATATCCTTTTTGCTCTAATTCTAAAGCTAAGGATTTATCACCTGATTTAACAATTTTTCCATCCATCATTACGTGCACAAAATCTGGTTCTAAATAATTTAACATACGCTGATAATGCGTTATTAAAATGAAAGAACGATTACTATTTCTGTAATTATTTACACCCTCAGAAACAATTTTTAATGCATCAATATCTAGTCCAGAATCTGTTTCATCTAGAATACTTAGTTTTGGTTCTAAAGTAATCATTTGTAGGATTTCATTTCGTTTTTTCTCACCGCCAGAAAAACCATCATTTACAGGTCTATGAATAAAAGATTCATCTAATCCAATATGCTTTAATTTTAATTTGATTTCACCTAAAAATTCAATAGAGTCTAACTCTTTTTCATTTCTATATTTTTTTTGTGAATTTAATGCTTCTTTTAAAAAATACATATTATTTACACCTGGAATCGCAACGGGGTATTGAAATGACATAAAAATTCCCATACAAGCTCTATCTTCAGGAGTAATTTCATTAAGGATATTATTTTCAAAAAAGATATTACCAGAATCTATTAAAAATTTATCCTTGCCCGTTAATATACTTCCCAATGTACTTTTCCCTGCGCCATTTGGGCCCATTATAACATGAAGTTCACCAGGATTGACCTTTAAATCTACACCTTTTAAAATTTGTTTGTCTTCAACTGATGCATGTAAGTTGCTAATTTTTAACATGAACTACCCTACGCTACCCTCTAAACTAATTTCTAATAATTTTTGTGCTTCAACTGCAAACTCCATGGGAAGTTCCTTAAATACTTCTTTACAGAAGCCATTAACAATCATAGAGATAGCATCTTCAGTTGATATACCACGCTGATTACAATAAAATAATTGATCTTCACCAATATTTGAAGTTGTTGCTTCATGCTCCATTTTTGAAGTTGAATTCCTTACGTCAATATATGGAAAAGTGTGTGCTCCACATTTATCACCAATAAGAATTGAATCACATTGAGAAAAGTTTCTTGAATTAATTGCTTTTTTATTTATTCGAACTTCACCACGGTAAGTTTGCTGACCATATCCTGCTGAAATACCCTTCGAAATGATTGTACTTTTTGTATTTCTACCTAAGTGAATCATTTTTGTACCCGTATCTGCTTGCTGTCGATTATTTGTTAAGGCAACAGAATAAAATTCACCAATTGAATTTTCACCTTGTAAAATACAGCTTGGGTATTTCCATGTAATGGCTGATCCTGTTTCTACTTGTGTCCATGAAATTTTAGAATTTTTACCCTTACAAGCTCCTCTTTTAGTAACAAAATTATAAATTCCACCTTTACCATTTTTATCTCCTGGATACCAATTTTGAACAGTAGAATATTTAATTTCAGCATTATCCATAGCAACTAGTTCAACCACAGCAGCATGAAGTTGATTCTCATCTCGTTGTGGTGCGGTACAACCCTCTAGATAGCTCACATATGAACTTTGATCAGCTACGAGTAAAGTTCGTTCAAATTGCCCTGTATTAGAAGCATTAATTCTAAAATAGGTAGAAAGCTCCATTGGACAACGAACGCCTTTTGGAATATAGCAAAATGATCCATCACTAAATACTGCTGAATTTAAGGCTGCATAAAAGTTGTCTGTGTATGGAATTACAGTTCCAAGGTATTTTTTTATTAGTTCAGGAAATTCTTGTACTGCTTCTGAAAATGAACAGAAAATTATTCCTTGTTTCTGTAAATCTTCTTTAAATGTTGTAGCAACAGAAACACTATCAAAAACAGCATCAACAGCTACTCCCGCTAACATTTTTTGTTCTTGCAGAGGAATTCCTAATTTATTGTACGTATCTAGTAATTCAGGATCAACTTCATCCAAACTTTTTAGTTTTTTCTTTGGAGCAGCGAAATAGCTTATAGCATTAAAATCGATATTTGGATAGTCTACTTTTGGCCATTTTGGTTCAACCATTGTCAGCCAATGCCTATAAGCTTTTAAACGCCATTCACAAAGCCATTCTGGTTCATTCTTCTTTTGAGATATTAAACGAACTACATTTTCATTTAATCCAGGCGGAATTTTTTCTTGCTCAATATCGGTTATAAAACCATATTTATATTCTTGATTTATAGAATCGTTTATTAATTTTTCAGACATTTAAAATTTTATTTTTATGCAGAAAAGCTTGTTCCGCATCCACAGGTACGTGATGCATTTGGATTATTAATTTTAAATCCTCCAGTAAGCATGTCATCTGAGTAATCAACTTCGGTACCTTTTAAGTAAAGCCAACTTTTCAAATCGCAAAAGATTTTAACACCTTCACTTTCATATACTTTATCAAATTCACCTCGCATATCATCAAAAGACATATTATAAGTCATACCAGAACAGCCACCACCAACAACTGACATTCTAAGAGCGTGATTATTTTTACCCTCAGACTCCATAACAGCTTTAAGCCTTAATGCTGCCTTAGGAGCAATAGATATGGTTTCATTTAAGATTTCTTCATTATTCATATAATTATTATATCCAAATTATTAAAATTAAGAAAAACATTTACTATTAAATTTAAAAATTTGCTTACTGTTGGAACAAGTTAATTACGACTAAAATAGATCAATTTATTTTCTTGGCTTAAAGAGTGATGATAAAATAATTTTAAATGAAATAAAGATTGAATTTAAATCTGGTTCATGAATTTTAACTAACTTTTTGATTGATTTAATTTTTTTTATATATTTTTTTACTGAAAATCGACCACCAATTGAAGAAGATACTTTGTGCCAAATTTTAGATTTAGGTACATATATACAGTTTATATTATGCTTACGTGCTCTTAAGCATAAATCGACATCTTCAGCATACATATTGAATTGTTCATCAAATCCATTCAATTTTTCAAATATTTGATTTGATACTAATAAACAGCAACCAGTTATATAATCAGTTTTTCTCATTTCTGTAGATACTTCTTTACTTAATAGTCCAATACTTTCATGGGAAATATGACCTTCTCTTAAATTTACAATTCCGCCACCATACCAAATTCTTTCAGAAGGATATTCAAAAAAAATTTGTGGTCCAAAGATGTTTTGTTTCCCAAATTTTTGAATTGCTATTCTAAAGTTTTTAATAAAATTAGCCTTTACAACTACATCATTATTTAAAAAACATGTAAAACTTGAGTTATCTTTAGTCGCTTCAAACCCTCTATTATTACCTCCTGAATAACCATAATTCTGATTTAATTCTAGGTAATCAAATTGAGGGAATTGTAACTTAATTTCATTAATAGGGTGTAATTTGGAATTATTATCAATAATTGTAATATTAAAATTTTTATCTTCCACCTTTTCGAGACTTTTTAAACAATGGATTGTATCTTTATTACCATTCCAATTCAAAACTAAAATTGTAATTTTTTCATTCATAATGAATTTACATAATTAATAGTCTCTTCTACGAAAATTTTCCATGAATATTTCTCTTTAAATATTTCAATAAAATTTGACATTTCTGCTAATTTCACTTTATCCAAATACTTGTTAATTTCTTTTGAAAGTTCTTCTGGACTTTCAGGGTTTACTATACTACCACTTCTCCCTATTTCAACCATTTCAGGAAGACCACCTACGTTTGTTACAATAACTGGCTTATTAAAATGATAAGCGATTTGTACAATTCCACTTTGTGATGCTGAACGATATGGTAATACTAAAATATCACATGCTGAAAAGTATGTAGAAATATGGTCATCTGGTATAAAATTATTTTGCCATTCAAAAACATCATTTATATTTAATTTAGAAATTAGATTCTGAAGACCTACAGAATCACCATAAGATTCTCCCGCAGCAATAACTGAAAAATCATTGCGAAGGGTTTTTAATTTAGCAATTGATTCCATTAAAATGTCTAAACCTTTATACTTCCTAACAAGTCCAAAATATAGAATGATAAATTTCTTTTTTAGTTTTAATTTAGCTTTACACTCTGACTGAATTTCTAAATCACCATATTTTGTATATAAAGGATGAAACAACCTTTTTAAAGAAATATCAGAGCAAAATTCAGTAATTTCTTCTTCTACCTTTTTAGACTGAACTATATTTCCATGCATTTCATATACAAATGATCTTGTAAAATATTTATCATAAAATTGAGATTCATGTGGTAAAAAATTATCAAATAATGAAATTAGTTTTAATTTTGGGTTTTTTCTTTTAATTAGCCTTGCAATAGTAACCAACATTGGTGCAAAAAATGGATTCCAAAATCTAAAAATAACTAAATCAAAGTTTTCTTTTTTGATTTGATTAGCAACTTTAAACCAAGATATTGGATTAATAGAATCTAAGCATTCGAGTGATTCATCAATAAATTCTTTAGGTTCTAAATATTGAGTTTTACCTGGAAATAAAAAATCAGGATATTGACGGGAAAAATTATAGCATTTAACTTTGTGGCTATTAGATAATACTTGAATAAATTGTGCTGTATGAGCTGCAATACCACCTCTAAAAGGTGGTGCAACACTGATTATTCCTATACGCAACTACTTTCCTTTAGTAAAAATATCTAATACTCTGTTTTTATTTTGTCCAACCAATTTCACAACTATGTCGCCCAAAAATCCAATTGAAAAAAATTGAAATGATAAAATTATTAATAAAATTCCGAGAAAAAATAGAGGTCTATCTCCAATCCAAACACCATTAAACCATCCAATAGTTAAATAAGATAAAATTCCGGAACCTAAAATCGAAGTAATTAAACCAATTTTACCAAAAAAATGTAGAGGTCGATTTAAATAATTACCTAAAAATAACACTGTTAATAAGTCAAAAAAACCATGAAAATATCTTGAACCACCGTATTTAGATTCACCAAATTGTCGTTCTCTATGATTTACTATAATTTCTGTTACAGAAAATCCCATTTGTTTGGACAATGCAGGTATATACCTATGCAATCCTCCATAAAGCTCTATGGATTTTACAACTTTTATTTGATAAGCTTTTAATCCACAATTAAAATCATGAATTTTTACACCAGTAAAAAAACAAGTAATCTTATTAAAAAATTTTGAAGGAATTCTTTTTTCTAATGGATCTTTTCTATCTTTTTTCCAACCTGAAACCATGTCCCAGCCTTCATCCAATTTATTAATTAAATTAGGTATTTCTGAGGGATTATCTTGTAAGTCAGCATCCATTGTAATAACATATTTTCCAACACAAACATGAAATCCTTCTGAGAGTGCATCAGCCTTACCAAAATTCTTGTAAAGTCTTATTAATTTAACATTACTATCATTTTCTGCAATTTTTTTTATAACCTCAGCAGAATTATCACTACTGCCATCATCAATAAATATAATTTCAAACTGATATTTATCTTTTATTGAACTTAATATTTCAACATATAGATTTTTAATTGATTCAGACTCATTATAAACTGGTATGATAATAGAAATAGATTTATTCATAGCTTAATTCTTTTATTTTTTTTAAAGCAATTTCATTTTTTGGATTCAATTCCAAAATTTCTAGAAAGATATTCAGAGCTTTACTCTTATTATTTAGTTTCAAATAAACTTCCGCTAAATGATATAAAATAATTTCACTTTTATTATCTAAGTTTGCACTTTGAAGAATATATTTATGTGCTAGATTATAATTACCTAACTTATAGTAAATCCAACCAATAGTATCTAAAAAGGCTGCATTTCCAGGTTGTAATTTTATTGCTTTTTGTGATAACTCTAAAGCAAATTTTAAATCAGGATTTGGTCGTTCACAAAGACTATATGCATAATTATTTAAGCCACTAGCATCAGTACTATCATTTTTTAATATGTTTTTAAAAATACTATCTGATAGTTCATATTTAAATAAAGATTCACTTAAATTTGCAATAATATGTTTAATATTTACATTCTTTTTGTCTATATCTAAACATTTTAAATACCATTCCAAGGCCTGATTCCTATCATTTTTTATTATACCTATTTCACCTAATAACAATGGAAATACAATATTTTTTGTATCTTTTAAATATTGATTTACTAATATTTTTTCAGCGATATCAATATCATTTAATTCATTTGTAACTAATATTAATTTATCTAAAACATCAACTCCAACTTCACCTGATATTATCAATTCTTTAATTAATTTCAAAGCATAAAAATATTGTTTGTCATTAATAGCAAATTCTAACTTCAGATATTGAACAGATAAAGATTTACCATGGTTTTTTTCGTAGATATATAAATATTTTTCAACAAGATTTTTCATTTTAAGATTATATACCAGGTCAATAAGGTCAATTAATACACTTCCTTCTTTAGAAATTTTGTACGCTTTATCTATATAAGATATCGCATCTTCATAATTCTCTTCACCAATTTTTAATCCTGCAAGCGCAAGAAGAGGCTGTATATTAACTGAATCTAAACTTGAGATTGTTAATAGAGTTTTTTCTAGATATTTTTTTTTATTTAATGCAATACCAATATCTGTAAGTTTTGGAATTATTTCTTTATTATCTCTATCTAAAAGATAAATGTCTTTATATTCATTTATTAATTCATCGTATTCTTTATTTAAATATAAATATCGAAGACTTTTATATTTTAAATCAATATTTAAAGGGTAATATTTTAATAATGTGTCTAAAACCATTCTAGAATTTTTATTATCAGCAATTGATTCTAAATAATCTAAGATTTCTAAACCATTTTCTAATGAATAATTTGATTTATAAAATGCCTTTGTATAAAAATAGCGAGCATTTGTAGTATCCTGATTCATCTGATGACAATTCGCAATTTGATTCAATATTATAACTGAATTAGAATCTAACTTTAAAGCTTTATAAAAATTAAACAAAGCCAAATCAAAATTATTATTTAATTTTTCATATTCACCTTCTAAATAGTATTCTAAAGCACTTCCATTTTGGCATAATGTAAAATTTAATATTAGGAATAAAATTATCTTTATTTTCATGTAAAAAAAAAAGGAGGCAATTGCCTCCTTTCAAATTTTAAATTTATTATACAATTACTTTGAATCTACTAATAAATTCTTTAAATAATTTTCAACATTCTCACCTTCAGGTACGCCAATAATTTCATCAGAGAACCTAATACTACCTTTTGGTGTAATAGTAGATTTAACAAATTTAATATTATTTTTAGTATTTTTTTTATTTTTTCCTACTTTATCACCAAATGTTTGCTTTTTTGCCATTTTCTAAAATTCCAATTTATTTTAATACTATATTTAATAATATATGGCTATTTAGCCATATTCCCACCTAGTTTTTTAACATCATACATACGGTCATCTGCAAAACGAATTAAACCTCTTGATTCTTTAGAATCTTCAGGATATTGAGCCATCCCAATACTTATTGTCATTCTTTCATTTACTTCGTTATTAGTATATATATGATTTTCAATATTTTCTCTTATTCTTTCAACAGTTTTCATACAATCTGCTTTATTTGTATTTACTAAGATAACAGCATATTCTTCGCCACCATAACGAGCTACAACATCATGCGTTCTAACATTACTTTTTATTATATTAGCAGAATCTTTAATAACTAAATCTCCAAAAAGATGCCCATATGTATCATTTATTCTTTTAAATTTATCTAAGTCTAAGAATAAAAGAGTCAAATTTTCATTATGCCGACTTGCACGGCCTAGCTCACCATCGAGCCTTTCCATGAATAATTTATGTGTAAATAATCCTGTCATTCCATCTAACATAGAATTCTGCATTATTGAATCATAATTCTTCATAATTCTATTCCATATAATAAAGGAATAAAAAACACCAATTGTGCTTAGTCCTAGCCCTAAAGAATTAGCTATTAATAAATTTCTCTTGTCTGCTATATAATTTATTTCGACCAGAAAGATTATAAACAAAGATAGAAAAATTATTGAGATTATATACCTGAATAAATTTTTCACTTAAAATACACCTTATGTAGTTTTATTCTAATTACAATAATTTATTTATAAATTCACACTTTTAACAATAGATCAGATTATTATTTTTTACTATTAACAACTTGAATCTTTTGAGTATTTTGATTTTGATTTTTTTTATTATTTAAATTATTATTATTTAAACTATCATTATATGTATTAGCAAAACTAGGTTGTTGTTTTAATGGAATCTGATTAGGATTTGAATTAGAACTCCCATTCTCGATATTTTTAAAATCAGCAATATTAATATTTGGAATTTTATCTACCTGAATATAATAAAACAAACTAAAAAATATTAACATTAAAGAAAAACAAAATGCTATAGATTGTTTTGGATTTAATCCAAAATCAAAAATATCAATTAGCTTCCAAGTTTTTGATTCTTTTCGGTTTTCTAAAACAGTAATTTTATTATGCAGTTTTCTAGAAAAATCATTAGGTGAATTAATAATATTTATCTTTCCCAGTCTTGTTAAAATCATATTCATAGAGTTTAATTTTGCACAACATTTTTCACAAACTTTTTCGTGAGATTTAAATTTAACAATTTCTTTTTGCTTTAATTCGCCTTCAATATAATTTGATAAATTTAATTCGAATTCATAACAGTTCATTCAGATTATTCTTTCTCCTTTATTTGTTAATAATTTTTGAAGTTTTAATCGACCACGATTTATACGAGATTTTACAGTTCCTATTGGAACATTTACAATACAACTAATATCTTCGTAGGAAAGTTCCTGTATATCACGCAATATAATAATTGTCTTAAAATCTTGTGGAAGTTGATTTAATGCTTTTTGTATACTCTTTTCAATATTTATTGAATTTGCATCATTTTCAGTATCAGTATTTGGACTTTTAATTATAAATTCTTTTTCATTTCGCGATACTTCACTAATAGAGTATGTTTTTCTTCTTTTTAACTTTCTTAATTCTGTTTTTGCAAGATTCCCTGCTATAGTGTAGAGCCAAGTTGAAAATTTTGCAATTTGTCTGTAAGAATTTTTATGAGTATATAGTTTAATAAAAGTATCTTGAAGGATATCTTCCGCTCTATCAGAGTCATAAAGATATCGGTAAATGAAATTATATAATCTATCTTTGTAACGATTAACAATTTCTGTATAAGCTCCAATATCACCATTTTGAAATTTTTCAATTAACTCTTCATCTGTTAATTCAAACTGGCTCATGAATACCTTTACAAGTTTTAATAATAAATGTTGTCATTAGAGCTTTGTCGGTAATTGGTAGTGATTTTAATTTGTAATCCATAAATCGAATATTAGAAATCACCTTTTTAACTTCATCTAATTCATATTTTTTTTTATATGCTATCATATTTTTTTTTATAAAATAATTTAATCCAAATTGATTATTATTATGTCCTAAAAAAGACCATAATATCCCTTGGTAAAAATTAGATAAACTGAAAATTATTTGAGATAAAGATATATTATTTACCCAAAGATTATTATAAATTTTGAATGAAAGGTTAATATCCTTTAAGCCTAAAGAATCCATTAATTTCCATATTGGATAATCCTTTAATCCAGAAGTTATTACAGAATTATTTAAACTCTTATTATCGCCATTAAAATCACTAATTATAATTTTTTCAATCTCATTATCAATATTAGCAATTGAATCTCCGCAATTCTCCATTAATNTTTCAATTGTTTCATTTGAAAGGTGTATATTTTTTATTTTTAAAATATAATTAATCCAATCTCTTATTTTATTTGGAAATGGAGTTCGAGTATCAATGAGTTGAAAACTATTTTTTAATTCTTTTATTATTGAATGTTTTAAATCGAATTCATTTTTTATTAGTATAACACAATTTTGTGGGTTTGGAATAATACTCCAAGCAATCAAATCAGATAAGTGTGTTTTTTTCATTTTTTTAATACCTCTTAAAATGAAAATTTTTGATTCTGAAAATAATGAAATACCTGTGATTTCATTAAGAATATGACTACCATCATCTTCATCAAAAGAGTAAACTTTTTTTTGGATTTCTTTATTAAGAAATTTTCTTTTAATCTGGCTAATAAAAAAAGATTGCAAATAAGCATCATTCCCAATAACTACATAAACTGGTTTAACTTTCAATGATTTAATTTCTGAGATTATTTCTTTTATTGAAAAAATGCCTAATTTATCTGGCATAAAAAACTCCGATTATACCAATTATGAAACAATACAATGAGAATATCCAGAATTTATTTTTTATCACTATTTTATACAATGATTTCAATGCAATATAACCTGAACATGCAGATACAAAAAACCCAATAATTAATGGAAAAATACTTGAATTATCCATAGACATTAAATGTGGTATTTCTAAAATAGTTGCACCGATTATAATAGGTATAGCAAGGAAAAAAGATAATTTAAATGCTTCCTTTTTTTCAAGCCCTAAAAACATAGCAACTGAGATTGTCATCCCAGACCTTGAGATACCAGGGAAAATTGAAAATGCTTGAATTAATCCTACCATAAAAGTATTTTTCAAACTCAATGAATTCATTTTATGTTCCATAAATTTTGAACAAAATAAAATAAATCCAGTAAAAATTAAAAAATAGCTAGTAAAATATAAATTATTAAAAAAAGAAGTAAAGAAATCTTTAAAGAACACTCCTGCAATTGCCGCAGGTATGATACCAAAAAGAATATAAAATATATACTTCAAAGCTTCAATTTCAAAGCTGATTATTTGAGATAATAAGCTACTTAACTCCTTATTATAAAAAAATATTATCGAACATAAAGTTCCGAGATGTAATATTACTTCTAATGACGTCCCTGGTGACTCTATTTTTAAAAAATGTTGTATAAATACCAGATGGCCAGAACTTGAAACAGGTAAAAATTCAGTTAGTCCCTGTATAACTCCTAAAATTATTAAATCGATGTATCCCATTAATATTTTATTTCTTTAAAAAATGCAATCATTCTACCNGATTTTTTTTTATCTCTTCTATAACTTTCACATTTTGAATTTTCTAATGTACATACTGAAGATATTTTTATTTGATTACAATTAATACCTATTTCAATTAAGTCTGTTTTTATTTGTTCTCTAATATTTACCAAAAACTTACCATTTATAGTTTTAGTTTTACAATGACCATAAAAATACTTAGCAACATCATTTTCAACTTCATAACAGCAGGGTCCGATTGATGGTCCCAAGTATATACTTAAATTTAATATATCAGATTTTAGTTTTAAGAACTTATCTATCGCATTATTACAAATTTTATTTACGGTTCCCTTCCAACCGGAATGTATTAGCCCTCTAATTTTCATTTCTTTATCGTAAATATAAATTGGACAACAATCTGCAACAGATATACTTAAGACAATATTTTTATTTTTAGTAATTAACCCATCTATATTTTCATAAGAACCATATTTTTTAATAACTATGCAATTATTTGAATGAGATTGTACTGGAATACCCAAATTATTACGTTTTATATTCAGCTTATTTGCATAAAAGCAGATTCTCTCCTCGTGAGACATTCTTTTTATAAGACTATCTTTTTGTGTAAGAATTGCAAAAATATTTTCTCCAAATTGCTTTGAAAAATCAAAATATTTCAAGTTTTCCATATTAATAAATATAACAGAAAATATTATTCTTTATTACTAATGAATTTTTTGTTCCCTATGAAATATTTTATAGATTCTAACCTAGAAATAGCGTTTAAATAATAATAACTATCCAAATCAAATTTTGATATTTTATTCGAAAATATAGGGAAAGACTTTTGAGTTAGAGGATTGAAGCATTCCAGAATTTTCTGTTCGACATCAGTTTTATTTTTCAATAAAATATGTCTATTATTTTTATTGATAAAAATTTTATTTTTATCAATATCTAAGTCTTCAAAAATGAAATAATTTTTAAATCCACTATTTTTTATATTTTTTAATTGCCTGTAAGAAATACAAATATTGGAAGTAGGATATTCATTTTTTAACACTAAATAATAAATAAATAATTGTCGTGACATATCTCCATCTAAGTTATTCCATTTTACTTTTCCAGTTTTAAAATCCTGAATAAGAATCGTACTTTTATCTTGAGAAATATCAATTCGATCTATTTTCCCATTAAAATTTATATTACCTAAAATGGGGTGTATTAATTTAAAATTTTTAAAAACACCATTTTC
Source organism: Fidelibacterota bacterium (assembly GCA_002689995.1). Classification (GTDB taxonomy): domain Bacteria; phylum Fidelibacterota; class Marinisomatia; order SCGC-AAA003-L08. Next base: position 32,308 of record NZIV01000062.1, read on the forward strand.
ACCAAATTTAACTTCAGAAAACTCATGGATTAAATTAGGTATTTTTTCGAGTTCCTCCTCTAAAACATTTAAAAATATAGTAGGAACAGACCAAAATAATTCTTCAATATTCAATTTATTATATGAATGTAAATTAGATATAAAATTATTTGAAATATCATTTAATAATTGTTTACCAAGCTGATGATTCTCTCTATTTATATTCCACCCATTTTTATTACCAAAGCCTTCTAAAAGTTTATGAATAAAATCTCCCTTATCCAAACCAACTGAAGAATCAGAATCAATTTCATTTATATTCCATATTCTTTTTAATAAATAAAAATATGGTTTTAAGAATAATTCATCTAACGATGTGGCTGAAAAGTTTAATTCCTTTTCTATAACTTTGGAATTATAAAGTTCTCCAAAATATTTACGAGGTATATCTTCATTTATGAATGCATTGTGTCTATTAATTACCCTATTAAGATATTCATTATCGCTTTCATTTATAATAATTTTATTAATTGTTGACTTCTCATTAATTAATAATGAATTAATTCTATTATCAACAATTAATTCAGATTTAAACTCATCAAGAAAAATTGTTGGCTCTAATTCCTCTTGAATTTCATTGTGTCTAGGATAAGATAAAAAAAGGTTTTCGTTATTTAAAATCCATGAATTGAAAATCTGCTTATTTGCATCCTCATGATAATTGTCATTTGTTATGATAAATGGATTAGGCTTTGTTTGAATAGGGAAAACATTTCTGTTTAATCCAAGGGCATATACATAATCATTTTTTAAATTTAAACTATCCATGATAGAAACAACTTCAACACCCCAATCTGACCTGGCCGATGTATATTCAATCCGAGTATGTAGATAAAGTATTTCTTGAATTAATTTTCTATCAGGTATTTTAAATTTAAAATTTTTATTTGTGGTGACAACTTCGAAAATTAATCTAAGAATCTTTTTAACTGCTAAATTATTTTCATTTTCTAATATTTCCCAATGAGTATTATTTAAGACTTTGGCAATTCTATTTAAAGTATATGTTTTAAAAGAAATAAGTTCATTTTTTAACTTGATTAGTGTTTGACAAATAGTTTTATGTTTAAACTTTTCAGTTAAAAAATCTAAGTCTGCAATTGTAAAGTGACGGAATCTATTTTTCCTTAATATTAAGTCTAATTTAAGAATTTCATTATTTTCATAATTCATAAATAGATTCGTTAAATTATTTAAAGATGAATCAAGCCAAACTTTTAAGTTTAACCAATTTACCTTATCATTCTCAAAAATATTTAATAATGCTATGATAGCTTTAACATATGTATTTTCACTAATTGGCTCAGACTTACGAATTGAAAGAGAGATACCTTCCCTTCTAAATAAACCTGTAATTAAAGGTAAATAATTTTCCATAGATGGAAGAATTATTGAAAATTTAAATAAGGAATTTTTATTATTCAATTTCTCTTTAATTGAATTAAGGACAAAATTAATTTCATCTTCTATTGTATGAAAAGAATACCAAAACAAATTATTATTAATTAATTTTTCATTTAAGACTGCAGAATCTACTTCTATATATTTATTTATTAAATTTACTCTCTGACAATTGCGGAATTTATTAAAAAAATCTAAATCACTTTTTTTTACTAAGGCAGGATCTTCAATAATTATATATTCAAACTGATTTAAATTTTTAAAATCATATATTTCTTTTGAAGATTTAAAACCTAAACTATCCATATTGTTTTGGTATTCTATGAATTCACTATAGATTTCACTTGAAATATTTTCATTTGTTTCTATATGAGAATCAAAGGCNATCCAAATTTGGTCAATTAATCCTGGTAATAAATTTAATTTTATTTTTTTATTCTTATTCTTAAATATTTTTTGAACTAAGTATCTTTTTATAAAATTTGATGCCTTTAAATTCAAATTAGTTGATAATTCTGATTTAAAATCAGAAAATGTTGTTATTTCAATATTAGGTTTTAATTTCTTTTGAAAAATTAATGAATTCCATAAATCTAATTTTCTCTTTTTACTTTGAACTATAATTTTAATTGATGATTTGTATTTTGGAATTTCAAATTTTAATTCTGACCTAAATGTTTTAATGAAATTAAAATTTGCTCCACCATTGAATGTAAAATTAATAAAAAAACTTGGATTAAAGTCAATTTCGTCTAAATAATCTTCATCGATATAATAAATCTGCCCCTTAGCTTTTATATTAAAACAATTATAAATTAAATGTAGGTATGCCTGAATCTGATTTTTATGATAGTCACTTCCATCAGCTTTTAATCCAGTTTTATAATCTAAAATATACCATCTGCCATTATTATTGTAAAGAACATCAATAATACCAACTAATTGAATGATATGAGTATTTGAATTAGAAATTATAGTTCCAGAAACTTCTATTTCATTAAATTTATTATTTTGATCTAATATTAAAATTTCTTTTATAAATTTAAGTTCAGTTAATTTTTCAACTTCTTTTTCAATAGAAATATATTTAATTCGAGACTGGAAATCAATCGATTGATTTTTTATCCAATTATTAATTTTATCTTTAGATAATGGATATTGCAACCAATTTTTTTCTAAAATTTTATGTATTAGTGTACCTCTTTCAGCAGAACTAACAGTTTCTGTAATATTTTTATCATTATTACTTTTAAATAAATTTGTTATAGAAAAATAGTAATAAGACTTATTTGATATATTCTTTTTTCTTGGATTATATTCAATAATTTCATTTTTTACTCTTTTCTGAAGTGTGATTCTATTAGAAAAGTACTGAATATTAACTTGAGGACCATTTTTACAAACTATATTATCTTTTTTATTTATCAATAAATCATCTAAAGAATAAATATTCCTAAACCAATCTATGTATGATTTAGAGTTATGAAAGTCTAAACCAGAATTTCTTTTTAAATCATTTTCATAAATTTTCCCAGAGAGTATTACTCCAAATTTTGCTCTAGTAATTGCGACGTAAAGAAGCCTTTTATACTCTTCAAATAGCTCAATCTCCCGTTGATTTTTTAATTTTTGGGATAAACCATATCTTACCATATTCCACTGATTATCCCTAGGTGAAAATGCCATTTCGACATTCCTATTCCCATTATTATCAATTACAAAATCAATATCCATTTTTGAATTAGTTTTATCAAAAAATTTCTTTTGTAATTCAGGAATAACAACATAGGGAAAAGCGAGACCTTTAGCTTTATGAATTGACATTAACACAACCTTTGTGTTAGAAGAAATCTTGTAATTATTTTCAGAATTATTAGCTTTTATATTTTCTCTTAAAGTAGCTCTTATTTTTTCTAAACTATCTCCAGCCAGTGACCAATTATGAATAATCGAAATTATTTTCCTTAAATTACCCCAAACTTGCTCACCATTTGGTTCTGATAAAAAAGCTAATTCTCTAAATTTTGAATTAATTAATAATTCAATCAATCTATCTATTGGATTTGATTTTGAATTTTCTATCCAATCATTTACTTCATTAATAATTGGACTATTTGAAATAGATAACTTTTCATAAATCGATAACTCTTCTCTATTTGATATCATTGAATGTATTTCTGAATCTGTAAAAGAAAAAAATGGAGATTTTAGCAATCCACAAAAAGCAATATCATCTTTAGGGTTTAATATTACTGAAATTAACATCTCTATATCCATTATCTCTTGAGATTGAAAAAATGAAGAACTTGTTGCTATTTCAACTTTAATACCTAATTGGCTAAATGCTGCAGTATAATCCCCTATTGAAGGTTTAACGGCTCTCATTAATATTCCAATACAATTATTTGAAGGACTTTTAACTTTCCCTAACAATGATTGGACAAGCTTTGCAACATATAAGGGGTAGCTTAAATCTGATTCATGTTTTTTACTTTCATTTGATACATAAAATAATTCTAAAGAAACTGGGCTTGGAAAAGTTGTATAGGTCGATGGAAGATTATGATTTTCACTTTTTGAGGGAGAAATAGTTTTTTGGTAAATAGCTTTATAGGACTCTCTTTTATTTTTGAATTCACTGAAAATATTTTTAAAAATTGGATTAATACATTGGTCTATAAGTTTTTTAGTAGATCTAAAGTTCCAATTTAAGTCAATTGNCTGAAATTTTGAATTTACTTTTTTTAAGTCTGCAATTGCTTTATTAAATGTTGTAACATCAGCTTGATTAAACCTATAAATTGATTGTTTTTCATCTCCTACAATGAATAAACCCTTAGATTTCAATCTACCATTATCCTGAAAAACAGATTTAATAATTTGCCAATGGTAATGAGTCGTATCTTGAAATTCATCAACCATTATATGATGTAATTTTTGAGATAGTTTTTGTTTTATCTTCTCATTTTCTAATAAGAATTGATTACATTTATATAATAAATCTTTAAATGTTAGTACCCGTTGAACTTTCTTTTTTTCATTTACAAAATTAATCCAATCTTTAAAGATTGGTAATGTGAATTTAATAAGTTTAATGTGTTCAATTTCGAACTCAGTAATTAAAGAGTAAAAATCTTTAGGATTAATTTTTTCTAAATTTAGATTTATTTTTTTTAATAATTCATTAAACTCACTTTTATTACAGCCAGCTTTTTTCCACTGAGCATCACTACCGGATTTTCCTAATCTTTTTTTAAATTTACCATTTGTACCAATAAGTAATTTTAATAACTCATTTCTTATTATATTATTTTTTTCACTTTGGTTAGAATCTTTTATTTTTGAGGTAATTTCATAAAATGGAATCCATATATTAATAATTTCAACAGTCAGTTTAGATTCAATAATAATCTTAGAACATTTATATAAGTTTTCAATTAATCCGTTATAATTAATTGTTTTTTGATATTTATTAATCCAATTATTTAGGATTTCAACTTCATTTTTACTTGAAAATTCTATGTCTTTTTTTTCAATATGAATTTGATTTTCTATAACACCTTGAAAAAGAGTTTTAAGGTTTTCAGCACCAAAATTTTTAGCTAATTTTTTTTTATTTTCATAGCTTAAACTAGATAAAAAAGTTTGAAAACTTGTATTATAAAATATTTTGGACTCATAATCATCCATCATCTTTATACTTGAATCTATACCACTTTTTAGTGGATATTCTTTTAAAATTGACATGCAAAATGAGTCTATAGTAAGAATATTAGGAACTAATAATTGTCTTTTTAACCATTTAATATAGTCATTATTTGCACCTTTTAAATTATTGATTGAAATAGGAGAATCAATATTTTCATTTGTTAAAATTGAATTTAATATATCTAAAATTCTTGATTTTAATTCTGCAGTCGCTTTTTTTGTAAATGTAATCACTAAAATATTTGCAGGACCCAGCCAATTTTGTATACTCATATTTTGAGATTTTCTAGCAAAAGAGTCCAAAATTGCCATAAATCTCCAAGAAAGTGTATATGTTTTCCCTGCACCTGCACAGGCTCTGATAACTATATTTTCATTTAAATCATATGANTTATGATTAGACATTTATTATGTTTTTTTAAATTTTATTATTATTTCTACATTGCACATTTTACTGAATATTTACTGGCATAATATCTAAGGATATTAATAATTGGACGATTTTATCATTATAATAATTTATATTTCATCATAATTATTTAAATTGAAAATCATTACGACTAAAACTAATTATATAATGTAGAAGGTCTTTTCCATATTTTAAATTACAAGGAAATTATTATTAAAAATATGTATGGCCTNTTTGTAAAAAAAATTTGAATTTTATTTAGGCTTTAAAAGAGTAAAATAAAGAGATTAATCTTGATTTAATGCTAATATTTCACTTACGATACCAACAATATCTAATACATTAATTTCTCCACTTTGATCAAAATCAGCCATAAATTCTTCATTTGAATTTGGAATAGTAATATCCAAAATAAAATTGATTATTGTAATAACATCTATAATGTTTAAAAGGTAATCATTATTCACATCACCAAAAAGAATTGGGGACTCTAAGAATGCCGAAATCTCAAAGTCATCTAAAGCAGCTTCAACTAAAGAACCACCATTTCCATTATCTCCATCATAATATATATCCTGTGCAATAAATCTAAATTGGACCAAGGGTGATAAATCAAATTCAGGTAAGGATAAAATGAACTGTTTATTTATCCATTCATGTTCAGATTCTGATGTGTTTTCCAATTCAGTCCAGCTAAATCCTCCATTATCTGTAACTTCTACAATCCATTTATCATTTCCTGGATTATCTCCCATATCATTATTAAACCATCGCCAGTAGCTCACAAATGCAACCTCATAGTCACTTAAATTATAAAATGGGGAATATAAGGTAGTAGAACCTCCATCGATATCATCATAACCCGGACTTAATTGTCCATTTGAATTTCCAGTCACAAAACAAGAACTACCAAATTCTGAGTNGTCGGTATATGGCTGAATAATAACTCCATTCAATTCTGTACCATTTGGTTCACCCCACTCCCAATTACCAGCGATAGCATCATCATCTCCGACATACCAATCTATTTGTTCCTCCTGTTCAAAAGATTGGTTAACAACACTGATTGGAGTCCCAATTAATATATTCAAAGAATAATGATATTCAATTTGCTCATCATCTTGTATTACTAAATTAATATTACCTAATGCTCCGTCAGCTGCATTTGGATTCACACTGAAATTAAAAATTTGATCTAAAATTATATCTTGTCGACTATTTAAAGAATTTAAATTTACTGATTCTGTACTTACAATTATTTCCCATGAAGGCTCAATAGTTAATATTATATCTCCTATTGAATTAGACAACCCTTTATTTGATATATTTAAATCAACTGAATATGAGCTACCAACCTCATATGGACCTTCGTTTAATTGAGCATTGAATTTATACATGGGACCAGCAGCAGTTGCTACAAATTTATTTGGGTGTAAATTTTCTTCTGCTAATGGGATAATTCTATCTGTTTGAGGCCAAAATCCATCCATAAAGGAACCAATTTCAGGAGTGTAAGCAATTACTCCATGTTCTCCATACATCCAATCACAGGCTTCACCATTCACAGGGTATAATAGCTCTGGCCCAGTTCCAATTTCATAGCCGTTAAATTGCGTCATTTCTTGTCCATACTCAATAAAAACTTCATAATCTTCTTCTGGTGGAATCAAATTATAATCCCATCCAAATGGATAAATTAAAATATTACTATAACTATGATAATTTAGCGCTATTTTAAAATCGTGACTCTCAACTAGGTTCTTAATTGCGACAGTCTCTGGTTCTGAAAATGGACTATTACCTCTGTAAGTTTGGTCGCATCCATTTGAACTTGACCCTTCATTATCATGCCCCCATTGGAATCCATAATTCCTATTTAAGTCTACTCCATCCCACGAATCATCATTATTATTAATAGCACATGTTTCAAGAACATTTTTCCTTTGTAGTCCGCCGCCATTGGGTGCATATGATTGATTGTATATCAATCCATCGGGATTAACAGCTGGTACAAAATACAATTCTCTATTATTTACTAAATTTTGAATTCCCATATCAGTTGAATAATTTTCACATAAATAATTCATAAAATATAGTAAATTCATATAGCTCATTGGTTCCCGCGAATGATGAAGTCCTGTGTAAAGAACCTCGGGCTCACCTTCTTCTAAATTTGGATTATCACTAACACGAACCATCCAAATATCTCTTCCCTCTAATGATTGACCAATAGAGATTTTTTCTGAGATTATGTCTGAGCATTCAGAGCTAAGTTCATCAATAAATTCTATAATTTCATCAAAAGTAAAGTATCCACCCATTGAACCATTTTCAAAATCTCTTCCTGGGTTTATCTCTAATCTAGAAGCATAAAATTCTTCTAAATCATGATGTTCAATAGTGAATTCAATCTNAAGATCTTTTAGTAGTTGAATTCGGTTTTGAGGAGTTACCAATTCTATCTGATTTTCACTGAAATTAATACTATGATCAAGATCAAAACCATTTTGAATTAATAATGAAGTTTTATTCTGAGTAATCTCCTGTATTATTACCAATGAATATTTTTCAATTCCAAATATTATACTGAAACTAAAAATTATAATTAAAAATGTATTTCGCATCAACTTAAATCCCTAATTAAACAAGTATATTTATTGAATAAATTACGAATTGTCATACACAAATTATAAAATTTGTTAGAATAAATATTTTTTTTGAAAAATTATTTAAAAAAATGTATCTAACAATGTCAAACGTTTCAGTATTGTAGAAAAGAGTTGTAAAATATAGCTAATAAATATAGGTACATTATCATTTTTTAGGATAAGTCTAATGAAACGATTTAATAAAGATAATATATATCTTAAATTAATTTTTATTTTCAGTACTCTTGGAATTCTTACAACTATTCATCTTTACATAATGAATGAAAGAGGATTTGACCAAGGTTGCTTCGGATTTGAAACAACACAACAGCTAGAAGATACTTTTGATTGTGAGTCTGTAATTGATGAAGGTTTAACAATTTTTGGAATGTCTAATATCTTTTGGGGATTTAGTTTTTACTTAACAATCACGATTTTGGGATTAATCCCTTCTCTTACAAATAATAGACAAAAATTTAAATATTATAAATATAGATCTTATTTAATTTTTATTGGATTTTGNTATTCTATTTTTCTTGCATACCAGCAATATTTCATATTAAATGAATATTGTGCTTTATGTCTTTTATCAGGATTAATAAGTACAATTTTATTTATACTATCAATTTTAAATAAAAATAATTTGAAAAATCAACAAAATGTCAGACCACTAAAAAATTTCTATATTTCAATTTTATTTATTTTATTAATAATTGCTGGCTTAGATATCTATTATTTTAATTTCATCAATAAAAAGAAAATACCAAATTTAGATTCAAATTCATTAGTTAAAAAAAATAAACCAGAAAAGATTGAGTGTAAATTTAATAAAGATAAGCTTTTTGTCAAAAATTATATTGATTTAATATCTGATATAGATATAAAATTTGGCAACCAAAATTCAAACAATATCATTATAGAAATCTTTGATCCAAACTGTAAACACTGTAAAAGTTTACATGAAGAAATGAATAATATAATTTCTTCCTATCAAGATGATGCATATATTATAATCAAACCTAATCCTTTATGGAATAAATCATTACAGCAAATTCAGGCACTTTTCATTTCTGCTGAATATGGAAAATTTAAAGAAATGTTAGATGAACAGTTTAAAAGGCAAAAACCAGGAAAAGGTTTAAATTTAGAAGAAATTAAGGAAATTGCTACTTTAATTGGTTTAGATTCAGAAGTTATTATTAAGAGAATAAAAAGAGCTGATTTTCTAAATCACATTATTCAAGAAAATAAAAAACTAAAAGAATTAGGTATTAATAGTGCACCGACATTATTATTAAATGGAAAGACTATTTCTTCTAGAAGTCGGAATGTTGCTTGCATAGGTGAGTTAATTAGGGACTAAAACTTCCATTATTGAGTTATATATTTTCCTTCGTGCTTGATAAATACCTTTTTTCTCACGGTTTGGATAAACTCTATTAGTAAGTAATATTATAATAATATTTTTTTCTTTATCAGCCCAAACAGACGTACCTGTAAACCCTAAATGCCCAAATGAATTCTTACTAAAATAATCACCTGCTGAACTTTTATCATTTAGAGTAGGAGTGTCAAATCCAATTGCTCTGTCAGTATTTAATGGAGTATTTTGTTTTGTTGTAAATTCTTTAATAATTAATTTTTCATAATACCTTTTTCCTAACCAAGTGCCTTCATTTAATAACATTTGGAAATAATTTCCAATATCTTCTGCTGTTGAAAATACTCCAGCATGAGGAGCTATTCCACCAAGAATATAAGCATTTTCATCATGGACTACTCCCTGAATCATTTTTTTCCTAAATCTATTATCAATTTCTGTTGGAACAATTTTTTTATATAATCTCATATCAGGATTATACATCGTACTTTTCATTTCAAATGAATTAAAAACATACTTTTTAGATAGCTCTTCCAAATTATAATTTTGTACTTTTTCAATGATTGCGCCTAACAATATGATTCCTAGGTCGCTATATTTAGTATATTCTCCAGGATTATAAATCAATTTTTTTTGAATTATATCATTTATAATTTCATGTTTAGATTTTATTGGATTTTCTAAAAAATATTCAAAATAAGGTTCAATTCCTGAAGAATGTGTTAACAAATGTTTAATTGTAACTTTATCTTTTTGAGGTCCTGCAAAATGAGGAAAAAAATGTTTAACTTTTTGATTCAATGCAATTTTTTTTTGAGAGACCAATTTCATTACAATTGGTGTAGTAGAGATAACTTTAGTGAGAGAAGCAATATCATAAATTGACTTAGTATTTACAGGAGGTGATTTATTTTCGTATGTATAATTACCAAATCCATTATTTAATAAAATATTTCCATCTTTTACTACAAATAACTGAGCAGAAGGAAAGACCTTTTCAAAAATCAAATTCTCAACAATATTACTAATAGGACTTAAATCATAATCTGAGTTTTTACCAAATCCATATTTCCTTTTTGCTTTATAAATTCCAGTTCCCTTTAATAATTTTTCATCTAAATTGATCGGTAATTTCCCTCTAATCGGAATCCTACCCCAAATAGCATTTGCCATGGCTTTTAAGCTAATTGAACCATATCCATATGCACATAAATAAGTTGATATATGATCATAACTCGGTAAATAGGGACTACCAAAACTTGCTAATATATAAGAAATATTATTTTCATCTAGTTTTTTTAAAAACTCATTATGAGTCAAATCTATCGTAGCTTCTCCTTTATCCATTCTAATTCTTACTAATGCACTTACTAAAATTGGACTAGAATTTGATTTCATGTCATTAATAATATTATCAATTTGATATGATTTTAACTTTTGATTTATTAATACTTCTTTTACGTTTCCATGAGTGTAATTAATATCATTAATGAAAGTTTTTAATTTATCTTTGATACCATCATCAGTAGAAATTATCACGTGAATTAGCTCCTCTATTTTTTCAGGTAATAATGGAATGAGATTATCATCATCTTTAACCAATGTAATGGATTCATTGGCAATTTTTTGAGCAATATTCATATTTTCAGGTAAACCAACTGAACTTTCTACTACTTCCCAACTAGGAATTCTATTTTCAAATATACCCAGTTCCTCTTTTGTACTCAATATTTTTTTTACAGAATGATTAATTCTACTCTCTGTAAGCCGTCCATTTTTAATTGCCATTTCAATAGTTTCAATAGTTTTATCTACATCAACAGGAAGTAATAATATATCTGCACCAGCTTCAATTGCTAAAACTGCAGATTCACCTGCCCAAGCTGATTCTGTTAATCCTCCCATTTCCATACCATCTGTAATTACTAACCCTTTAAATCCCCATTCATTTTTCAAAATTCCAGTTGAGATACGCCACGAATGAGAGGCTGGGTTTCTATTTGAATCTAATCCTGGGACTGAAATATGCGCTGTCATTATAGATCCAACATTACTTTCTACAGCCTTTTTAAACGGTGATAATTCATTTTTTTCTAGAATTTCTCTAGTCCCTTCAATTGTTGGTAGAGAAGTGTGACTATCTGTCGCTGTATTTCCATGTCCGGGGAAATGTTTTGCACAAGCAATTCTACCACCATCTTGAATACCGGCAATAAACTGAATGCCGTATTCAGAAACAATTTTAGGTGAATCACTATAGGCTCTAAAATTTATTATTGGATTTTTTGGATTATTATTAATATCTAAGACTGGTCCTAAAATTATATGAACTCCTAAGGCAGTTGCTTCGTTTGCAGTAATAAAACCAGCATCATATGCAAATTGTGGATTATTCGTAGCTGCAAAAGCCATATTTGTAGGAAAAAGGGTAGAATTTCCTAACCATTGACCAGCTCCTCTCTCGTAATCAGCAGAAATGAGAAGTGGATACTTAGCCCAATTTTGGAACATTTTATTATTATAAAAAGTACCATGTACGCTACCTCCAAATGTAATTAATCCTCCAATACCGTCTTTTTTAATCCATTTTTTTAATTTTTCCTTATACCAACTCTTTGAATTATAAAAGTCTCCTCTAACTCGGACCATAATCATTTGTGCTATTTTTTCTCTCAATGTCAATGAATCTAAATCTGGAATTTTATTTCCTGAACCTGTAGAAACGATTAATATAAATATAAGGATAATTTTATTCAATATAATGTCTTTCTACTCTATCAGATAAGTTTACTAGAAACTCATATGGTATTTTATTATAATTCTTTGAAATATTTTCCAATACAAGCTCATCTTGCCCCCATATCGTAGCATATTCATTCAATTCAATATTTGAACCGGTAATATCAACCGCCGTTAAATCCATAGAAATTTTTCCTCTTATCGGATGTAAATTATGTTTTATTTGTATTTTGCCATGATTACCAAAAAAAGATCCAATACCATCGGCATACCCACCTTGAAAAATACCAATCTTCTCATTTTTTTGAGTTTGGTATTTTCTATTATATCCTATGTATTCACCAGCACTTTTATTTATTTTTTTGATTAGTGGTAATTTAAATTTCATAACTGGTTTTAAATTTGGATTTAATTTACCTAAAGGAGAAATCCCATAAATGGATAATCCTGGTCTTACTGTATTAAAATATGAATTTCTATTTTGTAAAATAGCTGAAGAATTTGCCATATGAATATATTTAAAATTAATTTTTTTTTTCTTTAATCTATCTAAAAAAGAGCTAAATCTATTAATTTGTAGATTTGTATAATCTTGATTATCTTCATTCGCAGATGAGAAATGAGACCAGCATCCAATTAAATTTACAGAGTTATTTTTAATATAATGTATTACTTTAATTGATTCTTTTAAATCTAATCCAAGCCTACCCATTCCAGTATCTATTTTAATTTGAAATTTTACTTTAAATCCATTACTAAGGATACTTTTTAGTTGCTTTATTTCATCTAAAGAATGAATAGTTGGTATTATATTCTTTTTAGATAATAATTTAGTATTCAGTAAGTTTGTTTTTCCTAAAATAAAAATTGGCTTATCAATTTTAAACCTAATTAACTCTTCTGCCTCATTTTCAGTTGCGACACAGAATCCATTAATTATATCTAAATTATTTAAAAATTGTGCAGTTTTTTCAACACCATGACCATATGCATTAGCTTTTAAAACAGGAAATATCATAGAGTTTCCAACTATGGACTTTATATATGTACAATTATGAGATAGATTTTTTAAGTTGATTTCCGCAATTGGATTAGCCATTTTTTTTGGTCTTTAATACAATATCATGAAGTGAAAGAGGGATTTCATGTAGTTCTGCTGCAATTAATGATGCACCATATGCCGGTGATAGCTGAGATAGTGCCCAAGTAATAGATTTAAAATCAAACTGTAATGCTTTTATAATATTTCGTCTGAAAAATTGATTTCCTAGTAAGCCTCCATTACCATAAAGAATCACTTCATTATCATCTAAATTCATTAACTCTTTTAATTGTATTAAATATTCTGCCGCTTCCCTTGTAGCTTCTAAAATAATACCTAATGCTAAGTCATTTTCATTTTCGGCAAGGAAGCAAACGTCTTCTGCTAATGAAGCAATTTTCTTAACCTTGTCCTCAGAATTTATTATTGATTTTATTCCATGATCTACACTAATATCTTTTACTTTTTTTGATAGAATTTTGGATAATTCCATACTTTCATAATCTGAAATCTCAGCAGACTCATTAAGTGATAATTGCCATAATAATTGTTCTCCAATCCAATAACCACTTCCTTTATCTACACCATGACCATGTCCTGCGGTTCTATAAACTCTTCCTTGAATATCCTTTCCATAACAGATAATTCCAGTTCCAATAGAAAGCATTATACCACAATTTGTTGGACATAAGATTTTAAATGCAGCCTCGGCATCACTACTAATTATTGTTTTTTTTGTCAATCTTTCTTTATCTAAATATTTAAATAACATTTCGCGACCTTCATCAGAACTTGCTCCTGCTAATCCTAGACCAATTGCAGAAATATCATCTAATGAAATCTTTGAATTAAGACATAATTCTTTAATTAAAGCTACTATTACAGTGGGGACTCCTTCAGGATTAATAGCTAAATTAGTTCCAACTTGAGAACTAACACCTAAAGTATTTCCATGAGAATCTAATATAACACCTAGCGTATTAGAAGCACCACCATCTATACCAATGATATATTTATTCAATTATATTCTGAACCTTTTATTTGATAATCCAAATGAAACTAAGATAAATAATACTCCTGAAATAAATGAAAATAATCCACCAGTAAAACTACCACTATTTTGAAATGTTATGTCATGGGCTCCTGATATCAAACTTGTAACTGGTATTAATTCTAGAAATGAAATTAATTCATCTGGGAAAAATTGTAATGGAATAAAACAACCAAAACCAAAACCTAATAGGATAAAACACACCATAGAAAAAGTTATTTGCCAGTATTTATTAGAAGTTATAATTGCTAGTAATGCTCCTAAACCAGTATAAAATATAATAGCAGGGAATGATTGTATAAATAACCTGATTATTAAATTAAATTTAAAAAATTCATTATTTAATAATGATGTTAATAAAATTGATATTATCCACTGTATGACTGACATCAATATTGACCAAGTTAAAATACCAATTAATATTTGCCTATTAGTTATCGGCATACTGCATAATGGTTCAATCTGTCTTTTACCAATTAGAAGATTATTTATACCATCTAAAGTTAAAAAAAAACCAATTAAGGCTGACACGAAGATCCAAATTCCAGGAGAAATCCAATACATATACTTCATGCCATTAAATGTTTTAATGACTGAATAAAATGGAAAACCAATCACAATATAAATTACAATTGGCAAAAGAATTGAAATCATTAGCAGTGGAAATAAAGAAGGTTTAATTCTTAACCACTCTCTCTTCATCAATATCAATATCACTATTCTAGCCCACCTTCAGTTAAACCTAAAAATAGGTCATTAAGAGTACAACCAGAGGAATCAAATTCTTCAATTTCTGATTCCAATGCTAATTTTAAGACATTAAAAAAATGTCTTTTCTCTCTAGAATAAAATTCAAAATCTTTTCCCCTTAAACTTGGACGCACTACCTTGGGGTTTTCTTTAATATTTTCTAAAAAATCCTTGGGTGGCCGGTCTTTAAAAGTAATTTTATATCGACTTAACCCTTGAGTGGTTTCAATTAGTTTATCAATGGTTCCATCCATTTTAATGTTACCGTTATATAAAATAGCTATTCTATTTGCATATCTCTCACCTTCCTGAAGATTTTGAGTTGTAAAAACAATTGTTTTTTTATCTTTCATACCTTCAAGAATCTCCCAAATTTTTTTCCTCATCCTTAGGTCTAAACCTGTAGTCGGTTCATCCAATAAAATAACATCAGGATTATGTACAATGGCTCTTAAAAAACATGCAACTCTCAAATGACCATAACTAAGTTCTGTAGGTAGCATTTTAAGATATTTTATATAGTCTAATTCTTTAGAAAGTTCAAAAATACGATTTTTAATATTTTCAGGATTCATACCTTGTAATTCTGCGTAAAGAGATATGTTATTAAAAATATCTATTTCATTATCTAAATTTGTAATTTGAGGCATATAACCAGTTATTGCTCTTGTTTCCTCACCTCTAGTTTTAATATTTACCCCATGAATATATGCTGAGCCTGCATCAGTTTCAATTAATCCAACCAGTAATTTTAATAAAGTAGTTTTTCCTGAACCATTTTTCCCAACTATTACAAAACGAGTTCCTTTTTCAACCCCAAAGGATAAATCTGCTAAAACTGCTTTTCCACCAAATTTTTTTGCAATTGACTTTAAAGTTATTGAAGCTTCCATAAGTTCCTAATTATTAATTTAATGGGCATCAAACCAATGATCACCGATTCCAACATCTACTTTTAATGGCACATCTAATTTTAATGCACCTTCCATTTCTTTTACAATTATTTCTTCAAGTATTCCACCTTCTTCTGGAGGGAATTCAAATATTAATTCGTCATGTACTTGAAGAATCATTTTAGAATTCATCTGATGTTCTTCTAAGCACTGATGGATATTAATCATAGCAATTTTAATTAATTCTGCGGCAGTACCCTGAATTGGCATATTTGTAATCACTCTAGACTCTGCTTGTACTTGCTGTCTATTACCCGAATTTAGAAACCTAGTTTTTCTTTTTCTACCGTGAATAGTTTGAACATATCCATTAATTTTTGCATTTTCTAGTAAAGAATCAATATAATTTTTAATTCCAGGATAAGTATAAAAGTAATTATCGATAAGTTTTCTAGCCTCTGGGATTGAAATACCTAATTCCTGTGATATTCTAAATGGACCTGCTCCATACATAATTCCAAAATTGACAACTTTTGCGGTTCGCCTCTGATTATCTGTAATATTATCAACAGGTACCTTAAAGACAAGAGATGCTGTACGCGAATGAATATCCTCATTATTTTGAAATGCTGTAATTAAAGCTTCTTCTCCTGATAAATGAGCCATAATCCTTAATTCAATTTGTGAATAATCAGCTGACATAAGTTTCCATTTAGACTTCTGAGGTTTTATTGCTTTTCTTACTTCTCTTCCAAGTCTTGTTCTAATTGGAATATTTTGAAAATTAGGATTTGTTGAGGATAAACGACCAGTTGCTGCAATAGTTTGGTTCCAACTAGTATGAACTCTGCCGGTTCTCTTATTTACATATCCTGGTAATGCATCTACATAAGTAGATTTTAATTTTTTATATTGTCTATAATCTAAAATTTTTTCAGGTAATGGATGATAATTCTTAAGAATTTCTAATACATTAACATCTGTACTTCTTTTTCGAATTTGTTTTAACTCTAATTCATCAAATAAAATTTCAGCAAGTTGCTTTGGTGAATTAATATTGAAATTTTTACCTGCAATTAAATAAATATCCTTAATTGTCTTTTCTAATTTTTGTTCTAAATCAACAGATAAATTTTGAAGGAATTCACAGTCAAGGTAAACACCATTTTTTTCCATTTCAACTAAAACAGGAATCAATGGAATATCAATTTTATTATAATAATCTTCTAAATTTTCTTCTTCAATTAACTTTCTAAATTTATTAAATAATTGAAAGGTAATGTCTGCATCTTCAGATGCATATAATGCAGATTTATGAACGGAAACCTTATCCATTGTAATTTGATTTTTTCCTTCACCAATCAACTCAGTTATTGACATCATTGAATAACCTAAATATTGTTTAGATATAAAATCTAATTTGTATTCATGAATTGCAGGATTAATCAGATGAGCTGCAATCATTGTATCAAAGCCTATACCTTTTATTGTAAATCCTGCTTTTTCTAAGACAATAATGTCATATTTAATATTTTGACCTATTTTAATTATTTCTTTATTGTGTAAAATAGGATTTAATAGATTAATTACTTCATTTAACTTTAATAATTTATCTTTTTCTAGTCCTAAGATTGGAATGTAAAATCCCTTATTTTTTTCAAAGGAAATTGAAATACCTACCAAATCAGCATCATGTGGATTTATTGAAGTAGTCTCTGTATCTAATGCAATAATATTTGATTTTTGTAAATTTTTACAAAGCTGTTTTAAATCTTTGATAGATTTTATCAATTCATATTTTTTTGTATTCTTAGTTTTATTATTTTCACTTTTTTCATTTATTAAAATCCCATCTAATTGTTTTTTTAATGAAAAAAGTTCATAGGTTTGCAATAACTCTAATAATTTTGGACTATTAGCAGGTTTTCTTTTAAAATCTTCTATTTTAAATTCAACAGATACTTCATTATCAATTGTAACAAGTTTTAATGAAGTTTTATAATAATTTTTTGCTTTGATAAGTCCACTTGATACACGTTTATTTTTTATATTCTCTGCATTATCAATTACACTATGAATATTATTATATTCATTTAATAATTTTTGAGCAGTTTTATGACCAACACCATCTACACCTGGAATATTATCTGAAGTATCTCCCATTAAAGCTAAAAAATCAATAATCTTATTTGGTCTAACTCCCCATTTTTCGATAACTCTATTTTCATCATAAATAATAGTTGGTTTAAATCTATTACCCGGAGTGTACAAGAAAGTGCTTTCATTTATAAGTTGCATTAAATCTTTATCACCAGAAACAATATATGTATCTAAAGAATGTTTTAATGCTTTTTTTGAAATTGTACCGATAATATCATCTGCCTCATAACCAGGTTTCCTTAAAATTGGTATATTTGCAGCATATAGAAAATCTAAAATAGGTTGTATCTGCTCAACAAGTTCTTCAGGCATTTTCTCTCTTGTTGCCTTATAGTCTTTAAATAATTTATGACGAAAGGTTGGCTCTTTACTGTCTAAAATAACTGCAAAATATTCAGGATTCTCTTCTTTTAATAATTTAAGTATTGAATTAAAAAATCCATAAATAGCAGATGTATGTCTTCCATCGGCAGTCATTAATGGATTTCTTATCAATGCAAAATGAGCACGATATATCAGAGCCATACCGTCTATTAAATATAATTTTTTCTTTGAATTATTATTGGCCAAAGATTAAGTAAATGTTTATTGTAATGAGATTAAAACTAAAGGACTCTAAAATTAACATCAAAAAAATGTTAATCTTTTATAATTCGAATTAGTTTTCCATTCCTATACAACTTTTTTCTGTCAATTTTACCAGAAGTAGTATAAGAGTATTGAATACCTTCTAAATTACCAAAATTATAATTTTGTTTAAATTTACTTTTTCCATTTTTATACCATCCAGTTTGTTCGCCTTGCATTAAGCCATACCGATAATTCAGTACCATTTTTTTTGTTCCATTACTATACCAATATTCCTGCTCTCCATTTAATGAGCTATTTTCATAATTTAACTCAGAAATTTTTTGAGGATTATCAGTATTTAACTCATTATAATAATCTACAAGTTTAACTAATGTCATATGTAATTTATTACCTTTGTAGGTTAACTCTCTTTTTTTTGCACCATTTGGGTAGTATTCCATTTGCTGTTCCAATGAAACATCAGAGCATCCTGTTAAAAATAATAATATAGTAAATAAAAATATATAAATTTTAGATATAGTCACAGTTTTAAATAAAAATTCTATGTTTAAATTTATTTATATATACATTGATAGACCAACGTCTCATTTAATTTAATTATCTTTTTTCAACATGGTCTTAAAAATCTTAGATGCATCTTTAGGATTGTCTTCAAAATACTCTTTTACTCTGTCTCCCATTTCTTTGGCAGCTTCTTTTGCAGGACTTGAATGGTTACTTTCATTTGGAATCATTTGTTTTGCTAATTTATTAACTTTATCTTCATTATTAACTGATAATTGGATTTCTTCCTGTTTAGCTATATCTTTAACTACTTCTATATTCTCAACTTCTTCAATCTTTTCAATATTCTCATAGTCCTCAAAGTTGCTAGAACTACTGATATTGTTATTTTTATATGGAAATTTATCGCTAGAAATAATTACAATTAATATTCCTAGTAATACATTCAGAAATAAAAATACAAGTAAATATATCATTTATTTCGTTATTAGTGAAATTTCTAATTCTATATCATCCAATATCATTCTATCCCCTAAATCCTCAAAAAATCTACCAGACCCATATTTTATTCCCCAACGAGTTCTGTCAAATTTCATAGTTATTTTTGATGAAAATTTATCCTCACTCTGACTAATACTTCCTTCAAAATTAACAGGATTTGTAATTCCTTTAATTGTTAAATCACCAAAATATTTATATCTTCCATTATTAATTTTATTAGAACTATTAATTGTAATTGTTGAAGTAGGGAAACTATCGACATTAAAAAAATCTTCATTTTTTAAATGTCTTGTAAGGTTTTCTCTTGATTTCTTTTTTTTAATACTAGTATTTTTTATCGAATTCATATCAATCTCAACAGATCCAGAAGTTACATGAAATCCTTTAGTATTAATTACACCACTTTTTATATCTATTGTTCCACTATGTGATTTTGTTACTTTTTTACCGGTCCATTTGATTTTACTTTCTACTATATCTATTTCAGATACTTTTTCTGGAAGATCGGGTAGTTTTTCAGTCTTATCTGTAGAAACTTGAGATAATTTCTCTGTTGATTTTGAAGAGCATCCTAGTGACAATACAAGCAAAAATAAAACTATGTAAATTTGTTTTATCATAAAACTCCTATCATATTAATGTGTAATTTAAGTTTTTGGGTTACTAAAATTAAAAATTAACTTAAGTAAATAATAAACTTTTTAAATAATTAATAAAAAAACTTATCCAGCTAAAGGTTAAACATATAAGACTAAATATAAATGCTAGAGTTCTAGGTTTGATATTTAAGTCTCTTTGATTTTTCAACCTTATAATAAAATGTATTAGTCTGAAGAAAACAAATCCCCATGCAAGATAGATATCTATTCGACCATAAATATTTAAATTTATTTGAAGTAAGCATATCAAATAAAATAACACAGGTAATTCAAACATATTTTGAAATTGATATCTGGCTGACCATAAATGATCAGGAAATTCACCTTCATTCAACCTAAATTGGCTGTATTTAATTTCTTTTATTTTTAAATACTTAGAAGCTAAAAATAACAATCTATAAGTTGAGAAAATATTTAAAAATGCCATTATGGAAATAGGTACCACTAGCTCCATTCATTACTCCTATGAATAATTATCAAATTTTTTTAAACATATTTTTCTTTAATACCACAGAACTTGTTAATACTCCCGAAGCTAAAGCTCCAGCCAGTCCAACTGTTAATATATCCTGACCAGTTAAATATAAATTTTTTATTGGAGTTTTTGGCTTTAGCCATTTTTGACTAAACCTTTCAGGATTATGATCAATCCCATATAATTCACCGTACTCATAATTTGCTAAATTCTTTGTAGAAAGTGGTGTAGATAGCTCATAAAATGATATCTTATTTCTTAAATGCGGACAGTACCTATACACCTCTTCAATAATTCGATTACTCAGTTTTTCTTTATAAACTTCATAATCATCTCCTCTTTTTCTCCAAGGTTCTTCTGACCACTTTTTATAATGCTTAAAACTTGATGGTACAATTACTTCCATTGTTGCCTTGTTAGGGTGATTTTTATCCCATTCTGGATCTTTTGAAGATGCAAATGACATGTATAAAAGAGGGAAAGTACTGTTCTGATTTAATCTAAATTTTTTAACGTTATTATCATGCTTGTATGAGGGATAAACCCATAAATTAGTATCTTCTATTCCTAAACTTTTAGCACTCTGATCAAAGCCAATGTATAAACAGGCATGGCCAGATGAGGGCTTAACTTTTATCAAATTATTTTTATAATTATTAATATTTTTTTCTTCTCTTAGAAACTTACCCAATGTATTAGCTACTCCAGCGCTACTAATAACATTATCTGCCCTAATTCTGCGACCTGACTCCAAAATAACGCCTTTAGCAATAACACCATTTTCAACCCAAATTTTATCTACAGAACAACTTTTTATTACCTCTCCTCCATTTCCAATTATCACAGGTACGATTGTCTCTGCAATCATCCTAGAGCCACCGATAGGATAATTAGCACCATCAAAATAATGATTTACAATCATACAATGCATAACAAAGCTACTCTCATTAGGTGGTAGACCATAATCGCCCCACTGTCCAGTTAATACTCCAATAAGTTTAGTATTTGATGTTATTTTAGAAAGTGCATCAAAGGTTGTCATATTAGAATATTTCAAAAAGTTTTTCGTTAAATAACCTCTAAAAAATACTTCTGATATCCCTGACAAAGTTTTTGCTGAAAAATATTTTATACATGTTTTATTTACTTTACTTACCAGCTCAATATATTTGTCAATATCAGATGTATTTTCAGGGAAGTATTCCTTCATTTTTTCAATAAATTTTGTTTTTGGTGCAATAAAGTCATAGCTTTTATCAGGGAAAATCATACGATCATAATTTTCATTCATTTTTTGCCATTTAAGATTATTATTTGAAATTTTATCAAATACTTTTCTTGAAAATGATTTTTTATTATGAACAGAACCAACATAATGTATTCCAACATCCCATTCAAAGCCTTTTCTCTTGAACGTATGAGTATATCCACCAATCTTAAAATGTTTTTCAAGGATAAGAACCCTCTTACCCTCCATTGATAGAAGAGCTCCACAACATAAACCTGAAATTCCAGACCCAATGATGATTATATCGTATTTCTTTTGCATTTAATATTATTTTTTAAAATTTAGATAATAAATATAAAATTATTAGCTTTACTATTAAAAAATTTGAATTAAAATCTTAATTTATAATTACCTAAGTAACTAATTAAAATCAACTTTTTATTATGAAGTAAATGAATAATGTGAAGAAAACTTTCAATCAATTTTATTAAGAAAGTTTCTTTGTATTTATATAATTAACTTATTAAAAAAGATAGTTTATAAAACACTATAAAAATTATTATTTTAACTTATTTATCAATTTGATAAATATTTATTTTAACTCTACGACTTTTATATCTAAATGTTTAAAAAATGTATGCTAAATTTATAGTATAAAAAACTCGCTTTAAAATTTAAATTACTTATAAATAGGATTTTTTTAATGAAAAACTTGACAATTATACTTATATTCATATTTAAAATAACACTGATTTTTGGAGTAAACTCAGAGCTTCCAAATATTAAATTGAAAGACTTGAATAAGAAAAAAGTCAATATGACTAGTTTACCTGATAATGGACCAATTGCAATTAACTTCTGGAACTTAGCTTGTGAACCATGTAAAAAAGAAATGAAGTTTCTAAATAAATTTCATAATAAATATAAAGAAAAAAAATTTCAGGTCTTTTCTGTAAATATGGATACTCCTCGCAGTATGTCTAAGGTTAAATCATATATCAAATCTGCAGGATTTGACTTTACTGTTTTATCTGACGCTCGTTCAGAATCATTTAGAAAATTAGGAGGTAAAGCTATGCCATTATTATTACTTGTTAATAAAGATGGAAGTATTTTTAAAAGGCATACCGGTTACAATCCTGGTGATGAAATTTCATTGGAGAAAGAAATAAAAGAATTAATTGTTCATAATTTTCCAGAAACAAAATTTAAATTAGAAAAAATAGAAAATAAATAGTGAAGAAAATATTACTACTTTCTTTAGGTTTAATTTTTTCACAAACCCTTATTAATTTTTCTCTTGAGTCTAAATTTGGAGATGGAATCAGTATTAAGAATTCTGGAAGTACTGAAGATTCCTATAATTATTTTGAAAATTTATTAGATGTAAACATACAATTTAATTCTGGTGTATCACTTTGGTCACAATTAGAGTATAGTGATCCTCCTATTTTTGGTATGTATAAAAATGGACTAAATAAGTTTTACTTTGAATTTTCAAAAGATTTAATTGATGTTAAAGTTGGTGATATTTATACTCTTTACGGAAATGGACTTGGTTTAAATTTAGTTTTAGATCAAAATGTAGATTTGGATAATAGTATTACAGGTCTAGAATTAATTTACTATTACACAGAACAATTAAGACTTTTCTCTTTAATTGGGAAAGGACAATATAATTTTAGATCTAATCCTGCAATGATAAATTCAGATAGACAGCTATACAATACTCTTTTTAGTGGTGGATTTGAATATGGAACTAACAATTTTGGAACTTTAAACGGATATTTTTTAAATCAAACTTCTGAAATAAGCAAAGATATGATGGTTCTCTACAATAATGAACACCTTGATACTAGAATTGGAAAAGAATTTTACCTCAGAGTTCCCTATGAAGATTTTCGAGATGATACATTAACATCAGTTATCAAAAATTTCTCTTGGTTCTATATTCATGATTACTTTGATTTTACAGTTGAATATTCTCATAACAACTATACTAAATTACTAGGTGAAAATGAATTAGGTTACAAAATATACAGTTCAATTTCTGCTTATTTAGGTGGTTTTGGAATCACTTATGAATATAAAGACTACAATGAACCATACTTCATTCAATCAATTAGTGGGGCACCAACAGTATACCAAGAATCAACTTCTATTTTAGCATCACGATACACTCATTCAATTAATTTTGGGGATGAAATTGGTCATCAACTAGAAATTCAAAAATCTTTAAATGATAATCTTAACTGGATGATAAATATATCTCAAGCTAATACACATGTTGGTCTCTATTATAATATAAGTTCTGATACTACGATTACAAAACAATATAAACACTCCAATCCAATATCATTAATATTTATGAATTTAACTGATGAAAGTATAGCATTTAAACCGTTCAGGCAAATCAATACAGAAATTTCTGGATATGGTTTAGGCGAACAATTATATTTCCAAATAGGCTTAAACCAATTAGATGAGGTATACAAGTATCACAACACGATAATAAGAGACTTTGATACTAATTCATTAGATCAACTTATATCTAGTGTTAACTTAGAAATTGATAGTATTCGTCTAATTGAATTAGGAATAATTAATAGCCAATACCAAGACAACTTAGATGAAATCAACTTTATTTACCAACAGTACTATGAAGCATGTTATCTCTGGGGATATTGCAATGGATTAACACCAAATGAATATGCTGCAGATACTTTTATTAGTGAATATAATATAACTTATCAAGATAGTTTAGATATTTTAGAGTCTAATCATCTGGAAAATTATACATTAAGAGAAGAAGAACTAGAAACAGAGTTATTAAATTATAGACGCGACCAGTTATACGAAAAAAAATATAGTTATGAGAAACAAAATATCTTCACATTACCAACTCGGTTTTCATGGAAATTTAAAAACGGTGCTTCAATATCAAGCTATTATGAGTATCAATGGCGTAATGTTGAGATGAATCATGACTATAATTTAGTGGATAATACTAATGATAAAAGGAGCACTAATATTGAAAAATATAATAATCAGTATTTTTCTCTAACATACAGGTCTCCATCTAAGTGGTCAATAACCTATTTTTACGATAGTGAATCTCATGTAAAAAAATTAAATAATGTATCTTGGTCTGAAGAATTTAATAAATGGATTGGTACAGACTTTTCTTTTGATATAAATTCAAACAGTCAACTTTCGGTTTTTCATGGCAGTCAAAAAGGTGGAAGGGTTTGTGCAAATGGTATTTGTGCAGATCAGCCTGGATTTAAAGACGGCTTTAAATTGACATATAGAACCTTTTTCTAGTTTATTTTGTTACAATTTATTTCTTAGAAATAAATTAAAAAGTTAACTAATATTAATTTAAATTAAATGTTTTAAAAAATAATTTGTGAGGAGAGAAGTAATGAAAAAAATAATTTTAAATCTATCTATAATTTTTTCTTTTATTCATACGCAAACTTATGATACAGGCGATATTATGTCTTCGTCACATCAAAATCAATCATTTGATGTGTGTTATGGTGATTATAATTCAACATTCTCGTTTTCAGATTTAAATGGTGCTTCAAATTCAGATGGAAAGTATTGGATTTCATTTATTGATATGGCTGCTACCTGGTGAGGTCCTTGCTACAGCGACATCGGTTCGATGGACAACTATGCAGATTATTGGACAGATCCAGTCAATGGTAATGATGATAATAATAATGGTCTAATAGATGAATCTGTTAAGTTTATTGTAGCTTTAGCTGATATCGGTCAGCCATATTCATGTAGCCAATGGGGTAACCAAGGCATTAATGGAATTCCTGTAATTATTGAAGATACAGGGACAATTTTTAATTGGCTTCATGATGATTATAATGCCTATCCAACATATGCAGTTTTAGATCATGAAATGAGAGTAGCAGATAAGCCATGGCCATACGGTTCAACAAATAATTTAATACAAACCTTATACGAAAATTGTGAAAATGCAGGTTTATGTGGTGCTACTGACTCTGATGAAGACGGACTATCTGGAATTGATGATAACTGTCCAAGTGATTATAATCCAGACCAAACTGATATAGATAGTGACGGAATTGGTGATGTTTGTGATGATTGTCTAAATTCTGCAGGAGATTTAAATAGTGATGGTCTTATTAATATTACAGATATTGTTTCAACTGTTAATATTGTTTTAAATGGTGGAATGAGTTCTTCACAATATTTAGATTGTGAGAAGTTAAATGCAGACTTTAACAGTGATGGAATAATAAATATTTTAGATATTATACAAATTGTTAACATCATATTAGGTAATTCACCGCAAAATTGTCATTGTTCAGGTCAAGGGTATGATTTAGAAAAATCTGAGGGTATAGCTAAAGTTTCATTCATAACTGACGGTAATGATTTAAAAATTGAAATAAATGGAACGCATGCATTTAGTGGTATTCAATTTGGTTTGAAATCAGAAAATATTGAAATATCTATCCTAGATAATAGTCATATTAAAATCGAATCTAATTTTAACAATGGTACTAATAACATAATTGCTTATTCATTATTAAATCAACCTTTTGATAGTAAAAAGGCTATATTTACATTAACTAACGGCCTAAATTTAAACCCAAAAGATATTTCAATAATTGTTGGAGATACACATGGATTTGAAATGAAATTAGTCAAGTCAAATGAAGTTTCAGTATTTCAAAATGGTCCACATATATTTGAATTAAATAGTGTTTATCCAAATCCATTTAATCCAACAACAGAAATCAGCTTTTCTATTCCTGTAGAAGGCCATATAACATTAATTGCATATAATACTAACGGACAGCAGGTTGATATAATTTTTGATGGTTATCAAGAATTAGGTCTACATTCATATTCGTGGAATGCAGGAAGATTACCCTCAGGTATATATTATATTAAACTTTCGGATGGTATAAATCAACAGTTCGAAAAAGCAATACTCTTAAAGTAAAGGAAAATTATGTTTAAAAAAAATCTTATATTTCTTATAATCTCATCATTTATATTCCCTGCTATTTATAGTGTTGGTGATATTGTAAGTTTATCTCACCAAAATCAACCATTTGACGTATGCTATGGAGAACATCCCGAGGATAATTTAAAGTTAGTTCATTTTAATGGAGCAGAAAATGGTGGAGTTTATAAGGTTATGTTGATTGATATTTCTGCAACATGGTGTGGACCTTGCGTTCAGTTTATACCTGATTTTGATGCAATTGATAACAATTGGGCTGATAATGATGGTGTTGAAATATTTAATGCGCTTGGTGATATGAACCAGCCTTATTCCTGTACTCAATGGGGTAATATGGGTATTCCAAATATTCCAATGATTGCTCATGATGCACAAAATAATATTTTCAGTTGGTTTAATACAGGTAATGCTATTCCAAGTACCGTCTTTATCGATCATGAAATGAGAGTACATTACATGTCAAATCAGGTATCGTATAGTCAAGCAAATAATATAATACAAAGTATGCTTGATAATTGTACAATGTGTGGTAACCCAGATTATGATAATGACTTTGTTCTTAATGAAGAAGATAATTGTCCCAATGACTTCAATCCAAATCAAGAAGATCAAGATATGGATCAAATTGGAGATACGTGTGATGATTGCCACAACCTATCTGGTGATCCAAATGATGATATGTTTGTGACTGTTACCGATATTATTTTAGTAGTTTCAATGATTTCAAATGGTGGCTATGACTCTCCTTCACATACTGAGTGTCAAAAGTCTGATGGTAATTTTAATAATGATTCAGTAATAAATGTTTTAGATATCATTCAAATGATAAATATTATTTTAGGAAACACAGTGTCAACTAATTCTCTATCGACAGAAGGTATAGCTAACATTGATATCTCAAACTATAATAACAAATTAACCTTAACATTTTCGAGTAAAGAAGATATTTTAGGTATTCAAATTAAATCTAATTTGAATACTTCATCTGCTAAGCTAATAGATAATTCAGAAAAAGAATTTATCACAAATAATAATATGATTTTATCATATTCACTAAATAATAGTCCATTTAAAAATAATTTTAAAATTGAAATTGATAATCCAGATAGATCAGAAGTTAGTGACTTTGATTTTATAATCAGTGATAAAGGAGGTAATTCTATGAATTTAGTTTTTTCTGAAAATGGAAATATTTATTCTGAAAGTGATTTTAAATTTGAGTTAGGAAATACTTATCCCAATCCTTTTAATCCAACTACTGATATTAACTTTTCTCTACCAATGGATGGAAATGTTTCTTTAGATGCATACAATCTTCAGGGTCAAAAGATTGAAAATATTTTCAGTGGTTATCAAATTAAGGGTAGTCATAATTATACATGGGATGCATCTCATTTGACAAGTGGTATATATTATATTAAATTAGTTTCTGGAGTTCATCAGGCGACGACTCGAACAATTTTAATGAAATAATTAATTTTTTTGCAAATAAAAAAGGCAGATTTTTCTGCCTTTTTTTTTATATAAATTTAAAAATATGGAAAAAATAAAAATAATTGGTTCAGGGCTAACAGGACCCCTGATTTCTATTTTATTAGCACAGAGAGGCTTTGAAATAGAGTTATATGAAAAAAGAGTAGATCCTCGCCAAGAAAAACTGTCTGCTGGTAGATCAATAAATCTAGCATTATCTGAGCGGGGTATTCAAGCATTGAAAAAAGCTAAAGTATTTGATAGAATTGAACCAATATTAATACCAATGAAAGGACGAATGATTCACCATAAAAATGGTGATTTAGATTTCCAGTCATACAGTATAAATAAAAATGATTATATAAATTCAGTATCAAGAGCAAAACTAAATAAAGTTCTAATGAGTGAGGCTGAAGAACGTGGAAATGTAAAGATACACTTTAACCACGAACTCATAGAGATAACTGAAAATGATTTAATATTTTCTAACGGTAATATTATTCCTAATGATAAAATTATAATTGGAGCCGATGGTGCTGGTTCTCAATTAAGAAAATATGTTGACATAAATGTTGAAAATCCTTCAAGAAAAGAACCATTAGGTCATGCCTATAAAGAGTTAAATATCGCTCCTGATAAAAATGGTAAATTCCAGCTCGATAATAATTGTCTTCATATATGGCCTCGTGGTGAGTTTATGTTAATTGCATTACCCAATACTAATAAATCATTTACCTGTACATTATTTATGCCAAATACCGGTGAAATTAGTTTTGAAAGCTTACAATCTGACTCAGATATAATAAACTTTTTTCAAAACTATTTCCCTGATATATTACCAAAGTTAGAAAACTTTCCTCAATCTTTTCGTAGTAATCCAACTGGGAAATTAGCAACGATTTATACTAATAAATGGAATTATAAAAACATACTATTAATTGGTGATTCGGCTCATGCAATAGTTCCATTTTTTGGACAAGGTATGAATGCTTCTTTTGAAGATTGTAGTGAATTAATTAATATCCTATCCATTAATAATAATAATTTTAATAAAACTTTAAAAAAATATAGTGATTTAAGAAAACCAAATACAGATTCAATCGCAAAAATGGCCATTGAAAATTATATTGAAATGAGAGATTCTGTTGCGAAATCTGAATTTATAAAAATGAATAATGTTGCTAACTTATTATATAAAAAATTTCCAAATAGATTTATACCAAGATATAATATGGTTAGTTTTACATCGATACCATATAATGAAGTATACAAGAGAGGTGAAATACAAAAGAAAATAATAAAAAATATAGATTTAAATAATACTGATTTTGAGGATTTAGAAAAATTAATTAATTCAAAATTACCATTAATAAATTGATTAAAATTCAACATAATAAAAGAACTTATAATATAGATTTAAATGAAGTTATTGATTTATCGATTCCATATAATTTTAATGGAAAACAACCTAACTTCTATAATGTTAAAAAAGGGACATTAAGACCATTAAAAACTGATAATATAGATTGGGATGTTTCAATGGGTGCAAGCTGTAATGTATCAGAAATATCGATGAATATACATTGCTCAGGAACTCATACTGAGTCAGTAGGACACTTATTAAAAAAATCAGGTGACATCGGTTTATTATTAACTAAACCTATTATGGCTGCTAATTTAATAACAATTGATACGATAAACTTTTGTGAATGTAGTGATAAGTATCATTGTGACGTAAATGATTATGAATCAGTAATTTCAGTCGAAAATTTTCTATTAAAATATAATAAATATTGTGACAATAAAACTGATGTGCTTATTGTTAGAACAAAACCTAATCATGAAAATAAAATTTTTACAAACTATACTAAAAGTCCTGCTCCATTTTTTACTAATGACACAATATCTATGATATATGAATTAAAAATAAAACATCTAATTGTAGATATACCATCAATAGATAGATCGTCTGATAATGGTATTTTAGGTAATCATAGAATGTTTTGGGGTAATGGTTTTAGCCCGCATACTAAAATTAATCCAAAATCAAAAAAAACAATTACTGAATTAGCATATATTCCAAATTCAGTAAAAGACGGTTTTTATTTTGTAAATATTCAAATCCCTCATTTTGTATCTGATGCAGCTCCTAGTAGACCTCTTTTATTTAAATCATTTGAAGTTTAGTTTTCAAAAACTTACTATTATATCCTAATTTATATAATAATTATTAACAACAAAATTACAATTAACTTATATAAAAAACATATTTCAGTATTAATTAAGAAAAAAAATGAATAAAATTAATGCGCTAATATTTACTATTTTATTTTTTGGATGTCAGTCACAAAATAAAATATTCACTTTTACAGCAATACCCGATCAAGATACAGCTCGGTTAGAAGAACGTTTTGGGAAAATTGCAAAATATCTTACAGATGAACTTGGTATTGAAGTAAAATATATTCCAGTAAAATCATATTCTGCATCTGTTGAAGCTTTTAAAAATAATCAAGTTCAACTTGCCTGGTTTGGAGGCCTTTCAGGGGTAAAAGCGAGACTATCTGTCCCTGGATCGCAAGCAATAGCTCAAGGTAAAAACGATCCAAATTTTAAAACATACTTTATAGCTCATAAAAGTACCAGTTTATCATGGTCAAATTCTTTTCCTAAGGAAATTAAAAATAATACATTTACTTTTGGATCTAAAGGATCAACTTCAGGTAGATTAATGCCTGAACACTTTATTAGAGAAGAATATGGAAAATCCCCTACAGATATTTTTAGAAGAGTTGGATATAGTGGTGATCATTCAAAAACAATTCAACTTGTACAATCTGGAGCATTTGAAGTTGGTGCCGTAAACTATAAAGTCTGGAAAAAAGAACTTAGTGCTGGAAAAGTAAATCTAGATATAATAAGTGTAATTTGGGAAACTCCTGGATATCCTGATTATAATTGGTCAATAAGAGGTGATGTAGATTCTAAATTTGGAGATGGTTTCTTGAAAAAAGTACAAAAAGCATTATTAAATTTAACAGATAAAGATATATTAAATCAATTTCCGCGAGAATCTTTTATAGAAGCTACAAATGATATGTTTAATCCAGTATTAGAAACTGCTCAGAAAGTAGGAATCATTCCAAAATAGATTGAGTGATTTACTATTTAAATTAAATAACTTAAATGTCTCTTATCATAGTGTTAATGCATTAAAAAATATAAATATAGAGATTAATAAAGGTGAAAAAATTGCATTTATAGGCCCTAGTGGTGGTGGAAAAACAACTTTATTAAAATCTTTATTTAATCAAATACCTAATGAATGTTCATTTATTCATCAAGATTTTGGACTTATAGAGCAATTATCTGTTTATAATAATGTGTATATTGGAAAATTAGATCAACACTCAAATTGGGAGAATTTTAAAAATCTCTTATCCCCAAATAAAAATTGCTTAAAAATGATAATTCCTATATTAGAAAAAATTGGAATTAGTGAAAAATTATACAATAAAGTAGGTGAACTTTCAGGAGGACAAAAACAGAGAACAGCAATTGCCCGATCATTATATCAAAATAAATCTATTATTTTAGCTGATGAACCTGTTTCTTCTGTAGACCCTCATAAAGCTGAAAAACTATTAAAGCAAATTATTCAATCAGCAGATACAGTAATATTCTCACTCCACAATATTGAATTAGCAAAAAAATATTCTAATCGACTAATTGGTATTTTTAATGGATGTATTCAGTTTGATAAAAGTATAAATAAACTAACAGAGCAGGATTTATTAAGACTATATAACCCTAAATAAAAACTTGAACTCACTGATATTAAAATTTACAATAATTACTATTTTTGCAGCAATATTTGCTGATATTGAAATTATTAATTTAAATCCATGGATGGAATTATCAAGTATTGGTACTGGATTATTAAATCCTGATTTTAGTGTTTTTTGGATTTATAAATTTGCTATAATAAATACTTTTACCTTTGCTATTTGTGGAATAACATTATCTGTTATTTTAGCTATCCCACTTTCCTTATTTTTTAATATAAAAATAATTAGACTATTTTGTTCATTCATTCGTTCCATACATGAAATATTTTGGGCATTTATAATATTACAATTAGTTGGTTTAAATGCGGTCTGCGGTATTATTTCAATAGCAATTCCTTATGCAGGAATATTCGCAAAAGTTTTTCATGAAATTGAAGAAGAGTCAATAAAAATACCAAAAGAAGTAATACCACCTAATATTAATAGATTTAGTATTTTTATTTATTATTCTCTTCCAATTATAATAAAAGATATATCAAATTACATAAAATATCGGTTAGAATGTGCAATAAGATCAAGCGCAATACTGGGTTTCATAGGTCTTCCGACAGTTGGATTTTATTTAGAAACAGCTTTCCGCGAAGGCCTCTATTCAGAAATGGCATCGTTACTTTATATATTTTTTATAATCATAGCTTTATTAAAACATATCGTAAAAATTAAAACAATACCTATTTTATTTATTTTTTCAATTTATTTTATATCATTAGAAATAAATTTTAGTTTGGAAAACTTTTATAGATTTTTTACATATGATATACTACCTTGGCCAATAAAAAAGGAAGGATATTACAATAATTCTTATTCGATAGATTTTAATATTATTATAGTAATAAAATGGATGCTAAATATTATAAAAACCGAAGGGTTAATTGGAATTTGGAATACAATTATTTTGACACAGATAGGATTATTTTTTACCGGTATTTTTGCATTTATATCGTTTCCATTTGCAACAAAAAAATTAACTCACCCTATTATTAGAAGAATATCTCATACCATTTTAATAATTTTCAGGACCACTCCAGAATATATTTTAGCATATCTATTTTTACTTTTATGGGGACCTTCAATGTTACCTGCTATATTTGCTATTTTCATTCATAATGGTGCTATTTTATCCTTTTTAACTGCTAATAATACTAATATTATAAAAATAAGATTTGATAACTTAAATCATAAATTCAATATTTTTCTTTATGAGATTACACCAAAGATAAGTGGTCAATTTTTTGCATTTCTTTTTTATAGATGGGAAGTAATAATGCGAGAATCTGCAATTTTAGGTATTTTAGGAATTTACTCATTAGGATTTTACATTGACTCTGCTATTTCAGATCATCAATTAGACAAAGCTATGTTTTTAATTTTAATAACAGCGATATTAAATATGATTATTGATAAAATTTCTCAAATAATAAGGAAAAAATATCGTATATCTAAAAAACTAACAGTAACTTAATTATCTATTAAAAATCTAAATAAGAATAATATGAAATATAATACTTCATATTCATTATTATACCCTGCGTAACTTTTCTAGTAAGTTTTAATCTAACTATGCAATCAATATATAAGCTAAATTCAAATCAAGAATATTAAACCATATCGCTCTAGGTGTTATGATTAAGATAATTAAGCCTCCCAATAAGAAAAATACATCTATTGCTAATGATTAACTAATTACAAATAATGTAACAATATAAATATCAAAAATGTATCTTCATCATGAGCTAAAAATAGCATAAAAAATCTGTAGTTGTATAAAAACGGTGGATATTTTCTTTTATATTCTCAAAACCAATTATATTGTATATTTTGAGGTGGTAGAACTATATTTGTGTTATAAGAATTATTAGTATATTTCCAGTCTTATTTAAAAATAGACTTAAGAAAATTAATCAAAAATTCTATCGTCCAGACCAATATTGATTTTATAATTATTATAATTAATATTAATTGTTCCTTTTATCATATCTGAATTTATATCAGTCTGACTACCTATCATACTATTAATATCTTTATTTAACCAATTTGCTAGTTTTGCATCCTTAACATAATATATTACTTCGGTACTAGCAGGTAAAAAAATTCCATCATTAAATTCATTGAATTCATTATTAATTTCAATTAATTTAAGTGTGTCTAATTTTGTAGTTACGTTTTGAATTACCCAGCGTATTGTATCAACTAAAACTTCTACTTGAGGTTTGAAAGTTAATTTTGAATATTCATTAGGAAATTCTAATTTTAAACTATCGGCTATTAGTTCACCTGAAATTATAACATTATCTTTGATATTGGAACTTAAAAGTACCTTATTCTTTAATTTATTAAAATTTTCTTGAGGAGGTGTGAAAATTCCAGTTTTAGGTAGTACACCAAAACCTTTTGTTTTAATCTTAAATTTATTAGGTTGTTTAAAATAAGCTTTGTATTTTTTTTTGGGCATTCGAAATGCAGGAATCTTCAAGTCTATTCTCATTTTCACTTCAAAATCACTTACTAACTCAAATTTTTTTTGAGTATTATTAATTATTTTTTCTACATTATTTAAATTTTCATTACTAGATGAAAATAAAAAGGTTGCTAGTAGTAACATAAATATTTTCATTCAGTTATATCCCTTTTATTGAATGTATAATAGGTTATAATAATAAAAATTATTGACCATATAAAGGTTACAAATATAGTGTTTAAAACTTCTTGGAATGGAATTGGATCGTAAAAAGCAACTAAAAATGTATTTATATAACCTGTAAATAAATATGGATTAATGACTTCGAATAAATCTATTGGTATGATAGATATTGCCGAACCGATAAATATAGTACTTATTGTTAATATTATTGGAGCAACAGCATTTCTTGATAATGAAGAAAACATAAAACAAAGTATAGATACCGTTATCATTACTGGTAATGAAATTAATGCTGATGCGATAAACCTAAAAACTACATCACCTTCACCTAAGAATAATAAACCTTTGTGGTATACTGCTAAGTCACCTGGACCTAAAATAATTAAAGCAAAAATAAGTGTATATATAAAAAAGAAGAAATGAATTAAAATTGTAGATAGAATAACATATAATAATTTTGATGATAACACCAAATTTCTAGATGGAGGTCTAGTTAAATATATACGAAATGTACCCTTTTGATACTCACCAGAAATAATTTCTGAAGGTATAATTGTATAAAGAAAGGGCATGTTACTTATAAGTATTGTGATTACAATATACGTAGCTAAATAACCATTAATGATACTTCCTATAAAGATAAAAGAGTCCTCTAATTGACCATAGATTCTTGATTGAAGACTGTACGCACCCTTATTGATTGCTATTATGATAATAGGAATTAAAAAAGTTATAAGTAATATGCTTATAAAAGTTCTTTTCTTATAAAAGGCTTTAACTAATTCATTTTTAATTAGATTAATTAGCATAAAAATACTTTAATAAATCTGCATCTTTTTTAAACTGATTAATTTGGATTTCAGTTTTAAAAATTAAATTAATCGAGTTAATATTTAATTCTTTAATTGATGAAAAAGTTATATAATTATTCAAATGTTTTAAGACCTTAATATTTTTATGTTTTTCTAATTCGTTTAAAGCATCAATTGAATTATTTACTTCGATTGTGTAAGTATTACTATTTTTTTTTAAATTTTCAAGTGAATCAACAACTAGTATTTCACCATTTCTTAATATACATATATCTGTGCATAAAGATTCAATTTCACTCAGAATATGCGAACTAATAATTATAGTTTTACCTTCACCTTGAAGATTTTTTAAAATTTCATTCATTTCATTAATACCAACAGGATCTAATCCATTATTAGGCTCATCAATCACAATAATTTCAGGATTATGTAATAAAGTTTGCGCTAAACCCAAACGCTGCTTCATACCATATGAAAAAGTTTCAACTTTATCATGTTGTCTTTCACTGAGACTCACTAATTCTATTATTTTATCAATTCTATTTTCTTTAGTATCAGATATTCTTAATAGCATTTCTAAGTTTTGCCTAGCTGATAAAAATTCATAAAAGCATGGATTTTCTATCAAAAATCCAAATTTTTTCGATAAATTTAGATTTTTATTGTTTAATTTTTTATTATTTAGAAGAATATTACCAGACCAACTTTTAATTAATCCGCTTAAAATTTTCATTAAAGTTGTTTTCCCGCTACCATTTGATCCTAATATTCCAAATACAGAGTTTTTAGGAATATCAAATGTAATTTGATTTAATGCATGAATATTTTTAAATTTTTTTGATACTTTATCAATTTTTATCGATTTAATCATAAAGGTTTATTTTTTTTAAAATATGATTTATAAGATATTTTCCTCATTAATATTGGAAAAATCATTGGTAGGTACAAAAGAAACTCAACCACTTTATATTTATGTTTAAATTTTATGTGATCGGTAATAATTATATTATTATTACTGTTGCTTACTTTATGATTATGATTCCAAAATATTAATCCTAATGGTAGTTTTACATTTAAATCTGTAAAGTCAAGAATAAAATCATTTTCTTTGTTAAACTGGTGTTTTACTATAAAATCTTTCCAACCAAAAAACCAAATTTTCATATGAGCTATATCTCCATTTTCAATCCCATCCCAACGGACTAGTTTTACTGGCTGCCATTTTATTAGATGCTTTAAAAAATTTAATTCTCTAAAACTACTTTTTACAAAGTTAAAATCAGAATTTATGGCAACAACCTGTTTATATATCATGATTATTTTAAGTTACTTAATCCGCCATCAATTCTAATGCTTTTACCTGTAATCCAATCAGAATCTTTATCTAGTAACCATTTAACAGCTGGAACTATATTCTTTGGTTGTCCTATTCTATTTAAAGGATGTAAAGCAAGTGAATAGTCTAACGAGAATTTATTTTTAATTATATTTCTAGATAAATTGGATTCAACTAAACCTGGTGAAATAGCATTTATTCTTATATTGTGTCTTGCATAAGTCATTGCAGAAGATTTAACCATAGAATCTATCGCTCCTTTCGCTGAACTAATAATATCATGGTTTTTCAACCCTATTTTTGCAGCAGCACTGGAAAATAAAATTATAGATCCCCCATTTTTTCTCATTAAAGGTATACTGTATTTAATGGTTAATGCTGATTGGATTGTATTCATATGAAAAGTATCCATAATTTCATTAAATGTTGCTAAATGCATTGGTTTTAATAGAATTGATCCAATGCAATTAATGACAGCATCAATTGATTCCAAATAATTGGTAGAATCTTCAAAAAAACTTTCTATACTATTATGATTCATTATATCTAAGACTTTTCCACTACAATTATATTTTTCTGTTATTTTTTCTAGAGAATCTGTATTAGTGGAACTTATATAAAAAGAATTTTCAGTATTCTTACTTAAATCATTTAAAATCGCAGACCCAATACTACCTGTACCTCCAAGTATTATTATATTCATATTATAAATTGTTAAAATATAAGATTAATCCACAAATACATAGCATTGATACTGAAGCAATAGATTTTCTAAAATCATTTTTTAATCTCAGATGAGTATAAACAGCACCAATCATTAAAAAGAATATTCCAAATGTTCCAATAATTACAACTTCATTACTACTTGAATGAAGCATAATTGTAAAAGATATTTTTAAAATACCAACAAGGTCTCTAAACCAGTTTGGTAAATTATATTCTTTAAATTCTTTCTTTATATTGTCATAGCGAACAAACCAAACAAAAAAAATTGTAGTTGTTACTATAATTTTTAAGCATTGAATAATATTTATATATTCCATTTTTTAGTCCTTTTACTTTTTTGATTAAATTTTAAATTTATAAATTTTTATATTAATTAAGAGAACGAGTGAATATGCAATAAAACCAATCATTATTAGTATGATAAAATAGACTGGCCATTCAGGAAATAATATAGCTAAGTTCGCTCCTCCAGGTTTTTCAAACATGAACCAATAATTACTCTGAAATGTTAAATTTAATATAAAAACAATAATAAGTAAAAGTGAGGTTATTTTGATAGATGAAAAAAAATCTGATAATTTTAAATTTTTATAATTTCTGTAAGTAAAAATAAAATAAAGAATTAATATCGTATGACTAATAATAAAATGAATATGGGTAATTAAATCATAATCGATTAAATTGTGGTTTATTAATCCACAAAGACCACAAAAAAAAGATGAAAAATGTAAATATGGATGATAAATATTCTTTAAAAGTGATGTCATGATAAGAATATTATTTAAATAACACATTTCTAATGGTAAATGCTGATTTAACTGAAAATTATTTGTTAAAATTAAATAAATAATAAAACCTAATTCATTAATCAATATAGTAAAAGGTAATATTTTTTTCTTTATTATGTTTAAATTAATATTTTTGAAAAAAATTATTCCAAAGATTAAGGAAATAAATGATACCATTATGTGGTTTACAGAAATCATTAGAACTTATTTAATAAGTGAGGTGATACTTTTAGACAACGGTTTCGTCATACTGCCAAAATATTTAAGCAAGTAACCTTCTTCATCGATTAAAAATTTATTAAAATTCCAAGAGACATTTTTATCATTTATTCCATTAAGAATTTTGTTTGTTAAAAATTCATATATTGGATGTTTATTTTTACCCTTTACGTGGATTTTTTCTGTAATTAAAAATTCAACTCCATAATTTAATTTACAGAAGTTAATAATTTCTTTATTACTCCTCGGTTCTTGGTTCATAAAATCATTAGATGGTGTTCCAATAATAACTAAATCTTTCTTGAAATTTTCATGTAATTCCTGTAATGATTCTAATTGAGACGTGAATCCACATTCTGTTGCTGTATTTACAATAAGAATTTTTTTACCTTTAAAATTTTTTAATTTTATAATTTGATTATTTTCTAATCTTAATTCATAATCATATATTGTTTTAATTTGGCTAATATCTTGGTCTGATGAATTACTACTAATTTTAGCATATACGAAACAAATAAATGCAAGTATTATTGATATTATTACAATTTTATTCATTAAATGATCCTTTATAAAAAAGAGGAACCCAAGTTGTAAGAGGAGGTAAGTTATAATTGAAAATTATAATAAATATTTTGGGTTCCTCTAAAATTTAACTTTAATTATTTTAATAAGGTAAGCTTTGTCAACTTAGTATCCTTTTGTGTAGAAAGTTTTAATATATAGTGTCCTGATGAATAGTCATTTAAATTAATTTCAATATTATGATTTCCAACATTATAATATTTATCTGATATCAATTTAATTTTATTACCTGTAATATCAAAGATCTCAATAGTAATATTTGAATTTTCATTAACATCAAAATTTAAATTCGTAATTGGATTAAATGGATTAGGATATAAACTATTTAATACAAATACCTCAGGTTTACTATAAATATGAGTAT
Source organism: Fidelibacterota bacterium (assembly GCA_002689995.1). Classification (GTDB taxonomy): domain Bacteria; phylum Fidelibacterota; class Marinisomatia; order SCGC-AAA003-L08. Next base: position 72,293 of record NZIV01000062.1, read on the forward strand.
CCATTGTGTATGTATCTAAAGTCAATACAGTACCATCATTCAATGCNGCAAACAATCCGAAAGCAGGATCATCTCCAGATAAAAATCCAGATGCAAATACAACAGCACTTCCACCACCTAAGCCACTTAATGGTGCACTAAAGTCAGCAATTGATTCGCCACCTGTTGGTGCAACACCAATTACATAATCTGCAGCAGGAACTTGAGTATAACCTGAAAACTCACCATATGATAGATTTGATAATAATACACCGCCATCAGCTAATACATCAACAGCAGGTGCATCGGTTGAACCATGATATACTTCCAATCCAACATTACCTGCATCTGCACCAAATGTTGTTGCTGTTGCAGCTAAATTAAATGGTGTTACATCATCTCCCAATAAACCTGTAGCAACTACTACATATTCACCACCATCCATTAATTCAAATGGAAACTCTGCAATTACTTCACCATCAGCAGGAGCAATACCTACAATAAATGTAGTACCCAGCTCCAATACAGGTGTTGCTGTACGATACATGAAATCTTCTACAGCTAATGCTCCATCAACATATACGTCTACTGTTGGTGATGCACTATTGTGTATAACTTGAACATGTGCCATTGGTAACATCTCTCCAACAATTATAGGATCGCCAGTAGTTACAGTTAAATTATTTGTTTCCGCATCAGCAAAAACGGTATTATCAAAAGTTACCTCTGTGTAGTTTCCAGTTAAATCAATATCAACTTCGCACAAAGTATGAGTACCTGCATCAACAACTGCACCTGAAAATGAAAATCCAATGATGATTCCAGACGTGTTTGAGCTAAATGTAAAAGCAGATGCATTATCGAATAAAGGTGTAGCACCAGTTACAGTAAATGCTTCTGGTGTATCTACTAAACTAAATTGAATTCCAGCTACTGCAACTTCATTAGTCATGGTAACTATAATTTTACTATTTGCTTCATCATAACTTCCATCTAAATAAACTTGGCCTAAAGATATAGCAGGCACAAGGAAGAAAAAGGAAACAATCATTTTATTTAAAAATGACATATAGGTTTTACCTCCGTTATTTTTGTAAAAATATAAAATTTTTGCTTAATATTAATTGCAAATTAGGTTTTAAATAAGCCAATTAAATTACATTATATTTGTATTTGAACTCTACATTTTTTGTATAATAATGTTACAGATTAATTCTTACAAATAGGGTATGATAAAGTCAAATTAGTTGATAAATGTTTACTTATATATTCATGAAATTATAGAACTATATGGCTTGACCTATATCAAATATAAGATCGTCTTCATCTTCAATTCCAACTGATAATCGAACTAAACCATCAGTTAGCCCTAATTTTTCAAGATTTTCCTTAGGAATTGAGGCGTGAGTCATGGTTGCAGGATGACAAACTAAGCTCTCAACGCCTCCAAGACTTTCAGCAAGTGTAAATAGTTTTAATTTATTTACAAATTTCTGTGCAGTTTCTTGATTTTGTAATACTAAAGAGATCATACCACCAAAACCTGGATTTCCTTTTGGATCTATTTGTTGTAATTTTGCTAAACNATGTTGTGGGTGTGATTTTAGACCAGGGTAAAATATTTGATTAAATTTGCCTGAGCTCTCTAAGTACTTTGCAATTTTTAAAGCATTTGAATTATGTTTCTCCATTCTTACAGCAAGTGTTTTTAAGGATCTCTGTATAAGCCAGCAATCAAATGGTGAGGGTACACCTCCAACAGACATCTGAATAAAAGAAAGTTCTTTTAATAATTNTTCATCATTTGAAATAACAATTCCACCCACAACATCACTATGTCCGTTTAGATATTTAGTGGTACTATGTATGACCATATCTGCACCTAGACTTAATGGACGCTGAAAATATGGTGACATAAATGTATTGTCAACTATTAATTTTAATCCATTTTGACGGGCAATGCCTGCAATTGATTTTATGTCTGACAATTGCATCATAGGATTTGTAGGTGTTTCAATAAAAATAAATTTTGTATTATTTTTTATTGAATTAGAAATTTCAACCACATTAGAAGTATCAATCCAATCTACTTTTATATTAAAATTGTTATAAATTTTATCTAAAATTCGAAAAGTACCGCCATAAACATTTTTTGATACAATTAAATGATCTCCTGATTTTAAAAGATTAATAATCGCAGAAATAGCTGCCATCCCCGAACTAAACGCAACGGCGCCCTTTCCGCACTCTAATGAAGCAATAGTTTTTTCTAAATTATCGCGAGTAGGATTACCGGCACGCGAATAATCATACTGATACTCTCCAAAGGATTTCTGCTCATATGTAGATGTTAAATAAATTGGATGTGAAACAGCTCCATATGGCGGCTCAGGTTTTTGAGCAACGTGAATTACTTTNGTATTAAAATTTATTTTTTTACCCTCTGCCATGACACTTTTTATATTTTCGCCCCGAGCCACATGGACATTCATCATTTCTACCAACTTTTTGTTCTACTTTAATTGGTTGAACCTTTTGAATTCTTTGTTGATTTTGTCCAGGGAAATAGGGTCGATTTGTTTTTTGAGCTTGCTGCTGTGGAGGTGATGAATACCCCATATTAATAGATTCGTCATGGCGAGTTTTTAAATTTTTAGCAATATTACCTATAGCTGTAGGTTGCTGTTCCATATTACCTATTCTTGCTCTAAATATTCTTTTTAAAATATCAGAATTTGTTGAGGCCATTGCTTCAGTGAACATCCCAAAGCCTTCTCTTTTATATTCTATTAATGGATTTTTTTGTCCATAGGCACGTAAGTTAATTCCTTCTCGCAACTGATCCATTCCAGCCAAATGTTCACGCCATTTTTCATCTATAGTCCTTAAAATTACAAATTTTTCGAATTTTTCAAATTCTTTTTCTCCGGCTAATTCTTTTTTGTGAATTAATAAAGCATTAGCTCCTTGGATAATTAAATCTTTAAGACCATCCTTGTGTTCAACATTTGCATTTTCACGATTAACATCTAATGAGAAAACCGATAATATATCAGCATTAATATTATCCCAATGCCACGATTGAGGGGAATCTTCAATACAATATTGCTCAAGCAAATTATTAGCATATTCATTTAAAATTTCTTGCATTTCTGGATTAATATCATCTTCCATCAGGGCAAAATTCCGTCTATCGTAAACAATTTCTCTCTGCTGATTCATTACATCGTCGTACTCAAGTAAGTGCTTACGAATACTAAAATTTCGCGCTTCAACTTTTTTTTGTGCTCTTTCAATTGAGTTACTTATCATACTATGAGAAATATTTTCATTTTCATCCATTCCCAGTCTATCCATAGCATTTGCAATTCGCTCCGAGCCAAACAACCGCATAAGGTTGTCTTCAAGACTTATATAAAAGGTTGACTCACCAAGATCTCCCTGCCTTCCAGCTCTACCTCTTAGCTGAAGATCAATTCTACGTGATTCATGTCTTCCTGTACCTAAGATATATAACCCACCTAAATCTTTCACTTCATTCCCTAATTTAATATCTGTACCACGNCCAGCCATATTTGTAGAAATAGTTATAGCATTTTTCACGCCAGCATTTGTGACAATTTCAGCTTCTCTTTCATGCTGTTTTGCGTTTAACACATTATGTGGAATCTTTTTTCTACGCAACATTCTAGATAAAGTTTCTGACTCCTCAACAGATGTAGTTCCAACTAGTATTGGTTGACCTTTTTTAAATAAATTAATTATTTTATCTATAACTGCATTGTATTTGGCATTCTTAGTTTTATATATTAAATCTTCATTATCTTTTCTTATTATTGGTTTATTTGTTGGAATTTCAACCACATCTAAATCATAAATTTGCATAAATTCTCCGGCTTCTGTAACCGCAGTCCCAGTCATCCCGGCTAATTTTTCATACATTCTAAAATAATTCTGAATTGTAATTGTTGCCATTGTTTGAGTTTCGCGCTCTATCTCAACATTTTCTTTTGCTTCTAGAGATTGATGAAGACCATCGCTAAACCTTCTACCATGCATAATACGTCCAGTATGCTCATCAATTATTAATACTTTTTTATCTTGGACTATATAGTCGACATCTTTTTCAAAAAGTGTATATGCTTTTAACAATTGATTTATTGCATGAATTCGATCACTACGTTCAGCATGAAGAGCTTGTAATTCTTCCTTTTGTTTAATTTTTTCTATTGAATTTAATAAATCATCATTATCAATTTTATGAAATTCTTCCCCTAAATCAGGGATTATAAAATTTTCAGGATTTGAAGGAGCTAGCATTTCTCTACCCTTATCAGTTAAATCAATAACTCCAGACTTTTCTTCTATACTAAAAAATAGCTGTTCATCAATTTCATGTAGTTTTTTATCTCTTAGATAATCATTCTCAACAGAATGGATTAACTTTTTAGTTCCTTTTAATTGATATAATTTCATCAAACGCTTGTGTTTTGGCATTCCACGTTGTGCCAACAGCAAGGCCTCACCCGCTTTATAGTTATCCTTACTGAGCATCTCTTCAATATCAGTTAACTTGGAAGTAACGAGTGACATCTGCTGACGAATTACATTTTCAATAGATCGCTTATATTCTTGGTATTTTTGATTTTTAGGAGCATCAACTTGTCCTGAAATAATTAAAGGCGTACGCGCTTCATCAATTAATACTGAATCTACTTCGTCTACTATTCCATAAACATGACCAAATTGTACTTGATCTTCAGGACTTACAGACATATTATCTCTTAAATAATCAAATCCAAATTCATTATTTGTACCATAGGTTATATCTTTACTGTATTCTATTTTTCTATCAGCGGGTGACATTTGGTTTAAAATACAACCAAATGTTAACCCTAAGTAAGAGTACAAATGACCCATCCACTGACTATCACGTTGGGCTAAATAGTCATTAACAGTAATGACATGAACTCCTCTACCTGTCAAAGCATTCAATACAATTGGTAGAGTTGAAACAAGAGTCTTTCCCTCACCAGTTTTCATCTCAGCTATACTTCCTTCGTGTAAAACAATTCCACCCATTAACTGAACATCATAATGAATCATATCCCATTTCATTGTCTGTTTCATTACTTGAAATTCAGTTCCTACTAATCTTCGAGAAGCATCTTTGACAATAGCGAATACTTCAGGTAATATTTCATTTAAATATTTTTGTTCAGCCTTGTAAATAGATTCATCTAGGTCTTTTCTAGATAAGTTTTCAGCCTCACCCTGAATTTTAATATTCTCACGAATATTTCTAACTTCATCTCGGTGGAATTGAATTTGCAATTTAAGCTTTTCTTCAGACCAATTTTTGATTGTATTAAATTTTTCATTAATTACGTTAATCTGAGGAGATATTCTTTTTATATCCTTGTCAGATTTTTTACCGAATACTTTTGTTAATACTTTTGTAAATAGAGACATTTTAGTTTAAAATATATTCACCTTTGTTCATTTTTTTAAATACTGCATCTAAAATTCCATTAACAAATGGACCACTATCTTTAGTCCCAAAGACCTTAGATATTTCCACTGCCTCTGAAATTGAAACTTTATAAGGAATATCTTCAAAATGAAGCATTTCTGTTATAGCCAACCTTAAGACAATTTTATCCGTAAGAGCTATGCGTTTTAATTCCCAATTTTTAGAATTATCGTCGATTATTCTATCTATTTTTTTTATATTTTTCTGAGCAATTTTCACTAGATTCAAACTATATTTTTGAATATTTTCTATATGTAAATTATTATCTGAAAAACAATTTTTCAATAAATTTTCAGGAGAATTGTCAGACAATTCACATCCATAGGCCAGCTGTACAGCTAAAACGCGTGATTTACGTCTATCTTTTGGTAGCATTAAATCCTAATTTTCTTAACTGAAGAAGTATATATTGACTTTAAATCACCCAACATCCTAATTCGCTCTTCAGCGAGATAATCAGATGCAATATTTGTTGGGATATCAGCTTCTTGTGATCGTTTAAAAATAGCCATAAGCGTGTCATAAATCCCTTCAGCTTGATTAAATGCTCGTTCACGATTGTAACCTTCAAGCTCATTAGATACATTTATGAGCCCGCCGGCATTAATCACATAATCTGGAGCTACTAAAATTCCTCGTGACATCAGAGCCTTACCATGTTCATGAGATTTTTCTAATTGATTATTTGCAGCACCAGCAATAATTGAACATTTTAACTTTGGAATAGTAATGTCATTTAAAACAGCACCTAAAGCGCAAGGAGCGAAAACGTCAATATCTAATTCATAAATTTTATCTAAACCAACTGCAATAGCATTAAAATCTTTCACAGCTTTTTCAACCGATTTTTGATCAATATCTGTTACAAAAAGTTTTGCACCATCTTTGTAGAGATAATTAGCAAGATTCATCCCTACATGACCCAATCCCTGAACAGCAATTTTTAAGCCCTCTAGACTATCCTTGTCTAATTTAGCTTTGACAGCAGCTTTCATTCCAATATAAACACCATATGCTGTTACTATAGAAGGATCCCCACTTCCACCTAATGCTCGAGAAATACCTGTCACATGATTAGTTTCAGTCCTAACCCACTCCATATCTTTTACTGAGGTACCAACATCTTCCGCTGTAATATAACGACCACCTAAACCTTCAACAAAGCGACCAAATGAACGAAATAATGTTTCTGATTTTTCCTTTTTAGAATTACCGAGTATTACAGCTTTACCACCACCTAGGTTTAATCCTGAGATTGCCGCTTTATATGTCATACCTTTTGATAGACGTAGTACATCAACAAGTGCGGCCTCTTCACTCTCATATTGCCACATTCTACAACCGCCTAGTGATGGACCCAAAGTTGTATTATGAATTGCAACGATACCATTTAATCCTGAATTTGGATCTGAAAAAAAATTTACCTGCTCGTGACCTCTTTGAATCATATTTTCAAAAACTGTCATTTTAATTCCTTTTTCTATTTTTGAAGTAAATTCCTTGCAATTACAACACGTTGTATTTCAGAAGTACCTTCATAGATTTGTGTAATCTTTGCATCTCGCATTAATCTTTCTACCCCAGAATCTTTTATGTATCCATACCCACCATAGATTTGAACACAATTAGTAGAAGCTCGCATCGCAACTTCCGAGGCATAAACTTTTGCCATTGATGCTAAATGACTATATTTTTGCCCTGAATCCTTCATCATTGCGGCTTTATGAATCAATAATCTTGCAGCTTCAATCTCCATCGCCATATCAGCAATTTTAAATTGAATTGTCTGCTGCATAGCTATCGGTTTTGAAAATTGAATTCGCTCTTTAGAATAAGAGATTGATGCGTCTAAAGATGCTTGAGCAATACCAATTGCCTGCGATGCAATACCAATTCGACCACCATCTAATGTCGCTAGTGCAATTTTAAACCCATCTCCTTCTTTTCCAATTCTATTTTCAAGAGGAACCCTTACATTATCAAAATAAAGCTCGCAAGTGTCAGAAGAACGAATACCTAATTTATCTTCTGATTTTCCACATTCAAATCCTTGCCAACCTTTTTCAATTATAAATGCTGAAATTCCTTTATGCCCAATTCCTTGCTTAGTAATTGCAAATAATATCACATAATCACAATTAATCCCATTTGTCACCCAGTTTTTAGTACCATGAACAATATAATGATCACCATTTAGCGTTGCAATAGTTTGCATATTTGAAGCATCAGACCCTGACTGAGGTTCAGATAATGAGAAAGCCCCAAGTTTTTTACCTCTTGCAAGAGAAAGTAAATATTTTTGTTTTAATTCCTCGCTTGCAAACTTTTCTAATAAATAACATACCAAAGAATTATTTACAGACATAATAACAGATGCTGATGCATCTGCTTTTGAAATTTCCTCCATTGCAATTGTGTAGGATACAGTATCCATTCCGCCACCACCATATTCTTCAGAGACCATCATACCCATAAATCCAAGCTCACCTAATTTCTGTATTGCCTCTTTTGGCCATATTTTTTTTTCATCTCGTTCAATAGCTCCTTGAACTAATTCTGAAATTGAAAATTCACGTGCTGTTTTTTTTACTAATAATTGCTCTTCTGTTAAAAAAAAATCCATAACTACCTCTTGTAAGAATAAAATCCTTGTCCTGATTTTCGTCCAACCATACCTGAATCTACCATTTTTCTCAAAAGAGGGCATGGCCTATATTTACTATCACCTAATTCTTTGTGTAATACTTCTAAAATTGCAAGGCACACATCAAGTCCTATTAAGTCAGCTAGAGCTAATGGCCCCATTGGATGAGCCATTCCTAACTTCATAATTTGATCAATAGCTTCAGTACCTGCAACACCTTCCATTTTACAATATACTGCTTCATTAATCATAGGCATTAAAATTCTATTTGCTATAAATCCAGGATAATCATTGCATTCAATTGGAATTTTATTTAGGTCTTTTGAAATTTCTATAATTTTTTGAGTAGTTTCATCAGAAGTTAAAAGTCCACGAATAACTTCAATTAATTTCATCATAGGTACTGGATTCATAAAATGCATTCCTATTACTTTTCCAGGCCTATTAGTTATTCCGCCAATTTTAGTAATAGAAATAGAAGAAGTATTTGTAGCTAAAATTGCATCATTAATACATAATTCATCTAACTTAGAAAAAATGTTAGATTTAATTTTCAAATTTTCTGTGGCTGCTTCAATAACTAAACTGCATGATTTAAGGGAGTTTAACTGCGTACTTGTAGATATATTGCCTAAAAAAATTTCTTTAGTTTTCTGCGTAATAAGCTCTTTTTTAACTTGTCTGTCCATATTTTTAGAAATAGTTTGCAATCCTTTTTCTAAGTAATTTGAATTAATATCAACCAGTACTACAGAATAGTTAGATTGTGCGAAAGTATGAGCAATTCCATTCCCCATTGTCCCCGCACCTATTACACCAATTTGATTTTTCAATAAACCTCTTTTTTTTAGTGGCCATTAATTAAATTCTACCAAAGTATATAATTTACACAATTTTCTATTATCATTTACTTTACTAAAGCATAATAACAAATTAGTAGAAATTGGTCTAACTTAAATTTTAATTTACGAAGCTAATTTATAAAAAATAAACTGACTTATATTCGATGAAATTTTTAATTCCACCTAGTGAAGGAAAATCAACTAATAATTTAACAAATATCCCATTCAAAGAAACTGATTTCAAGTTTAAAAAACAAGTCAATGAAATAATTAAAAAATTAAAAAATATGAAATCAGATGAAATTAAAAATATTTATGGTTTGAAAGTTGAAAAAGCTCAATTAATTCATAAAATAAATTTAAATATAAAAAATGAGTTATGCTCCCCTGCAATAAACAGATATTCAGGAGTTGTATTTACCAATATTCAATTTGATACTTTCAATCAAAATGAAAAAGATTTTTTTTATAAAAATTTTGTGATTTTTAGTGGCTTATTTGGCATGATATCACCTAATACACTAATCCCAAACTACAAATTAAAAATGAATACTTTTCAATTGTATAATTTATGGAAACCTATTCTTAGCAATGAATTAATAAAAGAAAACTCTATAATTGACTTATTACCACAAATTCATAAGAAAGCTTATTTACAAAATGAAAATTGTATAAATATTGACTTTGCAATATTTAAAAATGGTAAAAAAATACCAGCGGGTCATTTTGGGAAAGCAATAAAAGGAAAATTCATTAGATTTATTTGCAAAAATCAAATAACAAAATTTGAAGATTTAATTCAATTTAATGATGATAACTTTAAATGGGATGGTAAAGTTTTTTTTAAAAGTTTCTAAGTCTATTTTATACTAAATATATTTTTTTATAAATTTAATATCATTAGATTATTTGAAATTTATTTTTTTCATAATTAAAAATAGTAAATTAGTAGTCTAAAAATTTACAAACTAAGAAAAGCTTTAATTTTATTATCATGATTTAATGATAATATCATATTGATTATTAGCAAAAAGTAAAAATAACTCAGTATGAGTACAGCAACATAGTCTCATTTCTTTTTAAAAAATAATAATTAAATCAAAGAATTGAAATATGTGTAAATTTCGGACTTATTTTTTTTATTTTATATTAAAATAGGATATTATATGATTATTTCCATTCCAAAGGAAATCACTCCTGGTGAAAATCGTGTTGCTATTATTCCTGCAACAGTAAAGGAGTATTTAAAAAAAGGTAATATTGTACAAATAGAGTCTGGAGCAGGATTAGGCTCCTATATTTCTGATGATGAATTTCAATCAGTAGGTGCTGAAATCATTAATGACACTAAAGCAATTTTTAAAAATGCTGATCTTATTTTAAAAGTTAATTCACCAACAATGAACCATGAATTAGATTCTCATGAAGTAGATTTAATGAAAGAAGGAGCTGGTTTTATTTCCTTTTTTCAAACTACAATCGAAAAAGAAGTAGTGCAAAAATTAACTTCAAAGAAAATCAGTGGGTTTTCTATGCATCTTGTCCCAAGAACAACATTGGCACAAAAAATGGATGCGCTAAGTTCACAAAGTAATATAGCTGGATATAAATCAGTATTAGTTGGAGCTAGTCATATCGGAAAATATATGCCTCTTTTAATGACTGCAGCCGGTACAATTCAGCCTGCAAAAGTATTAATAATTGGTGCTGGTGTCGCGGGACTTCAAGCTATCGCAACAGCAAAAAGATTAGGAGCCCAAGTTGAAGCTTTTGATGTAAGACCAGTTGTAAAAGAGCAAGTTGAGAGTCTAGGTGCAAAATTTATTGAAGTTCATGCTGAGGAAGATGAAGGTGTTGGAGAAGGTGGTTATGCTAAAGAGACTTCTGATGAATACAAACAAAAACAGGCAGATTTGTTAAAAGTGCATATTGCAAAATCAGATTTAATAATCACTACTGCATTAATACCCGGAAAACCAGCTCCAAAAATTATTACTGAAGAAATGGTCAAAGGAATGCATGGTGGTTCTGCTATAATGGACTTAGCCTCAGAAAATGGTGGAAATTGTGAACTAACAAAACCCGGGAAAGTATTTAAAATAAATGGTGTTATTATTGATGGATCATTTAATATCCCAGGAACTATGCCAATTCATGCAAGCCAAGTTTATTCAAAAAATGTAAGTGCTTTAGTAAACTATATTTGTCCAGAAGGAAAATTAGAATTTGATATAGAAGATGAAATTGTATCGGGATCAATGTTTACACATAATGGTAAAATCACTGATAAACGTACTTCTGACGCATTAAAAGGAGATGCATAAATGGATATGATTAATATCTTAACAGTTTTTATTCTTGCAATTTTTGTAGGGAATGAAATCATAAATAAAGTACCACCGACTCTGCATACACCGTTAATGTCCGGTTCAAATGCAATTTCAGGAATCGCTATCGTTGGTGCAATTATTGCTACTAAAGTAGATGGAGAATTAGGTACATATCTTGGATTAGTTGCAGTAGTTTTTGCGACTATTAATGTAGTAGGTGGATTTATGGTTACAGATCGAATGCTTAAAATGTTTAAGAAGAAGTAGGAGAAAAATTGGAATATACTAATATTGCTTATGTAATTAGTGCAATTTGTTTTATCATGGGTATTAAAATGTTATCCCACCCTAAATCAGCAAGAAAAGGAAATAGTATTGCAGCAATTGGAATGCTAATTGCAATTATTGCTACTCTTATTCATCCTGATAATTATTTAGAAAATGGTAAACCTTTGATTTCTTTTCAACTAATCAGTATTGGAGTAGTTATTGGTGCAATTATTGGTGGTTTTGCAGCAACTAAAGTCGAAATGACACAGATGCCTCAATTAGTTGCTATTTTTAATGGATTTGGTGGAGGCGCCTCCGCATTAATTGCAAGTGCAGAATTTTATACACAATACAACCAAAATCCCACTAATTTTATGTTAGTTACAATTATTTTATCTGTCGTAATTGGTACATTAACTTTAACAGGAAGTTTTATTGCTTTTGGTAAATTACAAGGATTCATTTCTGGAAAACCAATTACCTATCCTGCGCAACAGTTATTAAATGGAATAATGGTTTTAATTTTAATAGTTTTGGGGAATTTGATAGTTAGCAATTCAATAGAGCTAAATTATTTTTATGGCATTCTAGCAATTTCAGCAATTCTTGGAATTACACTGACCATTCCGATTGGTGGTGCCGACATGCCTGTTGTTATTTCATTATTAAATTCTTACTCTGGTGTGGCTGCCGCTGCTACAGGATTTGTTTTAATGAATAATGCATTAATTATAAGTGGAGCACTTGTGGGTGCTTCAGGATTAATCCTTACACAAATTATGTGTAAAGGTATGAATCGTTCTTTAACAAATGTTATCTTTGGAGCGGTCGGAGGAGACTACAGCAATGCTAGTGATAAAACTCAAGAATTAAACATTAAAAGTTATTCAACTGAAGAAGCTGCGATGATTTTCGAAGCATCTGAAAAAGTAATCGTAGTTCCTGGCTATGGACTCGCTGTTGCACAGGCTCAACATGCAGTAAGGGAAGTTGCTGAATGGCTTGAAACACAAGGAAAGCAAGTTTTATACGCAATCCATCCAGTCGCAGGTAGAATGCCTGGACATATGAATGTATTGCTTGCCGAGGCCAACATTCCATATGAACAATTAAAAGACTTAGATGAAATTAATCCCGAATTTGAAGATTGTGATGTAGCTTTAATTTTAGGTGCAAATGATGTTGTTAATCCAGCTGCAAGACACGACCAGTCTAGTCCAATTTATGGGATGCCAATCTTAAATGTTGATAAAGCTAGGACTGTGATAATTAATAAAAGATCTATGAATCCAGGATTTGCTGGAATCCAAAATGAATTATTTGGCTATGATAATTCAATAATGGTTTTTGGTGATGCTAAAGATATGCTTGGTCAACTTATGTCTGACCTAAAAGAATTATAGTCAATAAAATTAATTTTTAATATTACTAATTATGGAAAAACTAATACGTTAAAATGGAAATTTCTATAGCCTACTTAATTAATTTGTAGTATTAATTAAAAATTTTCATAAAAAAGTAAACTATTTATATATATAAATAGACTTATTAAACTGTATAAAAATTTATTTTAATTATATTAGGCTAAATTTTATTGCGTTTTTACCAGTCATCATCTTCATCTTCATCTTCAAGGTATTCTGCTTCTTCTTCAAGAAATGCAAGAAATTCTTCTTCAGTTTCAACAGTTAAATAGCCTTTCATACGGTAATGTGAATTACCACACAGTTGAGCACAAGCAATTTCATAACCCATACCTTCACGGGCACTTCCAATAATTTCATTTATAAAATCTTCAGACGTTTTATTAGGTGTAAAAAATATGGGGATGCTCATGCCTGGAATAGCGTCTTGCTTTACACGCATCTCTGGTAAAGCAAAATTATGTATTACATCCTTGGACGTTAAATAAATCATTGCCATCTTATTCACTGGTAAATGTAATTGATTTATAGTGACAATATCATCTGCTCCAGTAGGACTAGATCTATCTATTCCTACTGGATTTGTTTCTTCATCAACTAATTGTGGTTTAGTTGGACCAAATATACCATCATTACCGGGATAATGTATGTTCCAAGCAAATTGTTGAGCAATAACCCTTACTTGTACCATTTCATTCGTTACGGAAGGAACGTTTGTCTTTAAACTTGCCCAAATAGGAAAAGCAAATGCAATTAATAAAAATGCCTCAAAACCTATTATACCAATTTCAGCGTATTTACTATAATTGGACTGAACACCTTTATAATCAGCTGATGGATTAGATTTTGCCCTAAATTTAACTACGGTATATATGAAAAATGACCCCCAGCCAATAAATAATATCAACATTAACCAATGTACCCAACCATTCATATAATCAATCTTAAGACCATGCTCTGAGGCAACAGAGGGCAAACCTAGGTAATTACTTAATTTTCCAAGCGATTCAATCATTTAATCGTCTCCTAAATTATTATTTATCAATTTTGCTCTACGATAAAAGTATGAGATTGAAAATATTATACTCAATAGAATAAAACCTATTATAGATAATAGAAAAATTATAGCTTTATTCATACCATCAGTCATTGGTGACTCTGGATCTCCATAACAAACTGCACATGCATGAATAATATGTGGTAAAAACAATATTGTACTGATAAAAATATTCTTAATCATAAATAACTAATAGATTTATATTTAGTAATAAAGTTTTTAAAATAAAATATTCCCAGACAAGTTATAATTATACTTAAAATAGAAGTGAAAGCATGAATATAACTTTTAGTTTCTAAATATTGTAAGCCATAATATCCTGCTAAAAATATAAATAGAATAATTGTAGCTGAAGTAAAAACTAGATGAAAAGACTTAAGACTCATTAATTTGTTCTCCCCTTGATATCATATTTTTCTACTTTCTTAATTTCTTCTTTTTGACCTATCCACGGTCCAAATTCTTTTTCCTTGACTAAATTAGAATCCCATAGAAGAGGTATAAAAAATAATGGTATTGAAAATATAATACACAAAATTAGTAATCCATATATTGACTTAACTTCATCAAATAAATGCATAAAATTACCAGCTACTAAAAAACCTTTAAAACAAGCAATTAATAAACCAACAAATATAGCCAAAGCAAAAGAGCTAAATTCGATATATGTCACTCCTACAGTAACTATTGTCAATACAAAAAGTGCAATTAATATTTTAAAGTAAACTGCATTTGAATGATTTAAATTATGTCCACCCAAACTAACCTCCTAGTTTAATAAGTAAAGTACAGGAAATAAAAATATCCAGACTAAATCAACAAAGTGCCAATATAAACCTGCTACTTCAATTCTATTAGTAAATCTTTTCGGGTCTTTTTCCCACATCTTTGAGCCTGGACCCCATAAATAGGCAAACACAAAAATTCCACCTATTACATGTAGGGCATGTAAACCTGTTAATGTAAAATAAATCCCATAAAAATTATCAGTTGAAGGATAAATATTATGACTAAATTTTGATGAATATTCAATTGTTTTTATAATTAGAAATATAAAGGTACAAAGTAAAGTAACACCCATGTATTTCTTAAATCCAGGTAAATCATTTTCTTTCAATGCTAACCATGATTTTAAAACTGTCCAACTAGATAAAATTAAATTAAATGTATTTAATGTAGCTAGTGGGACACTCAATTCAGCGCCATTTGGTGGCCAAATTGGCGACCCAACCCTCAGTAGTATGTAGGCTGAAAATAGCCCCCCAAATAACATTATTTCAGAAGCAAGAAATATCCAAATACCTAGTTTTGCATTATATAAACCAGTTTCATTTCTAGGCTCTACATTATATGGAATCTCAATCATTTAATTAACCTTTACTTTTCAGTCTGTGGTGAAAAATCTTTATCAGCACCAGGAACGCTATATTCATAAGCGCCTCTATATACAGTTAGCTCTTTATCAAAATTTCCATGAGCGACAGGAGGAGAAGGACATGCAGACCATTCTATAGTTGTTGCCTGCCATGGATTCCTATCAGGGTTAGTTTCTTTTGACCTAAAAATTGTAATAAAAAAATTAAAAATAAATGGGATTTGGGCTAATCCCAATCCCCATGCTGACCATGACATAAACTCATTCCATTGGAGTACATGCTGAGCATGAGCGTACGATTGACCTCCATCAGCTAATCTTCTTGAAACACCAGCTAGCCCTTGAATAAACATTGGCATAAATACACCATTCATAAATATTAATGAAAAAATAAAGTGAATTTTTCCAAGTGTTTCATTCATAACTTTTCCAGTAATTTTTGGAAACCAGAAATATATCCCTGCAAAAATTGCAAAAATTGTTCCAGGAGCAACAACATAATGAAAATGCCCTATTACATAATATGTATCATGTAAATGAATGTCCGTAGGAGCTAAGCCTAAAGGTAAACCTGTTAAACCACCGATGCCAAACATTGGCATCCATGCAACAGCAAATAACATAGGTGTATTAAATCTGATAGAACCACCATACAGCGAAAGTATTAAGGCTGATAAAATAATAACAGATGGAACAGAAATTATCATTGTTGTTGTTTGGAAAAAAGCGCTCATTCCTTGCCCCATACCTGTCAAAAACATATGATGAGCCCATACCATGAATGACATAAAACCTAAAAAAATTGATGAGTAAACTAATGGTTTATAACCCCAAAGAGGTTTTCTAGTATTATTGGCCACAACTTCTGCAACTATACCCATTCCTGGTAATATCAAAACATAGACCTCAGGATGAGCTAAAAACCAAAATAAGTGTTGCCACAACAAAGGACTTCCACCCCCCGCGACATCAAGTGGTGAACCAGCATGTACTAAGCCTGAAGGCAAGAAAAAGCTTGTAGCAAATTCCCTATCCATTAATTGAAGTATAGCAGCAGCTTCAAGAGGAGGAAAAGCTAAAACTAATAAAAATGCTGTGACTAATTGAGTCCAAACAAAAAACGGTAGTCTCATCCATGTAAGTCCTTTAGGCCTTAGCTGCACGATAGTTACTATAATATTCATAGAACCCATCAATGATGAAGTAATCAAAAATATCATTCCAAGAAGCCAAACTGTTTCACCATTGTCAGCTACTACCGCAAGTGGAGGATACATTGTCCAACCAGAAGCCGCAGGACCAGTAGGCATAAAAAAGCTCGCGAACATGATAATTCCACCAGCTAAATAAGTCCAATAGCTTAGCATATTAAGCTTTGGAAATGCCATGTCTGGTGCACCTACTTGAAGTGGAACTAAATAGTTTCCAAATGCACCGGCTACCATTGGAACCACTCCTAAAAAAATCATTATAGTACCATGCATCGCTCCGAATGCATTATATTGATCTGGAGATAATAACCCATTCTCGCTTAATAAAAATCCAATAAATGGAACCGGGGTGTCTGGAAAGGCTAGCTGGTATCGCATAACAGCCATTAACAAGAAACCAATTAAAAGGAATACTAGACTTGTAACCCCATATTGAATTCCAATTACTTTATGATCTTGAGAAAATATATATTTAGAAACAAAACTTTCTTCATCATGGTCATTTTGACTCAATCAATACTCCTAAAATAGATTTAAAAATTATCACTAAATTTTTAAACGTAATGTTTAAAATACTTAAAAATTATCAATAGAAAATTTAAGAGAGAATTTTCTTTCAATAAAAGATATATCCGAGTGAATTATAATTTACTTAGAGAATAAAATTTTGCTCAATAATGTATAGTATTAGTAATAATGGAAGATAAAATACTGTTGTTTTAAGCAGAATTTTTGCCGTTCTTCCATTTTGCTTTAAAATTAATCCCATACTTGAAAAAAAGAATATCATACCTAGTATCATGGCGCTAGCTAAATAAAAAGTACCCGCAATCCCCACCATAGTAGGTAAAATACTGTAGTAAATCATTAGAAAAGTAAAAATAAAAATATAAAGGCGGAATACTGTTATTTTTTTTTCGCCAGTGTACATTTTAAAACCCCCTTTTTTATAATCTTTTCTATAAATCCAAGCTATAGATAAAAAATGTGGAATTTGCCATGCAAATAAAATTGCAAATAAAATCCATGCTTCTTTAGAGAGCTTACCTGTTGCTGCTAGCCATCCGCCAAGCGGAGGGAGTGCACCAGGAAAAGCTCCAACGAGAGTATTTAATGGCGTTTTCCTTTTTAAAGGAGTGTAGATAAATAGATATAAAACAAGAGTTAATGCTGATATAATAGCTGTACCTTTATTAACTAAGAACCAAAATAGAGCTAGACCAATTGATGACATCAAAACTCCAAAAATCAATCCTGCCTTTGCACTTATTGTTCCTGATGGTATTGGTCTATTTTTTGTTCGATCCATCAACTTATCTAAATCAGCTTCGATATATTCATTTAAAGCTGCGACACCACAAGATGAAAAAAGTGCTCCCAATACCAATGATATTATAAAAATAGGTTCATAGCTAGAAATTGACTGATTTAATTTTACTATGCCTGCATAAAATCCAAACCAAGTAGAAATTAATACCATAAGTGTAATTTCTGGTTTGGATAAATGAAAAAATGCTTTAATTAATTTTATTTTAAACTCTCTATTCTTTTATAATTGTGAAATAATTTAACCACATAATTTACCATTTAACTTAAATTTATTAATAAAGCTAAAATTTGTAAATTCTATTTGTTGGTGGGAGTATTTCCTAACTCTTAAATTTAAGTATCTGATAATGTATAAATTTCAATTTTTTAGGAGAAAATAAAAATCATGTTTAATTTCAAAAATAGTGTGGTACTAATTTTAGTAATGTCTCTTGCTTTAAGTGGAACAATTACTGGAACTGTAACTTTTGAAGGTAAAGCACCAAAAAGAAAAAAATTAAAAATGAATGCTGATCCTGTGTGTGGCTCTGCTCATAAAACACCAGTATTAGATGAAAAATTAATTTTAAATGAGAAAAATCAAATTAAAAACGTTTTAGTTTGGGTTGAAGGTGCAAAAGGAAGTTCACCCAAATCAGCTGCAGTACTTGACCAGAATGGCTGTATTTACAGCCCGCATGTTTTAGGGATACAGAAAGGTCAGGACTTATTAATCAAAAATAGTGATGCTACACTACACAATATTCATTCAATGTCAAAAACAAACTCTTCATTTAACTTTGCAATGCCTAAAGTTGTTAAGGAAAAAACTGTGTCTTTTAATAAAGTTGAAGAGCCTTTTGCAATTAAATGTGATGTACATCCTTGGATGAAATCTTATGTTTCTGTTTTTGACCATGGTTTTTTTGCTGTAACTGATGAAAATGGAGACTATACTATTGAAGGAGTACCTGCAGGTGAATATGAAGTCGTTGCTTGGCAAGAACGATTTAAAATGAAAGGTACCTTAACTCAAAAAGTTAGTGTAAAAGATGGATCTACTACAGCTGATTTCACATTTAAAAAACCATCAAAAAAGAAGAAGTAAAGATAATTAATAAAATATTACAGGGATGGGGTAGGTAAGCTTACCCCATTTTTTATGTCATCATATTCTGGTAAATATCATTCAAAACTATATTATTGGTCTGTTATGACCACTACTTGTACATTCATCCTTATTTTTATTGGTGGACTAGTAAAAAGTACTGAGTCAGGCTTATCTGTACCTGATTGGCCTACAACTTTCGGAGAAAACATGTTTTTATTCCCCATCTCTAGTATGGTTGGAGGTATTCTATATGAGCATGGACACCGATTATTTGCATCTTTAGTAGGTTTTCTTATTTTAGTGCAAACAATTTGGATTTTATTTATAGAAGAGCGTTTGTGGGTTAAAAAATTAAGCGGAATTACATTGACAGCTGTTATTATTCAAGGTATGCTTGGCGGCCTGACTGTCCATTATTTACTACCTGTTTGGATATCAGCATCACATGGTACAATTGCACAAACAACACTATGCTTAACACTGTTAATTAGTGTAGTAACTTCTAAAATATGGATTCAGCATTCTAAACAAATAATTAATGCTAAGATATTTAAAGTATCTTCAATTGTAACTGCCTTAATATGGATCCAACTAGTACTAGGTGCTGTCATGCGTCATTCTGAAGCTGGTCTAATGGCATTTGACTTTCCATTGATGAACGGAGATTTATTTCCTTCTGTTGATAAAATACATGATTATAATGAGATTAGAAATGATTTTATTTGGAACAACATTGATGATGCTGACTCAGCCTTAACTCAAATACATGTTTTAGATGAGCACTTAGAAGCAATTACTCCTTTCAAAATGTTAATCCATTTTGCACATCGTTTTTGGGCTTTTATAGTTTTCTGCGGAATAATCTACTTATCCTATTCTGTGCTTAAGTTTTCAAGTAATAGTGATATTATGAAAATTTCAGTAGCATTTTTATTATTTGTAGCTACAATGCAAATAACCTTAGGAGTATTTTCTGTTTGGTCTATTAGAGATATTTTAATTACTACATTACATGTAGGTAATGGTTCTTTAGTTTTAGCTACAAGTTTTTATATTACAATTTGGGCTTGGCGACTAAAGAATTAATATATCATCTATTTAAAATTTTCCCAATAAATATCATACGTTTCATATTCATATTTAGATCCTTTAGGGACATCAACCGAAATAGTAAAAGTACCAATATCACCTGGATTTAATGCACTATCAGTTATAACACCATTAGAATACTTAATTTTTGAACCGTCAACAAATGCTGAGTCAGACGCTATTAACTTTGTATTCTCATCCCAAATCTTAAATATAATCCTAACAAAATCAGCTTTATGTTTACCATTATTAACAAGTTTACCGGAATAAATAAACTTTTGTCCTTCATCACGTCGTTCTGGACCACTAAATGTTCCATCCATCTTAACTTCTGGGGCCGGTGCAGAAACTTCAGTATATTCTTCTATGGTTGTCTTGTCTAATGTAATTTGACCAAGTTGAGTTTCTACGGTCATTTTTTCTGAGTCTTCTTTTAAGATATTACCATGAACAATAGTTCCATTTGAAAGCGTGATTCTATGCTTTAAATGAGGAGTTTTTATAATTTTAAGCATATCTGTATTTACATTTGGTACTGAAACTCTAGTTTCGTATTCCACTATTCTAGCTTTCAACTCGTTCATTTCACGTCTTAAATCATCAAGTGATTCTTTAAGAGGATAAAATGAACCAGACATAACTAAGTTAGTTTCTACAACTTGAACTTCAGGATCATCTTCAAATGGAGTCTCACCTATTTCTTTTTCAATCTCTTCTACTGTGCCTAATTCATTGACATCAGAATTTAAATTTACTTCTGGAGAAGGTTCATTTTTTCTAAACAATGAGCACCCTGATAAAAAAAGTAAAATTAAAAATAAATATAAAAACTTTTTCATTAGTTAATTTCTCCTTTACCTGAATAAGCCTTGTAAGCTGCTATTCTAAGGTCATTTTTATATTCATCAAATTTTTTCATTTTGTTTAACATATCTATTATTTCAGGATAAAACATATAATTTTTCGGATGCTCTAAAATTGCAATTATTTCAGGTATCACAGAGACGTCATTAAAATCGGTCACTGCCTGCAACGCTCTTAAGCGCATATTTTGAGGATAATCTTCTGATTTGACAATTTCTTTAAGAGGTGCCAATAAACTTGGATCCTTAAATTCTGCAACAGCAAGTAATAAATGATTGAGTAGTTTAGAATATTCTGCTTTACCTTGATTATAAGCAGTTAAAATAGACGTTAAAATTTGACTTTCTTCAATATCTCCCATTGCCTGTAATGCAAATTCTTTTGCTTTTAAATTAGATTTAGGGTCACCTAACATATCAATAAAGTAATTAGTTACTTCAGGACCCTCTTTTTTACTCAATACATCAATTGATAAGCTCCTAACCCCTATATCGAAATTTTCATTTCTTGAAATATCAATTAACCAAGGAATGACTTTTGAATCTTCCATAGATCCAAGTGTATAGGTTAACAAAGAATCCATTTTAATTTGTTGTCTTTTATTTATTTCATAAAGCTCCAATAATGTAGTAACAGCGTCCTGAGTACCTACACTATTAATTGCAGACATATAAGCTTCTCTAGTTTCAAAAATTTTATCTTCTGTGACCATTAAACCTTTTGTTAGATAGGGATTTGAATATTCGTTTCCAAATTCTTTCAAGATATTTACTGCTTGAATCATGAGTTCAAGATCAATTAAACCACTCTCACCTACTGTTTGTTGAACTGCCTCAATAGTCATAGGATGACGACTATCTCTAAGAGCACTGAGCGCAGCCATTCTAACATCAGATGCTTGTGCTTGGTCTTGAAAAATTTTAACTAATTCAGCAATAGAATCTTCTTTTCCATTTATATAAGCCAACCGATGTTTCTCAACTTCTTCTAATGAAAACACAGTACTATTTGCTGCACAGCCCCAAAAGAAAAATAATACTAATAATGTAATTATATGGTTTTTATACATATTAAAATTCCATTTTATTTTTTTAATTAATTGAATCAAGAAATTTCTTCCCAATTTAATTGTCTCCAACCCTTATCATCTCGAATTGTTACGGAGAAATGTTTTATCCAATCTCCCATCCAAATCAACCGATTTTTATGAAATTCATTTATACCTATTCTATGGTAATGCCCAACTAAAACAGTATCAATATTTTTATTAAACTGAGAATGTGCAAAATTTGTAATATCATCTACTACATCAGCATTCTCATTGTACCCATCATTAAAATGACGGCTTGTTTTGGATATCTTACTTGCAAGTTTACATCCAATTTTGGTTCGAAGTAAACCAAAAAGAAAGATAGATATAGGATGTCTAATAATTTTTTTCATCAAGCGATAACCATAATCATTTTTTAATAACCCATCACCATGAGTTACTAGAATTTTCTCATTTCCTATGCTAAATTCTAAATTTTCTGGATATACTTTAGCATTAAATTTATCGCAAAAATAACCAAAATCCCAAAAATCATGGTTCCCTAACACATAATGTATTTCTATACCACTTAAATTTAAATCAGTTAATGCATCAAAAATACTTTCATAGCCTTGAATTTGATTTTTCCTATAGTCAAACCAAAAGTCTAAAAAATCACCTCCAATTACTAAAGTACCCTTTGTTTCTTTTATTTTTTCAAATAATCGAAAAATGAGTTCTCGCCGATATTTTTCATTATAATAATTGAAAAATTGAAAATGATTATCGGAAATAAAATAAACAGGTGTGTTCATTTATTTAAATTACGGGCTTTAATAAATAAAAACATAGTAAATACACAAAGAAACAAAATAATCTCAAATCAAAATTAAAATAATGCTTAGTTTAATATAATATCCTAAGTACAAAATTTATATTAATTCAGAATAATTTTATGATTAAAAACCTAATAAAAATAATTTTTACATTTTCACTATTGATTGGTCAATTTGGACAAAATATTGTTCAATATGACAATTTTGAATGGTATTATATCCAATCTAACCATTTTGATATTTATTATTATGCAGATGGAAAACCAAATGCAGAATATGTCGCATTCGAATCTGAAAAAGCATATAAAAATATTTCTAAATATTTAGATTGGGACTTAACAAATAGATATTCAATTATAGTATATAATTCACACAATGATTTTCAACAAACAAATGTAGTGGATTCATACATGTACGAAGGTATTGGAGGTGTTACAGAATTATATAAAACAAGAGTTGTAATACCATTTGATGGATCTCACAAAGAATTCAAGCATGTAATCCATCACGAATTAGTACATGTATTTATTAATGATTATATGTATGGAGGTAGTTTGCAAAATTTAATTACAAAGCAAATTAACTATATTATTCCACTTTGGATGAATGAAGGTTTAGCTGAACATTTATCGGGCGATTGGAATACAAGTTCGGATATGTGGATTAGAGATATTGTTATTAACTATGGTCAACTACCTCAATTTAATCAGCTAAATGGGTATTTAGCATATCGAGGGGGTCAATCTGTTTGGCGATTTATAACTAAAAAATGGGGTGAAGAAGCCATAGCTGAAATATTTTTTCAAATTAAAAGGAAAAAAAGTGTTGAGGCTGGCGTATTTGAAGCACTTGGGATGAATTTATCGGAAATCAACACCCAATGGCACGATTATATTAAAAAAACTTATTTCCCTGAAATTACCAATAAAAAAAAATTATCTGAATTTTCTAGAAGACTTACAAATAATAAAAAGTTAAATAATAGTTATAATATTGCTCCTGTAATTTCTCCGGATGGTAGTAAAGTTGCAATTTATTCAAATAAAAATGGAAATATGGCTTTATATATTATTTCCGCAGAAACTGGTAAATTTTTAGAAAAAATTATTCAAGGAGAAAGAAACTCGGAATACGAGGAGCTCCATATTTTAAAACCCGGAATTTCATGGTCACCCAATGGTAATGAGTTAGTTTTTTCTGCTAAATCAGGAAAATCAGATGCTCTTTTTATTTATAATTTCGAATCTAATAAAACAGAGAAATTTAGATTAGGACTTGAAGGTATATTTAGACCAAACTGGAGTCCTTTAGGACATGAAATAGCATTTATTGGAAATAATGGTACTAAAAGTGATATTTATATTTTTGATATACAATCACATAAAACTACTAATTTAACAGAAGATTGGTTTTCTGACGACCATGTATCTTGGAGTCCAAATGGATTAGACTTATTCTTTATTTCTGATCGACAAAACTATCTAAATCAATCTAACCCTAATTCAATTAAAGAACATTTTATTGAACAGATGGATATTTATTCAATTTCTCGTGAAAATGGTAAAATTTCAAGGATTACTGATACAAAGTGGAATGAAGCATATCCAGTAATGACATCTGATGAAAATTTAGCTTTTGTTTCAGATCAAAGTGGTATTAATAATATTTATATAATAAATAAAGATTTAGAAAAGCCAAGGGCAATAACAAATGTATTAACAGGAATTTCACAATTAAGTTGGAATTCTGATTATACTCAACTTGCTTATGCCGGCTTTGAAGAAAGTGGGTATGATATTTATTTGTTTGTTAATCCATTAGATAACCTTAAAAAAGAATTAACACCAAAAACACTTTCTTGGATAAATGAAAAGCCTCAAAATGAACTAAGGCTCTCAAAGACTAGAAAAAACAATAAAGATTTAAGTGATCAGTTTAGGAACTTTATTTTTGAAAGGGGACAAAAAACTAAACCAATAGAACAAAAAGATATTGAATTACCTGATTCAACTCGATTAAGCACAGATGGAAAATATATCGAAAAAAAATATTTAACACGATTTTCATTGGATTTAGCTCAAGGTTATGCTTCATATAATTCTCTTTATACTCCAAAAGCAATGGCATCATTTTTATGGAGCGATATTCTAGGTGATCACAAAGTATATCTTGGTACACAAATGCAAATAACCTCCTTAAAAAACTCCGATTATTATTTGTTCTACAGATATTTACCGCATAAAGTCGATTATAATTTTTTATTTCATCATACTGCAATAAATTTTCTGGATGTTAATTTCCGTAATACCTTCATTGACTTAAATGGAAATGAAGAAAGAGAGACTGAAGAACCAGTATATTATCAATCCTATTTGAGGCAGTTGATGATTAATGGTACTGCATCATATCCTATCTCTAGATTTTACCGATATGACTTAAATATGAGATTTAGTCGTGTTTCAAAAGTATCGTTATGGGAAGTGGGTCAGACTAACTATGGCATAACTGTTGAAGAACGATCAGATGAAATATTTGGCTCAACATTATCAACATTCATTCCCTCTATAAGTATCGTATGGGATAATACGTTATGGAACTATATATTCCCAAGCAGAGGTTCTCGTTTTAATATCACACTAAAAGGTAGTCCTAAAATAGCTGATAATGGTATTTCTTTTCAATCACTAATATTAGATTATCGAAAATATTATCCAATTAAAAATGGTATTAGCCTAGGAGGAAGAATTTATTCAGGCTATAGCCATGGTGATAATGCTCAGCTATTTAAAATGGGTGGAATACCTTGGGTATTTTCTTCTTATGGCTCCAGTTATTATGCACAAAATAATGACTATGATTTAGAATCTGTATATTTCTCTGAATATGTTATGCCTCTACGCGGTGCTCAAATTAATCAAAAATATGGATACGGTACCTTTTTATTAAATATGGAAGTTCGATTACCTTTATTAATTTACTATTTTCCAACTATTAAATATTTAGGACAAATAAGCGCAGTTGCTTTTTCTGATTTTGGATTTACATGGAATAATCGTTTACCTGATTGGACCGAAACATATTGGAATAGTGAAAATAATGAAGGATTTGTTTGGACATATGGAATTGGTCCTCGCTTTATATTTCTTGGACTTCCATGGCAATTAGATTACGCCTGGAATCTAAATCCATTCAAGAATGAGTCTAGTAAACGATCTTGGTTTTTATCAATTGGTCTTGATTTTTAATAAAAGATGACTTTTTGAAAATATTCAATTTAAAAAAAACCTGTAAAGATACAAAAGCACGTACAGGTATTTTATATACCGATCATGGTGAAATAAAAACTCCGTTTTTTATGCCTGTCGGAACTTATGGGGCCGTAAAAACACAATCTCCTGAGGAAATCAATCAGCTGCCTAGTAATATTTTATTAAGTAATACTTATCATTTATTTCTACGTCCAGGAACTGAAATTTTAGAAAAAGCTGGCGGATTGCATAAATTCATGAATTGGAATAAAATAATTTTAACAGATTCTGGTGGATTTCAAATCTTTAGTTTAAAGGGTTTTCGAAACATTACGGAGGAAGGTGTTACATTCCAGTCTCATTTAAACGGTGAAAAACATCACTTGACTCCAGAATCTGTAGTTGACATTCAACGCTCAATTGGATCAGACTTCATGATGATGCTTGATGTTTGTCCTTCAGGGGATGCTGACCAAAAAACTTGGATTAAAGCGCTAGAAACAACAACTAGATGGGCAAAAAGAGGTATGATTCACTACCGAAATACAGAACCATTATATGGTCATAAACAAATTTTAATACCTATTGTCCAAGGAGGTACTAATCTAGATTTAAGGAAACGGTCAGCTGAAGAGTTAATGGAATTAGATGCAGAAGCTTATGCTGTAGGAGGCTTAGCCGTTGGCGAGCCAAAACCTGAAATGCTAAATACAACAGAATTGATGGGTGAAATTTTACCAAAAGAAAAATCTCGCTACTTAATGGGTGTTGGTACACCAGCAGATTTAGTTAGATGTGTTGCCAGAGGAATTGATATGTTTGACTGTGTAATACCTACAAGAAATGCTAGAAATGGACAATTATTTACACTTAATGGAAAAATAAATATTCGTAATGCAAGATATAAATCGGACTTATCACCTATTGATGATACGGGATTTGCACCTATGTCAATGCAATACTCGAAATCATATTTACACCATTTATTTAGAACAAATGAAGTTTTAGGATTAAGAATTGCAACCCAACAAAACTTAAGATTATATATGTATATAATGGAAGAAATACGAAAAGCAATTTTTAATGATAATTTTAAATCATGGGCAAAAGATTTTTTATTTCGTTATGATGGTGACTCAATTTAAATAAATAAAATATTAAAAGTAATTTTAAAATAAAATTAAAGATTTAATTAAACAAATAACCTATAATTAAACTTTATTTTAATATCATTTTTAAAATAATTATAAATCCTAGTTCTAATAATAATCGTAAATTTATATGCTATTTTGGAGTATAAATTGTTAAAAAGAAGCCATAATTGTGGTGAATTAAGAAAAAAAAATGTAGGTAATGAAGTTATCCTAAATGGTTGGATTTCAAAACGCCGTGATCATGGAGGGTTAATCTTTATTGATTTACGTGACCGGTACGGCAAAACTCAAATTATATTCAATGAAGAAATTCAGCCTGATGCCTATAATCAAATTTTCAGATTAGGCCTAGAAGATGTTATTGGTGTAAAAGGAAAAGTTATCCTTAGACCTGATGATGCAATTAATTCTGACATTTCAACGGGTGAAATCGATATTGAAGTTATTGAAATCCAAGTATTTAATGAAGCGGACCAAATGCCGTTTAATGTAAATGACCGTAATTCAGCATCTGAAGACCATCGCTTAAAATTTCGTTACCTTGAACTTCGTACAAAAGAAATGCAAGAAAATCTGAAACTTCGACACGAAACTGCTCAAATTACACGCAAATTTCTGCATGAAAAAGAATTTATCGAAGTGGAAACACCTATTTTAATGAAATCAACTCCAGAAGGTGCGCGAGATTTTTTAGTTCCAAGTCGTTTGCATAAAGGAAAGTTTTATGCACTACCTCAATCACCACAAACTTATAAGCAGCTTTTGATGGTTTCTGGGATAGACAAGTATTTCCAGATTGTAAAATGTTTTAGGGATGAAGATTTCAGAGCTGATAGACAACCTGAATTCACTCAAATTGATATTGAAATGTCGTTTATTCAACAGGATGATATTATTAAAATCGGAACAGATTTAACTCGCAAGATATGGTCTGAGACTATTGGAATAGAATTACCAAATAAATTCCCCGTAATGACTTATCAAGATGCATTAGAAAATTATGGAATTGATCGGCCAGACACACGTTTTGGGATGTTACTCCAAGAATTTTCTGAATTTGTTCAAAAATCTAATTTTAATGCATTCAAAACAGTCTTAGATAATGATGGTAGAGTTAAGGCAATTGTTGCCTCAGGATGTGCAAAATACAGTCGTAAAATTATTGATGAGCTTACAGATTTCCTTAAGCAATATCATAATGCTAAAGGTTTGGCTTGGATGAAATCCACCAATGGTGATCTTGAGGGCGGAATTAGCAAATTTTTCAATGAAGATTTACGACAAGAAATTATAAAATCTTGCAATATTAATGATAATGATATAGTTTTTATTGTTGGTGATAAATCAAAAATTGTATTTTCTGCATTATCAGCATTAAGATTAGAAATTGCAAAACGAGAAAATCTTATTGATCAAAATATCTGGGCTCCGATTTGGATAGTTGATTTTCCTCTTGTTGAATGGAATGAAGATGAAAATAGATTTGATGCTCTTCACCATCCGTTTACCTCTCCAAATTTTGATGACATTGATAAAATGGACTCTAATCCTGGAAATGTCCGGTCATTAGCTTATGACATTGTGATGAATGGTTACGAAATTGGTGGTGGCTCAATTCGTATTCATTCTTCTGAACTTCAGGCTAAAATATTTAATTTATTAGGAATAAGTAATGAAGAGGCTGAAGAAAAATTTGGCTTCCTAATGAATGCATTTAAATATGGCGCACCTCCACATGGTGGAATGGCATTTGGTTTTGACAGAATTGTAATGCTTCTTGCAAATTGTAGTCAAATCAGAGATGTAATTGCATTTCCAAAAACAACTTCTGCTATATCATTAATGGATAACTCGCCTGCAAATGTTGATAAAAATCAGTTGAAAGATTTACATTTAGAAATTATTCGGACTTAATTCTGAACAAATTTAAAAAAACACTTTCTATTTCTGGCGTTGACTCATTAAGCTTTTATGGAACAAATGATTACAATATTAAGCTTCTTGAAGAAAATTTTAGTGGAAAATTAACAGCGCGAGGGAATAAAATTCATCTTGAAGGTCAGCCTGCTGATGTTGAAAGGATAGAATCCGTTATAGCTGAAATGCTTGTTACTATCAATAAGAAAGGGTTTGTTGATACAGAAGATGTCAAGACATTACTTAACTTCTCAGAAGTAGAAAATCAAACTTTACAAAAAAATGGTGAAGACTTACCGGTTATTCTTTACACACACAAGGGCGCAGTAGTAGCAAAGACAAATGGTCAGAAAAAATATTTTAAAGCTGTAAAAGAAAATGATATTGTTTTTGCAATTGGTCCTGCAGGAACGGGAAAAACTTATCAAGCAGTTGCATCTGCAGTTTCAGCGTTAAAAGATGGTCTAGTTTCTAAAATTGTAATTACACGCCCCGCTGTTGAGGCAGGTGAACGACTTGGATTTCTCCCAGGAGATTTAAAAGAAAAAGTAGATCCATATTTAACGCCACTTTATGATGCATTAGGTGATATGTTGACACCTGAAAAACGTCGTACATATATTGAACAAAGAATTATTGAAATTGCGCCTCTTGCATATATGAGGGGACGAACTCTACACAACTCCTTTATGATTCTAGATGAAGCACAGAATGCAACAAGTACTCAGATGAAAATGTTTTTAACCCGTTTAGGTGTAACCTCCAGAGCTATAATTACAGGCGATATAACACAAATAGATCTTCCAAAAAATGAAAGTTCGGGGTTAATTGATGCTCATAATAAATTGAAATCAATTAAGGGGATAACATTTGTAGAATTTGATTCTAGCGATGTTGTTCGTCATAAATTGGTGAGAGAAATAATTGAAGCCTACGCAAATGGCGAGAAAAAAGGAAAGTAAATGAGTAGAGAAGTTTTTATTTTATCTTATGCAAGAACACCAATTGGAGCATTTCAAGGTTCATTAAAAAATGTTTCTGCACCAAATTTAGGATCAATTGCAATTAAAGGTGCGTTAAAAAAAGGTGATATTTCACCAAACGATGTTAAAGAAGTAATTATGGGAAATGTTCTTTCCGCAGGTATTGGACAAGCTCCAGCAAGACAGGCCTCAATTTACGCAGGTCTTCCTGAAAATATTGAATGTTTGACTATTAATAAAATGTGTGGTTCAGGACTAAAAGCTATAATGCTAGGTGCGCAATCTATTGCTTCTGGTGAAGCTGATGTTGTAGTTGCAGGAGGAATGGAAAGTATGAGTAATACACCATATTACTTGCCAAAAGGACGATTGGGACATCGCTTAGGCCACGGTCAAGTTATAGATGGTATAATCCATGATGGTTTATGGGATGTTTATAATGATAAGCATATGGGTAATTGTGCAGAAATGTGTGCAGAAAAATTTAGTTTTTCGAGAGAAGACCAAGATAAATATGCAACAGAATCTTATAAAAGAGCATTAAATGCAATTGAGAGCGGTATATTTAATAATGAAATTATTCCAGTAGAAATTCCACAGAGAAAAGGTTATCCTAAAATTATTGATACTGATGAAGAGCCAGCTAGAGGTATGCTAGAAAAATTCAAAAAACTTCGTCCTGTATTTAAAAAAGATGGAACAATAACAGCTGCAAATGCAAGTTCTATTAATGACGGTGCTGCTGTATGTATTTTGATCAGTGCCAAAAAAGCTGAAGAATTAAGACTAAATCCCCAATTCAAGATTGTTGGACATGGATCTTCAGCTCAAGCTCCAGAATGGTTTACAACGGCTCCAGTAAAAGCTATGAAAAAAGTATTAGCACAAACAGGTTTAACTGTTGAAAATATTGATTTATTCGAAATTAATGAAGCCTTCTCAGCAGTTACAATGGCAGCTGTTAAAGAATTTAATTTAGATTTAAAAAAAGTAAACATAAATGGTGGTGCTGTTTCTTTAGGTCATCCTATTGGTGCTTCAGGATCACGAATTTTAATAACTTTAATGAATGCAATGACTAATAAAAATTTATCTAAAGGTATGGCTTCAATTTGTATTGGTGGTGGAGAAGCCTCTGCAATGATTGTTGAAAAGTTATAAATAATTATAATATTAGTTACAATTATTTCTTAGTAATAGTACATGTAATTATAATAATTTCAATATAATGAATATTGGACAAAATTAGTTTAAATGGATAATATTTTAAGAGTAAAAAAAGAACTTTCTCCTCTAAAGCAAAATCTAAAAACACACCTACTTTATACAAAAATTAAATCAATTGAAGATATTAAAGTATTTTCAGAAATTCATATTTTTGCAGTCTGGGATTTTATGTCTTTATTAAAATCTTTACAACATCATTTATCTACATTATCTATTCCTTGGTCACCTGCAAAAAATCCAAAGATCACACGATTTATAAATGAAATTGTAATTGGTGAAGAATCTGATTTAGATCCTAATGGTAATCCTAAAAGTCATTTTCAAATCTATATTGAGGCAATGAATCAAATTGGAGCCAATACAAATCTTATTTTTGAATTAATAAATAAAAATAAATTAGGGATTCCAATTCACGATGCAATTACATCTTTAAGTATTAATGAGCAAGTTAAAAAATTTTTAAATTTTACTTTTGATATAATTGCAACGAATCAACCTCATAAAATAGCATCAGCATTTACATTTGGTAGAGAAGACATTATACCTGATATGTTTATAGAAATTGTAAAAAATATTGAACGAGAATCAAATATTTCCATTGATAAACTCATCTATTATTTAAATCGACATATTGAAATTGATGGTGATGAACACGGACCATTATCACTAGAAATGATTAAAATGCTATGTAAAAATGACCTAGAAAAATGGCAGGAATGTATTGATGTTGCTAAAAAATCTTTAGAATTACGTATTTCTCTTTGGGATACAATTTTAATACAATTACCAAAATCAAAGCTAATATATGCATAACCTTTTTAGTAATAATTTTGAGGGTGCTTGCTTTTAAATTCACTCGGTTTTAATAATTTTTATTTTAATTATTTAAATGAAAATAAAATTTCTCAACAACTTATTGGTCGCATAATTCGTGAAAGTAAGAAGAATTATATTGTAAAAACGAA
The DNA here is from genome assembly GCA_002689995.1 of Fidelibacterota bacterium. Taxonomy (GTDB): domain Bacteria; phylum Fidelibacterota; class Marinisomatia; order SCGC-AAA003-L08. Next base: position 104,690 of record NZIV01000062.1, read on the forward strand.
TACAGAAAATATTTCTGCACAAATTTCAGGAAACTTAAGGTACTCAGCAAAAAAACGTTCTGATTTTCCTGCTGTTGGTGATTGGGTAGTTTTAAAAAATAAACATACTGATTCCCCTATAATTAAAACAATTTTACCAAGAAAATCTATAATAGAGCGTCAGGCTATTGGTAAGTTTGGGAAAAAGCAGACCATAGCAACTAATGTAGATATTGCATTTATAATGCAGGATATTAATCATGATTTTAATTTAAATAGACTTGATAGATTCTTGGCTATTTGTTATTCTTCTAAAGTTGAACCTATAATTATTTTAACCAAAATCGATTTAATGGAATCTTCAAAATTAGGCTTTCATATGAAGCAAATACAAAGCCGATTTAATGATGTGATAACTCTTAAATTGAGTAATAAATCATTAGAAGGTTTTAAGCAAATCCGAGAAAATATTAAATGTGGAAAAACATATTGCTTTATCGGTGCGTCAGGTGCTGGAAAATCTTCATTGATAAATAATTTAATTGGCGAAAAAGTTATGTTAACAAAATCCCTGCGTGAAAAAAATAACAAAGGTAAACATACTACGAGCCATCGTGAATTATTTATTCTTAAAAATTCTGGAATTTTAATTGATACTCCCGGAATGCGTGAATTAGGTATTGTTGAATCTTACAATAGTTTAGAGTCAACATTTCAGAGAATTTTTAATATTGCACAAGATTGCCAATTTTCCAATTGCCAGCATATAAATGAACCGAAATGTTCGGTAAAAAATGCAATTGAAATAGGAAATTTAGAACAATCGAATCTTGATAATTATCATAAAATGTATCAAGAGCAAGAACAATTCAATTCATCACGTAAAGGTTTTAAAGATAAAAAAATTAAACCTTCAACTACTCATAACAAAAAATCACGATAATAGTAAAATTTGATATTAAATATTTTTAGTATACAATTTTAAAATAAGCTATAAAAAACTAATGAAAAATAAGGTTAACAAAAGTTTTAAGTTATTTAATAAAATTAAGGATTCATTCGTATCATAATAGTGAAAAAACTATTCATTCTCATAATTTCTTTATTCTATTATTCTTGTTCAGATTTATTTTTAACAGAAAAAATAATTGAATGTAATATTGATGAACCCGAATATACTTTTGATTCAGATATCAAACCAATAATTGATCAATATTGTATTTCATGTCATCGCTCGAATTATTCTGCTGCTAATTTGAATTTATCAGAATATAATCAATTTAATATTAGTAAATATTTTGTCCCAGGCGATACAACACAAGGTGAGATTTTAAATCGAATTAATGATAAAAATGATCCAATGCCACCTATTTGGGTTGGTACTATGGATGAAAATAGTATTCAAATTATTAAAAAATGGATTTTAGAGTGTGCAATTGAAAATTAAAATAATTTTATTTCTAACATTCAGCTTTAGTTTATCACAATTTCAGGATTCACTACAGATACAAATCCCACTTTCTAAACAAATACTTTGGGGAGAAAATGGTTTAATCAGAAAATTAAATCTAGCCCCAGAATCTCGCAAAGCTGAATTAAAACTTCGTCATAAGATGTTAAAAATGCACCAAACATTAGGTTTAGTAACATCAAGTATGATGGGATATCAATATTATTTAGGTGGCAAATTATATAAAGGTAAGGAAGTTGATGCTACTATCCATAAATATTTAGGATATTCTATTTTCGGAACTTATTTAACCACGGCATCTCTTTCAATTTGTGCTCCACCAGCAATGCGATATTCTAGTGGAGTCTCATCTATAAAATTACATCGCTTTTTATCTTATATTCATTTTGCTGGAATGCTTGTGATGCCCTATTTAGGATATTTATCTGCTGGTAACTTAGACTATGTAGAAAATGAAATAGAGTATAATTATTCTAATAAAGCATTAGAAGCACACCGTTTTATTGGTGATATAACTTTTTATTCATTCCAACTAGCATTTTTGATAACATTATTACCATGAAAATATTTTTTATATATTTTATTTTATACTATTTTGGATTTTCATCAGATTATATTGTGATAAATAATTCAACTATCCAATTTACAGGTTCACATGTATTTCATGATTGGATAGGTGTTTCATCTAAATTAGAATCTAAAGTTTCATGTAATGAAAAAAATACCAACTGTAGCTTTAAATTTTCAATTCCATGGGAAAGTTTTAATAGTGGAAATGATAATAGAGATAATAATATGCTTTATTATGTCAACGCATTCGATTACCCTAATATCATTATGAAATTTGAAAATATTGATTTAAAAAAATTAAATGAAAATGGAAATTTAATAACTGGTATTTTAACTATTAATGGAATTAGTGAAAGTCTATCCATTCCTTTAGAATATAAAATAAATAATAAGAAATTTAAAATTTATTCATCATTTAATATATCTCTTGAAAAATTTAATATTGAACGTCCTTCTCTACTTTTAATTCCAATAGAAAATCTAATTTTTATTAATGTAAATATAACTGGGAATTTTAAAAACGCTGAATCCTAAAAATTTATATTTTTGTCAAAAAACTATTCAAATTCTTAAATACTTTTCACGAATTTAAAAATCAATAATTATTTAAATTGAATTATATGATATGTTAAATTTTATGTGAATAGTTTTTGAATATCAATTTTTTAGTAATCTAATAATATAGATTTAAAATCATTATATTTATTTTTTATTTTCATACTATCTTTTGGTAGTTTTAAAGCTTCTCTTAATTGTTTTGGTAGTTTAATTTTTTTATTTATTATAGGTTCAATTATGTCTGCAAATTTCCCATGATGTGCAGTTGATAAAACAACACCCATTTGACTTTTAAGAATATTTTTTTTTATTCCATAAAGTCCTACTGCCGTGTGTGGATCGGCTAAATAATTATATTTTTGTTTTATCTCTAATAAACTTTTAATAGTTAATTTATCGCTTACACTTGTTGAAATTATATCTTTACGTATTTCATTTATTTCTGAGCAATATAATGATTGTATCCTTGCAAAATTACTTGGATTACCTACATCCATCGCATTAGATAAAGTTGAAACACTTTCTTTTGATTGAAAAAATCCATTATTTAAATAATTAGGGAAAATATCATTTGAGTTTACAGAAGCTAATAATTTTGTTATAGGTAAACCCATTCTCTTCGCAAACAAACCTCCTGTTAAATTACCAAAATTTCCACTTGGAACAGAAATTATTACATCTTTTGGGCATTCTAAATATTTCCACGCCCAAGCATAATAAACAGTCTGTGGTAAAAGACGAGCAATATTAATAGAATTTGCAGAACTTAAATTTATTTTTTCTTTTATTTCATAATCTAAAAATGCTTTTTTTACAATTTTTTGACAATCATCAAAACTTCCTTCAATCTCGACTGCTTTAATATTTTCGCCAAGTGTAGTCAATTGCTGTTCCTGAATTTTACTTACTCTTCCAGATGGATATAAAATTATAACATTTATTCCTGCAAGTTTGTAAAACCCATTTGCAACAGCACTACCTGTATCTCCAGAAGTTGCAACTATGATTGTTCTTTCTTCATTTTTATTTTGCATAAAATACTGCATCAATCTTGCCATAAAACGTGCAGCAAAATCCTTGAATGCAAGTGTAGGTCCATGAAATAATTCTAAAACACTTAAATTAGAGTGAATATTTACAACAGGAACTGAAAAATTAAATGCTGACTTACAAATTTCATTTAATGATAATTTGTCTATTTCTTCACCAATAAATGGGTAAATCATTTCAGTAGCTAGTTCAGAATAAGTCATTTTTTCCTTAAAAAATTCCTTAGATAGGTATGGAATATTTTCAGGCATAAATAAACCGCCATCAGAAGCAAGTCCTTTAAATAATGCTTCCTTAAAGTTCACAGGTTCAGTGTTCAAGTTTGTACTAAAATATTTCATTAGTCCAAAATTTGTGGTTTATTTTTATTAATTTTAGAGACATAGGACTTACTTTCTAATCCTGATTTCTTAAATGAAAATTGCATTTTTTTTGCAACTAATTCCGCTGTTTGCTGATTTGTAGACAATGCGAACATTGATGGTCCTGATCCTGAAATTCCACATCCAATTGCACCATTTTCAATAGCCGAATTTTTAACTATTTCATATCCTGGAATTAATTTTTTTCTTAAAGGTTCAGCAAATAAGTCCTCCATTGATCTGGAAATTAAATTAAAATCTGAGTTTATACATCCCAATATAAACCCTGCTAAATTACCTGTTTGTTGAACGGCAGAACTTAATGAAACATATTTTGGTAATATTTTACGAGCATCTTTTGTATTTACCTCGTAATAAGGTAAAATTGTTATATTCCATAAACATTCAGGAACAGGAATATGAATTATATCAAGTGGTTTATAATTTCTGATTAAGACCATTCCTCCATAAAGAGAAGGTCCAACATTATCTGCATGGCGACTACCTGAGGCAACAAATTCACCCTCCATTGCATGAATCATTAACTCTTCTTCATTTAATGGATTTCCCAAAATTTTATTAAGTGCAAATACCGCTCCTACTGCACTAGAAGCACTAGAACCAATACCACTTCCTGGCGGTATTCCTTTTTTAATATGTAAATCAAAACCATGTGATAATTCTAAGTAAGAAAGCATAGAAATAATTGCTTTTCCAGCTGTATTTTTAACTGGATTAATTGGAATTTTCTCAGCTTGAATTCCTGATATTGTAATATTTATTTCATCTAATTTATTTTTTGTCAGTGTAATTTCATCTCCAGGTTTTTCCATAGAATACCCTAAACAATCAAATCCGCATGCAACATTTGATACAGAACCTGTTGCTTTAATTCTAATCGAATCAACCATATTTTATAAATCCTTTTTTAACAAGTAATTCAGCAGTTAAAATGGCTCCTCCAGCAGCGCCTCTGATTGTATTATGTGATAATCCAATAATTTTATAATCAAAAAATTTATCATTTTTTAAACGTCCAAAAGTAATTGCCATTCCATTTTGATTATTAACATCAGCTTTAACTTGTGGGCGATCTGATTCTTTACGATATATTATTGTTTTTTTTGGAGCAGAAGGTAAATTAAACTCATACACATCTGGTTTAAATGTATTCCAAATTTTTATAATCTCTTCTTTTGATGGTATATTAGATTCAAAATTTATTTGGACTACCGCTGAATGACCATGAATAACAGGAACACGAATACAAGTAGCACTTATATTAAATATATTAGACTTTTTAATTTTTCCCGATTGAATTTTCCCTAAAATTTTAAGTGGTTCTTGTTCTGTTTTTTCTTCTTCACCTTTAATGAAGGGTATAATGTTTTTATGCCATTCTGGATTTGTTATCCCTTTTGCACCAGCACCGGATAAAGCTTGAAGAGTTGTTACTTGAACATCTTTTAATGGATAACCAGATTTTTGTAATGAGAATAATCCAATTAAATATGATTGAATAGAACAATTAGGTTTAACTGTTACAAATCCAGTACTAGGTAATTTTCTTATCTGTTGTTGTGAAAAAATAATTTCCGTGTGATGTGGATTAATTTCTGGAATTATCATAGGGACATCATCTGTCCATCTATTTGCAGAACTGTTACTAACTAAGGCATAACCCTTCTTTGCATAACTAAATTCAAAATTACGTGTGGATTCCTTGTTCTTTAGGTCCAATGCTGAAAAAAATAATTTAACATCATTTGGTATATCCTCAAAATTATGTATATCTCTTATAATAAAATTTAAATACTTTTTAGGTATTTCTCCATCCATTAGCCATTTTTTAGATACAACTTTACTATACATTTTACCTGCAGAATTACTAGATGCGGCAAAGTCTACAACATCAAACCAAGGATGATTTTGTAATAATTTTACATAACTTTGGCCAACCATACCTGTTACACCTAAAATTCCTACTTTTATTTTATTCATTTTAACTCCAAAATTGACATAATATCAGCCATTACTCCACCAGCAGTAACTTCTGCTCCAGCACCATGTCCACGAATTACAAGGGGTTTTTCGTTATACCTTTCTGTCTGAAATGAAACAATATTTTCACTACCATCTAAATGGTAAAAAGGATGACTTTCTGATATCATTTCTAGCTTTACTTTTGCTTTTCCTTTTTGTAGTGAACCTATATAACATAATTTTTTATTTTGGTGCTTTGCTTTTTGTAAATAGGATTCAAATTTTGAATCTTCTACTTTGAGGCAATCTAAGAATTCTGATATTGATGAATTTTTTTTACTTTTTATTGGTACAAAGCTTTCCGTTTGAATATCATCTAAATTCATATTTAATCCAATTTCTCTAGCAAGAATTAATAATTTTCGTGCAACATCTTTTCCACTTAAATCATCTCTAGGATCTGGTTCAGTAAATCCATTTTCTTTTGCATATTTCAATAATTCTGAAAATGGAATCAATCCATTAAAATTATTAAATAAATAACTTAAAGTACCAGAAAAGACGCCCTCTATTTTTAGAATTTTATCCCCACTCTTTATCAAAGATTTCAATGAAGAAATAACGGGCAAGCCTGCGCAAACGTTGGTTTCATATTTAAATTTTAAATGACTCATTTTAGTAATTTTTCGTAATTTATTATAAAAGTTAATATCCATTGTATTTGCTTTTTTATTTGCAGCAACAATTGAAAATCCATTTGATAATAATTCTGAATATTTTTTTGATAATTCTATACTCGAAGTACAATCTACAAATATTTTATTTTTAAATTGTCTACCTGTGTCAATTATATTTTTTAAATCTGTTCTAATACTATTAAATTTAAGATCACTTTCAATATTAGATAAATTTAATCCATCCGGATTCAAAAGCATTCTTTTACTATTTAAGACTCCGTTGAAATCAATTTTTTTACTATTAATTTTTTCAGCAATTTTTAACAATTTACTTCCTACAGTTCCAACTCCAGCAAGAAATACTGCGGTTTTGTTTGATGTAATTTCAAAAAACTCAGAATGTAAAATTTTTAATGTTTTTTTAGCTTGTTTATCATCGACTATAAATGAAATATTTCTCTCAGAAGATCCTTGAGCAATTGCAATAATATTAATATTTTCATTTCCAAGCGTTTTAAATAATTTTCCTGAAATTCCACTTTTTTGACGCATCCCTTCACCTACTAAAGCTATGAGAGATATATTATTTTCAAACGTAACTTCATCAATTATATGGTTTTTTAACTCTTGATAAAATTCTTCTTTCAATAATTTTTTTGAAATTTTAATTTGTTCAGGTCGTATTACAAAACAGATAGAATGCTCACTAAATACTTGAGAGACAAGTATAATATTAATTTTTCCCTTTGCTAATGCAGTAAAAATTCGACCAATTATTCCATATAATCCGACCATACCTGCGCCTTGTAAACGAACTAAAGCCATACCTGATTGTGATGAAATTCCAACAACAATTCGATTGTTTTTCTTAGATTTTTGAGTAATCAGTGAACCAGGACTTTCAGGATTAAATGTATTTTTTATCCAAATTGGAATATTTTTATTTAAGGCGGGAATCATTGTCGGTGGAAATATTACTTTTGCTCCAGCATGTGCAAGTTCCATCGCTTCTTTATAATTCAGGTTTCGAATTAATTTTGCATTTTCAATAATTTTAGGATTTGCTGATAAGACTCCATCGACATCTGTCCAAATTTGAATCTGATCTGAATTAAGAGCTGCTCCAAATATTGAAGCAGTATAATCTGAGCCACTTCTACCTAAAGTAGTTGTTTTCCCACTTCGTGTTGATCCAATAAAACCAGTGATTATTTGAGTAGAATAAATATTTGAAAAATATTCACAAATTTTATTATAAGATTCCTCGTAATACACAAAAGCGCTACCAAAATGGTCATTTGTTACAATTACTTCTCTAGCATCTAATGAATCTGATTCTATCCCAACAGAGCAGAAATATTCCGAAATAATTTGAGATGAAAATCGTTCGCCATAAGAAATAATTTTATCTAAGGTCTCTAATGAGTTATTTTTTCTATTCTGATTTATTTCTAATTCTAGTTCTTCAAATAATGATATAATTTTATGAGATTTAACAATACCAAGTTCATTTATTATTTTTATATGATATTTCTTTACCTCTTTATACAAACTTAAATAAATTCTTGGATTTTGAATATTTTTTGAAATTGAAATAAGTTTATCTGTTATTCCACCAATAGCAGAAACAATAACTACAATTGAATAATTTGGTTTTTGTTGAGATTTTATAATCTCCAAAATATTTTTTATTCGACTTGCTGTTTTAATGGAAGAGCCACCAAATTTTAAAATCTTATACAATAAATTTAATCTCCTAAATGTAGTATTTTAAATAGTTTGTACAATATTATTCAAAATAATATTTTAAATTAAATCTAATATTATATCTGTATAGTTTTTAATTAATAAAGAGAAAAAAATGATATTTAAATAGTGATATCTATAAAAGTCTTATTTTATCACTAGCACTTTTACACTATATTTTGAATCATAAATGAATAAACTAATAATTTATCTTATTGAATTCAGGTAATTGTGAAAAAATTAAATAACTTAGTTAGGTTTGCTACTCAACCATAAAATTAAATCGTAACTCTTGACCGAAATCTGGTTTAAATTTATGTAATTCTTTTCCATTAATATCTGAAAAGTTAATACTGCCATTAATACCAATTTTATTAGGATTTGAATTGCGATTCCACCAATGAATAGAAATTCCATCCTCCATGTCATCTAAAAAAAGGAATTGATAACATCCAGGATATAATTTTATATCATAAATATATTCAGTACTATCAATGAAATTATCACCAGAGTAAAAAATATATCCGTCAGCGTCAGTAATTGTAAACATATTTTCTTTTGCCCTATTGTTATTATTTGTAAATAATGATAATTGGAACTCACTAGGGAATATCTTGACTTTTGGGACAATGATATTTTTATTATTATTATTAATTTTTTCATCCTGTGTACCATTAGGATTGCTTAATTGTACCATAAAATTCATCTCATCTAAATTCCAGGTAATTTTTGGTAAAAGTAATGTATCTGATTCTAAAAATCTTAATTCACCGTACCATTTAAAAAAATAATTTCTCTTATTTTCAAATCCGTAAATAATATTGACTGACTTTAAAATTTCTTTCCCATTATTACGGATAATAATTTTAGGTTGATCACAAATTGGGTTTAATCGGCTATATCTCCCTAGAGAATTAGGTGCAATAATTTCAAAAAGTTCAACTTCATGATTAAAATTAGGAGAATCATATGAAATTAATTGATGAGTCATAATAAAATTACCTTCTTTTTCTCCATTATTATAATAATTCTGAATTCCATAATCTAATTCAATTGTATCACCAGGATTTATATATAATGATAGGTCAAATAAATATTCATCTACTATAGAGCCAGGACACCATCCCGCACGATTAAATGGCCAAGTTCCACCTTGTGGATAAATTGGATTATTTCCACAATCTGTCCATACAATCCAATTAAACAGTTCCCAACCATTAAAATACCAAGTATGCGTTTTGCTATCCCATTCACAGCAATTTTGCGGTCCTTCATGTCCATGACCAGAAATAATCGATTTTACTTCATATTCACGTGCATTTTGATTAGTAACAATCCTCTTTTTTTTTAATATAACATCATCCGCTAATAATTCATATTTATAATTACCATGAGGATAAATATTTTCAATTGAGATTATATCTCGAGTTGGAGTACCTTCAATAAAATGAAATTTTAAATCTAATAATTCCTGATTATTTCCAACAGTAAGTTTTAAGTTTCCTCTTAAAATTGGAGTATATTCTGTAATATCATAAAACCATTGCCAGCCATTTTCACCTCCCATTTCCAAACGTTTCCCATAGGGTGTAATGAAACTTCCTAAACAAAACTTTTCAGTCGTATCAGCTGATGGTACTTCAACAAATGTACTCCAAATATAATCCCATTCTCCACACGGATATTTATCTCCAGCAGTAAGAGAATCACATTTTAATGTTTGTACCATTAATATTTTCTCCCATTTTTCTTCAAATATCGGAAATGATACATATGTACTATATTGAGCATTCCATCCTTTAGGACTTGGCGTATTAAAAGTTATAGGATTAATAGTTAGGGTGTCTGTATCAAAAGAAAAACTAGTAGGAATTAATAAAATAACTAAAAGAAGATTAAAAATTATTTTTAGATTTAACATTTTTATTTTTCAACTTTATTAATAATACTAATTTGATAGTCTATATTTCCAGTTTTCAAGTTTTTGTTCGAATGAATATGATGCATTCGCAGCGCTTGTAGATAGTGCTGTAAAATATTTTTTATTTTCTATAAACTTAAAATGTTTTCTATATAATTTTTCTGCTGTTTTTCCATTGAAAATGATTGTGGATATTGACGGATGATTTCCTAATAACTGAGGGATATTATTAGGGATTTCTTCTTTTATTTTTGAATCTAAACTTCCCAGACGAAAACAAGTTAAACAAACATCCCAAAGAGAAATATTATTTTCTTTAACAAATTTTATTTGATCTAGATAATTTGATGATAAATTTTTATTAAAGAGTGTATAAATTATTTTCCAAAAAATATTTCTAGAATGTGCATAATATTGGTTTTTTTTTAGTGATTCTTTCCCAGGCATAGTTCCCAAAATTAAAAAATTTGGCTGCAAACCAATTATAGGTTCAAAGGATTTCAAGGTATCCTTTTTCATGAATTATTTAGGTTTCTTACGTGGATTATAATCTCTATTTTTTGATTGAGACCTGTTTCTTTTTAACTTACTTTTATTTCCTCTACCACGTTTTTTTTTAGAATCTGAATAAGAATTATTTTCCTTTATTTTTGGTTTTTCTTTGGCTACTTCAATTAAGATTTTTTCACCTTCAAATTCTTGGTTTGATAAGTTTTTAATCAATTGATATTTTTTATTCTCTTCCAATTCAAAGAAAGTAAACTTTTTCATAATTTCAATTTTTCCAATTATAGCATTATCGGAATGTAATGATTCATTAATAATCCCCATTAAACGATTAGGATTAAGATTATTTTTTAAACCAAGATTTATGAATAAGTTTACAAATTTTGATTTTCTTCTTTGTGATCGACTGCGTTTTTCTCTACGATTATCATTTTTACTTAAATTAGATTTTAAATTAATATCTTTTGAGTTTTTATAGTAATTCAAAAATCGATTAAACTCAATAGATACAAAATGTTTTATAATATCCTCTCTATCAAAGGATTTTAATTTATAATATATTTCTGATAAGAATGGCTCAATTTGATTCTCATCTACTTCAATATTTTTCACTTTATCTATAAGTACCATTAATTGAGCTTGACAAATTTCTTTACCTTTTGGAACCATTTCTTTTATGAACTTAATTTTTGTTTTACGTTCAATATCTTTAATTTTATATATTTCTCTAGAGTGGCAAATTGCAATAGAAATACCACTTTTCCCTGCGCGTCCTGTTCGACCACTTCGGTGCGTATAAACTTCTGTTTCATCTGGAAGGTTATAATTAATAATATGAGTTAAATCATTAACATCTAGTCCTCTAGCAGCCACATCTGTTGCTACCAAAATTTGTAATTGTCTTTTTCTAAAACGACCCATTACCTCATCACGTTGAGTTTGTGACAAGTCTCCATGAATTGCATCTGCATTATATCCATCATGAATAAGCTTATTTGCAATTTCTTTTGTTTCTCTTCGAGTTCTACAAAAAGTAATTCCATAAATATTAGGATTTAAATCTGCAATTCGCTTTAATACTTCATAACGATCTCTCGCTTGAACCATATAAAAAATATGATCTACATTTTCAGCTCCTTTATTTTCACTGGCAACAGAGATTTTTAAAGGATTTTTCATATATTGCTGAGTGATAGAAATTATTTTTTTTGACATTGTTGCAGAAAATAAAAGCGTTTGTTTTTGTTCAGGAGTTGAAGATAATATTTCTTCCATATCTTCTTTGAATCCCATAGTTAACATTTCATCTGCTTCATCTAAAATTACTCGCTCAACATTCTGTAATTTTAATTTTTTACGACGAATCATATCTTTTGTACGCCCTGGTGTTCCAATTACAATATGAGCTCCTTTTTTTAGAGCTCTAATTTGAGAATCCATACCTGCCCCGCCATATACTGGGACAACATTTAATTTATCAATATATTTTGAATAACTCATTAAATCCTTCGCAATTTGTATACATAATTCTCTTGTAGGACATAAAACTAACGTTTGAGGGACTTTATTAGATAAATCTGTTAATGTAATCGATGGTAAGCCGAATGCTGCTGTCTTCCCAGTTCCAGTTTGAGCAGTTGCAATTATATCTTTATTTTCTTTTAATAAAATTGGAATTGTTTTGGTCTGGATTGGTGTCGGCATTTCATAGCCTAATTCTTTAATTGCATTTTGAATTTCTTGCTGTAATTGGAAATCTTTGAAATGCTTCATATAATTATTTTTCCTGATGGATTAATTTAAAAATGTGAATTTAGGTTTCCCATTAGCTGATAAACTACAATTCCGTAAGGATTATAATACTATAATTTGATACGATAAAACTAAGTAATAATTGTATAATATCTTGATTTTATAAATACTTATTCAACTTAAATTTAATTTTTATTTTTAAAAAAAAAATTTATAAAAATCACTCATTTACTATATAAAAATAATATATTTTTAAAATCTTTATTATAGACATTAAATAAATATAAGTATAATTTTTACATATATATATTCTAAAATAAGGATCTATAACTAACTTATCTAATCAATTTTATTGCTCGCAACACAAAACTGATTAAAATGTAGTAATTACTTATAAAAATATATTTTCCACTGAAAAATAATCTATACAAATTAGAAAGTACAAAATTGAAAATAGGACTACAATTAACTAAAAATTCAAAAAAATATTCTCAATTGCTTAAAGTATTAAAATCAAATTTAAAAATCATCGATAATCTAGAATTCATACAAATTCCAAATAATGATATACTTAAATGTCAAATTGGAAGCCTAGATATTTTAGTTACCTATAGTATCTCTAAAGAATTATTCTCTAATGCATCAGATAAACTGAAATGGATTCATATTGGCGCTGCAGGTATAGAAAAAAGCTTATTCCCTTCCATAATAAAAAGTAGGACTGTTATAACTAATGCAAGAGGCATTCATGCCACACCAGTTTCTGAATTTGTTCTAGGAATAATACTATATTTATCTAAAAAATTTAAAAAATGTGAAAAATTTAAAAGAGATAAGAACTGGACCCAATGGGAAATAGCTTCGCAAACTATTCAATTAAAAGGAAAAACAATTGGTATAATAGGGTACGGTAAAATTGGAAAAGCGATTGCTAAAAAATGTATAAATTTTGATATGAAAGTGATTGCAACACGAAGATTACAAAAGAAATATGAAGTTAAAAAAACTTATGAACTTATTCCGATTTCTGAATTAGACTATTTATTAGAAAATAGCGATTACATAGTAATAGCCTGTCCTTTAACTCCTATGACAAAAGGATTAATAGGGAAAAAAGAAATTAATAAATTAAAACCAACTGCCTTTTTAATAAATATTGCAAGAGGAGAAATTATTATCGAAAAAGAATTAATAAACGCTTTAGAAAAAAAAATAATTTCAGGAGCAGCTTTAGATGTTTTTGAAAATGAACCTTTAAAAAAAACAAGTCCATTTTTTAATTTAGATAATATATTTTTATCTCCTCATATTTCAGGAAATTTTCCAGAATATCAAAAAGCAATGATAACTCAATTTTCGGATAATTTGAATCGATTTATTAATGGTCAATCTTTAAAAAACCGTATTTGTAAAAAAAGATTATATTAATTTTAATATTGTCATAAATTAATTGATTATATTTAAGATCAAATGATAACAAATCAGAAAACTCAAAATACTTGGGTACAGGAACTAAATAAATCTATTGGAGAAATTAAAAAGAAAGAAAGAAAACTTAAATACTTTCGTTTTTTAGTACTTTTTACAGGGTGTTCAATTTTTCTTCTTATTATATTTATTTTAGGAAAATCTAAACTTCAAGTTATCAATCCAAAAGTAAATCTAACCAAAATAAGTAAACCATTAATTATCGAAGAAAAATTAGATTCCCTAAAAATTAAAAATTTATCACTACAACCAATAACAAAAATTAAAACTCAGAATAAACTTAAAGAGAAAATAGATAGTTTTTCAAAAATAGATAATAAATCAGAAAATCTACAAAAAAATGATGAAATATATAAATTAAATGATTACAAAAAACGAAATGGGAAGCACATTACATATTATGATAATGGTAATAAATGGGTGGAATTAAATTTTGAAAATGATTTAAGAGAAGGCGTTCAATTTACTTGGCATCGTAACGGGAAATTAAAATCTAAATTAAATTATGTTTCTGGAAAAAAACATGGAATTCAAAAATGGTGGCAAAAAGATGGTAAAATGTTAAATGAAAAAGTTTATATTAATGGAAAATGGCAAAAAAAATAAAACCTATTTAATACGAGTAAATATAAATTGGTTTTCTGCATCTATCAATTCAAATCTATCCTTAGTATCAATATTTAATTGATAATTAACTCTTCTTCCAACTTTGATCCTACTTTTAGGAAAACCTTTATTTAACATTCTTAAAACAATATTAAAATCCCAATTATAATTTATACTATACATTTCTTCCCATAACTTTTTACCCAAATTATTAATTTCTGTAAAAGTATAAACTCCACCTTTAAATTCTGATAAATATTTTTTACCTGAAAATTTTGAAGCTACGTTCCATTGACCATATAAGTATTCTTTAAGTGGATTATTTGGACTAGGAGTGTTACCTAATTCAGGGTGGAGTTCCGCATATTTTTTGATTCTTCCATTAATTTTATCATCAATTTTTAAAATATCACTCATATTATCAAAATAATGAATTTCAGCTAAATTTTCTTCTAAACCAAGTATTATCCAATGTTCAACTATCATACTTTGACCATTATCATATTTTTGCTTTACTATTTCTTTTTTGATTTCAGGCATTATAGTATCATTCTTTTCAACATTGATTGTTATTGCTGTATCTCCAAATGATGATATGAATAATATTTTTGAAAGCTCCATTTTAGGTGGATTACCTGAATAAACCTCAATTTCTTTTGGAGAACCATCAGGAAAAATATCAACAACTTTAGATTTTTCATTTCCAGAGCAATTAAATAGTATAAAACATAAGAAGTTTATAAATAGAACTTTTATTGTTTTCATGAGGAATCCTTTAATTTTTCCATTTCACGAAATAATGTAGTTTTAAAATCATTTTTTTTGGAGGAGGTATGGATGGTTGTTTCGTTTATAACTTTAAAATAAAGCCAAACTCCAACTCCAAGTATTCCTAAAATAATTATGGTAATCATTCAATCTCAAAGCCAACAGTATTACCGTAAGGATCTGTCTTAATAACTATTACATCTTTTCCACCTGAACCATAGGAAGTTGTTTCTCCAACTAATATATATCCACCATCATCAGTAACAACGTTAATTCCGTAGCCATAATCCTCATTTTCTCCATCAGAAAAAATATTTTCATCAAACATTTCACCTGTATTAATATCAACTTTAAAAAACCACAAATCACCGTTCCCATTTATATAGGTTGTTCCAAAGACTAAAAGAATATCTGAATTTATACCAATATCAATCATATCTGCACCATTATCATTAACTGTATACCCATAATTATGACGCCAGAGTTCATTACCGTTTATATCTACCTTTATAATACATACAGGAGCAGATGAATTACCTCCTTCTTTCATAAGGATATAATATCCACCACCACTTTTATCAAAAATAAGTTTTTTTGATGATTCATTACTCGTGGTTCCAGATAAAGTAGTAGACCACTCAATATCTCCAAATTCTGAAATCTTAAGTAAATATATATCAAAACCACCTGATCCATAAGATAAGGTTTCACCAAGTAGTATATATCCACCTACAGATAATGGATACACATCTTTTCCATAATCAAAATTAGATCCACCAAAGGTATATTCGTTTATAATAGTTCCAAATTGGTCAAGTTTAACTAACCAAATATCAATATCTGTAGAATTTCCATTTTGAATAGATTTTGAACCAACAGCAATTAAGGAGCCATTATTATTTGAAATTGCATTGAGCCTATCATTACCAAGATTACCAAAACTATTATCACTTATAAAATTACCCATTCTATCAGTATGAATAATCCATCCATCTATTCCATTATTTTGATTTGACTCTGTTCTACCAGCAAAGATTATTGTACTATCAGATAATATTACTGCATCTTCAATAACATCTAAGTTACTACTACCAAATGTATTTTTACTTAATTGATTGCCTTCTAAATCTAATTGTAATACTAAACCATCTTTATCACCAGCTCCAAATGATTTTGTATAACCAGATACTATGAAGCCATTTTGGCTAATAGGAATTACATGAAAGCCTCCATCATCTTCTATTCCACCATAAGCTTTATAAAAACGGGTAAATGCATTCGCTTCTAAAATTGTCCCCTTAGTTTTTTGCTCCCAAATATCGATAACATCTATACGATAATACCTTGTCTCGTTATCATAGATACCCTCTCGTATAAATTCTAATATTTCTGCATCATCTATAGAACAAATTAATTCAGAATTTTCCATATCTTCATCATATGATTCATATAATTCATACCGCAAAAAATCTGTTTCTAAACATTTATTCCAATTTATAATTATACTATTATTATCATAGGAAGCACTAACTATATCTAGTGCAATTGGATATGGATCAGGCAAAATAACTTTAGGTAAACTTGTTGATACAAAGTCAAGCTCATCATAAACTTTAATTCTATAATAATTATTAATTATAGTTGGGTCAATTCCAACATGAAGAAAACTAGTACAATCTTGTTCTGTTGTTGTAAGAATTTCAATTTCATTATAATGAAAAAAGTCTATCCATGGATTTAAATGTTGAAGAGTATATTTTTTAAAATCTTCATCTTCAGACTTTTCCCAACTAATTCTATAATTTCGATTCTCTAACTCAATGGATGTAATTGATATTGAAGCAGGATTAGAATTTTCATTATTTACTGCAATTAGAACCTCATCACTTTTACCCATATTACCATTTATATCGTAAGCTCTGACATGTAAATAATATGAATTATCCTCAACCCATCTCGTATTCCATTGCATGCTATATGATTCTTTTATTTCCTCAAAACTTTCTATCGTATTCCCCATCTCATCATAATATGGAATTTGAATACCAGTTGAGTCATTATTTACCCATAATTCAGCACGTAATAAATTACTATTATCACTAATTTCACAAATTATTGGAACAATTTCAGCAACGTATTCACCAGCTAAAGGGGATACAATTTCAACTTCAGGCACCTGATAATCAGGCATTATTAACAAACAAGATATGCCGATAAAAGAAGCGAAAATAATTAATATTTTATTTTTAACTATTTTTAACATACAATAAAAAAAATTAGATTTCTTTAAAATCAAATATAAAACAAAGTCTTAAATTGAGATGTATTTAATCTCACAAAAACAATTGAATTTATGAATACTTTTATATGACTAAAAAGACTTTACATTTTATTTTTTTAATATTTATAATAACTATTAATGGCTGTTTTATTATCAGGAATGGACCTCAAGAAAAATATTATAGAAATGGACAGCTTAAATATTCTGGGAATTATCAGTTTAATAAAAAACATGGTACTTTTCGTTATTTTGCTAAAAATGGAAAATTAATCTCAGAAGAGAATTTTCAAAATGGACAGCTCCATGGTAAATCAATATGGATAAATGAAAAGGAACAAACACAAACTATAGCTGAATACCAATATGGACTTAAGCATGGTACTTTTCAATGGATTGATCAAGGTTTAATAAAACAAATTGAATCTTATAAAAATGGACTTAAACACGGACAATCAATTTGGTATAATGAAAACGGTTATATTAAATCTATTGGTAATTATGAAAATGGAAATAAAAATGATTTATTTGCATGGTATTCAGATTCTACACAAGTTACAGGTCTTTTTGCATGGTACTTTGATTCTGGTATGCTTGAATCAATTGGAAATAAAATAGAAGGGAAATGGGAAGGAGAGTGGAAGGCATATTGGGAAAATGGTAATCTTAAAATTTCAGGTAAATTTACTCATGGAGTGCGTGATGGACAATGGATATGGTATTATCAGAATGGTAGTTTAAAATCAGAGGAAAATTATAAAAATGGTCTTGGAAATGGTCAAACAATTAATTATTATAAAAATGGACAGATAAAAAGTAAAGGCCGTTACCAGAATGGTAAAGTCATTGGTAATTGGTTTTGGTGGAATCAATCGGGTGAACGGGTAAGAGAAGAAGAATTTTAATATTTAATCCTAAATATCATATTAATATAACATCCAATAAATTATAACACCTGTAACAGAAACATATATCCAGAGAGGAAATGTAATTTTGGCAATCTTACGATGCTTATCAATTTGGCTCTGCCAGCCTCGATAAAGAGTAATCAATGCTAAAGGTAAAATAATTGCAGCTAATACGATATGACTGATTAAAATTATAAAATATATTGTAGCATAATCTCCTACATATGCTTTTGGGCCAGCTTTAAACCAATGATAAATAATATAAGTAACTAAAAACATTGCGGATGTTCCAAAAGCTGCTAAATTAATTTTTTTATGAAGTTCTATATTTTTTCTTTTTATGGCAATAAAAGCTGAAATTAATAATATTGTCGTAATTGTATTTAGTACCGAATTCACTAATGGCAATCGAGATACATCAACCATTCCCTCGACACCTTGTGGACGTGGTCCTAAAATTAAAAATGCAACAGCAAGTGAAATTACTACTGAAAGAATATATATAATTTTTAACCAAAATTTATCATTTTGCATAATGTATTCCTAAAATGATAAAAGACTCCTTTCGGAGTCTTTTATATATTATTATTATTGTAAAATAATTTTTACAAATATTCTTATTCCCAATCATCATCCCAATCATCATCATCGTCATCTTCTTCAATCAATTCTAAATGATTATATCCATTTTTATCAAAGTATTTTTTAACTTCTTTAGAAATATCTTCCTTTCCTTCTAAAGCATATATCCAATCTCTGACTCCTTCAACTAACTCATTTTCTTTACCTGATAATTTAAGTACTGCTTCACCCCAATCCTTTTCAGCTCCTTCCATAGATAATATATCTTCGGTTGGAATATATACTGCAGGCATCTTTGTACCAGGCATAATTTGTTGTGGATTTTTTAACCATTCAACAACCCATGGTGCTCTTAATCTATTTTTTGTCATAGCCAGATTAGGTGCCCATGTAGGCGGCTCTCCTGATGGAAAATTTGTTCCAATAAAATGACAACTTTCACACTGACCTATTTCGGCTAATTTTTTACCCGCATGGTACTTTATAGATTCTTTATCATATAAATGGGTGACTTCAAAATTATTTTCTTCATCTTCCATTGCTCTAAAACCTGAAATAATTGAATTCCATTCACTTTCATTTAAATGATAAGAAGGCATTCTTACTTTTAAATTAGGCCTAATTGTGTAAGGTTTTCTAAAAAAGTCATAAAGCCATTCTGGCTGAGTTTTTGCTCCCTGAGTATTTAAATTTGGTGGTGAATATTCAGGCATACCTATATCTTCTATAATTCTTCCACCATAATTGTTAATTATATGACAACCTTGACAATTATTTTCCTTAACAATATTCATGCCTTTATTTATTGCTAATGCTTTTGGCGAGACATCTGCCAAAATAGTATTATCTACTTTATCATCAGTAAATCCTAATAAGGCGGTAACAATTGCTTCGACTTGATCATCATTAAAATTAAAGTTTGGCATTCTTGATTTATCTTCAAACTCTACTTCTTTATGTTTATCAAAAATTCTTGGATTTTTCAATTTAGCTTCAAACCAACCATAATTTGTATGCTCTATATCTTTTATAAATCCAAAGTCAAACTTATTAACGGGCTTACTTCCATGATATGTTAAATCAGCTCCAACAGGTTTAGCATCCTCAAAACCATCTATTAAATGGCATCCAGCACAACCATAATAATTAATACTTTTTTTAGCTACGTAATCAACTTTCTCATTAAAGCTCATTTGATTTAATCTTCGCTCAACAGTTTCAAATGTAAAACTTTTTTTAAGCCATCTTTCTGCTATTGTATGAATTTCTTCTTTATCAATTTCTATATCTGGATCATTATCAAATTTTTCATTCTTCATTGACATTAAATATGATGTTATATCTTTCGCTTCGTCATCAGTTAGTCTTAAATTCGGCATCTTTGTTTCTGCCCAATATTCATGAGGGTTTTTCAACCAATTAAATAACCATTTTGGGGTAGTTTTAGAACCTAAACCAATAAGATTACTACCATGTTTATTTAATAAATTGTAAGAGTTATTTTCCTCTACAATTGCCTCAGGCTCTACAATATGACATCCTTGGCACCCTAACTGAGTATATAATTTTTCACCATTATCCAAATTTCCTAAATATTTACTATAATCTTCATCTAGGGGCAATTCATCTTTATCTCTAAATAAATACTCTACTATTGAGTATACTTCAGCTTTATTTCTACGAATACTAAGACTATCGCTATTATTTGTCTGCATGAAAAAAGCAGGCATCCATGTATTATGCCTAAATCCTTTTGGATCCCAAGCCCATTTTCTTGCCCATTTTTTATCTACTTTTTCATTTAATCGCTTTAAACTTGGACCATTTTTACTCTTATCTTCATATTTTTGAATGTTATGACAACCATAACATCCACTTTGCTCAATCAATGTTAAACCATAAGTAAGTTTATCTGCACCTTTGATATTTGCCTCACTTGAATGACATTTAAAGCAACCAGCTTCAGAGTAACGGCTAGGTAACATGGGTTTTAACCAATGATGCATTTGATGCCAATTGTATTCTTCTTCCCATCGGCTCTTATCTTCTGAACTATTGGGCATATGTACTGCTGAAGTAAATTCTGTACCACGACTTCTTCCAGCATGACAACTTGTACATCCAAATCGCTCATTTGGGTGGGGCGAACTAGATGTTAAATATAAATCTAAATTAGGATGTGTTGTATAAGGCTGAGGTGCATCTTCATAGCCTTTTTTGTCAATACCTAAATGACAGCTCATGCATCTATCAACAGTCTGGACTTGTGCAAAGTTAACATTGTATTTTACTTCATTTACAACGGTTTGTTGTACTTTATAATAGGGATCTAAAAAATCTATAATTGGTAAATCTCTTACTACATTAGCAATTTTATTAGCTAGAGTCATATGATCAAAAGATAATTTTTCAAGATTTGATTTAAGTAAATCGACATCACTTGTCAATGCTTTAAAAGCTTTATCTGCAGTATTTAATTCTAAATTTATTAAATCAATATTCTCTTGAGCTAGAATTACTTTTTTTTCAGCATCTTCCCTGATTAACCTTAAGTCTGTTAATTTTAACTTTGCTTTTTCAAATTTCTCTTTAAATGAGTTTTTATCATAAATATTCTTTTTGTACGAGTCTTTATATTCTTCATCTTCTAATTTATATTTTAAAACATCTACTTCACCTTTAAAATCTAAATAATTCATATTTGCTTGATAGTACTTACCATCTAGTTTTTCTACTAATTTATTAGCTTCATCTAACTCTTTAGATTTTTTTTGTATATTTTCTTCCGCAGTTATTAACTCACTTTTATATTCTTCTATTTTTGAAGAAATTCCGTCGTATGCAAATAAATAATTTTCTTCTGCTTTTTTGGCCTCCATTTTACGAAATTCTTTTTGATAAGTTTTAAAGTCATCATCGTTGTCATCCCAAAAAGTAAGAATAATTGATGCAAAAAATAAAACCGATGCTATAGCAAACCATTTATTTAATGTATTTCCAGTATAATGTCTTTCTTCTGTATTGATAAATCCCATAAACTTTTACTTATTTAAATATTGAAAAACGCTTCAGGTATAGAAACAATATATTGTAGGTTTATTGTCCATCTTAAATACATTTTAATTGGTAATGATAACATCGATAAACCAAAAAACATAATAACTGAATATCGGACAGGCCCCATCTCTTGATAAAATTCTTTTAAGTAACCTTTAGCTAATATAGCTGGTGGTAAAATAAAGTAAAGAACTACCAAAATAATTCCAAGAAACTCACGGGCTAATATGTTAGATGGCAATCCTTGATTCCATGCTTTAACCCATACATATTCTGATAAATTTATACTACTCAATGCCTCTATTTTATGTGCATCCCAGTATTCAAAAGGACCATAAAAGTTCCAATTAGGTCCTCTAAAAAATGTTCCAACAATGACTAAATAAACCCATAATGCTAGCCATCCATACATGAAAATAAATATACTTATTCTTCTATCTTTAAAGGAATAAAATCCTTCACCCTTCTTATTTGTATCAACATAAGGAATAGCAATTAATCCACCAATTATAAATAATGGAAACATAATTCCTGCAATCCATGGGTCAAAATATACTAACATTTCTTGTAGTCCTAAAAAATACCATGGTGCTTTCGATGGATTTGGAGTTGCTGCAGGATTTGCGGGCTCTTCCAATGGGGCACCTATAAATACAGACCATATTACTAGAAAAACGGTGAATAATATTAGGCAAATTAATTCAGAGTATACTAAATCTGGCCAGACTAAGATTTTATCTTTAGGGTCATTATATTCATCTGGTTTTTCACCTCTACTTAATTTAGCATCATTTTTATAAGCTTGGTACATTGATAACCATAGCGTTCCAGGTATTAAATAAAACATTAATATGATTGGAATATTATCTGGTTTTGTTAATATTTTGACCGCATATTTATCAGTAAATCCTAAAACTAAAAATAACGTTATAGCTATGAAAAGAAAATACCCACCCTCTTTTTTCCATAAACGATCCAATCCAAATTTAAAGTGATACTTTTCAAACCAGTCAGTTGGGGGAAAGAAAAAAGGGGATAATACTGTCAACAATGTAAATGATATTGTTGGATCAGATAAAATATTTATTATTTCTTTAATTAAATCTAGCATAGTTTAAGTTCTTATATTTTTTTGATTATAATGGTCCAGATATTCCACCGTCTTTTCTAATTCTCCAAAAATGTACAGCCATTAATATCATCGCAATAAATGGTACACCTATACAATGTAAAACATAAAATCTAAGAAGAGTAGCCTCTCCAACGAACCTTCCTCCTAAAAGTGCAAATCTTACATCAGAACCTGAATGCACTAAGTTAATATCACCAATTGCTAATAAAGACGCTCCAGGACCCTCGCTACCAATGAATGGGTGCGCTCTAGCCATATTTGAACCTACCGTAATAGCCCAAATAGCTAATTGATCCCATGGGAGTAAATAACCTGTAAAACTTAAAAACATTGTAATAGTCATTAATAAAACACCAACTCCCCAATTAAACTCTCGAGGAGGCTTATAAGAGCCCGTCATAAATACTCTGAACATATGTAACCAAACTGCAATTACCATTGCATGAGCACCCCACCTATGTATTTCTCTCATTATACCTAAAGGCACTTGCTCAGTTAAATCAATTACATCAGTATAAGCATATTCTACAGTAGGCCTGTAATAAAACATCAGAAGAATACCTGATATAGTTAATATTAAAAATAAAAAAAACGATAACCCACCCATACACCAAGTATATTTAATTTTTACTGCATGCTTTGGCAATCTTACTGGGTGCAAATGTAGAAATACATTATTTAGTATAGCCATCATTCTCTGTCGTCGAGTTACAGGAATACCTGTTCTAAAAATTGATTTCCAAACTTGTGAGTTTGCAATTTTTTCTAATAAATTTTCTTTTACTTTTTTATCCATAACTTTTTCTAATATTATCTTAAATTATACTATGTTAAGAAATGATTCACTATTTTCCCATTCACCTTTTTCTTGTTGAAACTTCTTTGTTTTATCAACAACAATTTGACCGTCATCTGCCCTATATACTTTAAACCTTTCTAGAGGTCTAGGCGCAGGACCCTCAAAATGAATACCTGTTATTCTAAAACCGCTACCATGGCATGGACATTTAAATTTTCGTTCATTACTTAACCAATTTGGAGTACATCCTAAATGCGTACAAACTGTTGATAAAGCATACAAACCTTCTTTATTTCTCACTATCCATACACCATGTTCTGTTTTAAATCTTGTGTCTACCATATCTATTGTAAAATCATCAGGGTATCCAATTTTAAA
The DNA here is from genome assembly GCA_002689995.1 of Fidelibacterota bacterium. Taxonomy (GTDB): domain Bacteria; phylum Fidelibacterota; class Marinisomatia; order SCGC-AAA003-L08. The sequence goes on from NZIV01000062.1 coordinate 129,262, forward strand.
GCTTTGAGGTGGTTCAAAAAGTACATTAGGAAATAAAAATCTTATAATCATTGTAAAGAAGCCACCGGTAGCTGCGGCAAATGCTAGCCAACCTACAGTAATCCAGCCAATAAAACCTTTTCGATCAACCTCAACCTTATTTTCGACTGCTGAAGTTACATTTTTACCTATTGATGCTGTTGGTTTTGCCATTATCCGACATCCTTATTATATACTTTTTTCAATGTTTTTATTGCGCTATCACGAACTTTCATATTTAAATCATGAAGTGCTAATTTTTCTAGATGAGGGATAAATTCATCCGATTTTAAAATTCCCGATACATGTATAGCCACTAAAATAGCCTGAACTTGCTCCCATTCGTCAACTTGAGGAAACTTTTTTAAATAGTCCCGTTGTAATAATTCTTTAATAACAGGAACAGCACGAGAATTTTTTAGTTTTGCCAGCGCTACAGCTGACTCCCATCGAATATTCGCTTCCTCATCATCTAATAAAGGTAATAAGTCTTTCACGGTTGAAGTGTCCGAAATCATACCTATCGCCATAATTGCAGATAATCTTATATCATCCGTTATATTTTTTTTAATCAAGGGTAAAAGTAATGGAATAGCCTTGCCGTACTTTATTTGCCCTAATGATTTTATAGATGAAACCTTACTTTGAATATTTTGATCTTTTAATCCTTCTAAAAGAACTTCGCCATACTCTGAATTTCTTGTCGCACCCATTGCTAATGCAAGATAAGTTCTCACCTGAGGGTCATCATGAATAGAATTACGATATACCATTGTAAGTTCATTAACAAACTTTTCATCAGTTGGAACTAAATCTGGATTACCTAAAATTTTTGCTAATTCAAATGCAGACTGCCAACGCTTAGTTGCTGCTCCTATTTTTATTTCATTAAGATAATCATAAGCGGAGTCTGACTCATCCGACAGCATTTTCCACATGAAAAAGAACAAAACACCAAAAACTACAATTATAAATGGTATAACAAAAAAGGAGTGTACCAAAACCTCAATGACACCTTTTTCATTTTCAGTATTTTTACTATTTTCTTCTATTGGCTTTTGGCTCATAAAAAGTGTGCCGCGGCAGAGACTCGAACTCTGACGCCTAATGGCACTGGATCCTAAATCCAGCGTGTCTACCAATTCCACCACCACGGCCTAAAATTATATAGCCAAAATTACAGGATTTTTATATTGCTATAAAAAGAAAATTTTGAAGAAAAATGCGATTATATGTAACTGAGAATCGTTCTCATTTTTATTATTTTACTAACATTATTTTCTCTATAAAGTTGAGCTTTGGAGAAGTCATTCTTATCAAATATAATCCGCTAGGTTGATTTGACCCATCCCATTTAATTTGATGCATCCCAGGATGATGAGTGCCATTAAATAAAACTGCAACTCTTTTTCCTAAAACATTAAAAACTTCAATAGATAAATATGATATTTCAGGAATATCATATTGAATCGTTGCAATTGGATTGAAAGGATTTGGATACACAGGGTATAAGTGATATTCATTTGGAACTACAAAAAAATCATTAGTCAATATTTCATCTACTATCAGTTCCTGTGTTCCAAATAAATATGGATTATCTAAAGAAAATTGAGCAATATATTCCATCTGTTCAGAGTTTCGCCAAATTTTAATAATTATCTCATTATTAACGACAAAACCTGGCTCTGCTGGACTTTCATCAAAAATAGGGTGACAAGGAGTAGCGCGAATTGCATCAATAGTTAGGGTTTCATTTTCATAAAATCCGCTCCCAACTAATACGGTATCAAATTGAGCAGGACACTCAGTAGATGAAATCCCTGCATAATCAAAAACTCCAATATGATCACCATACTCTAATCCCATAAGATTTTCTCCAAAAGTTATCGGCTGGAAATTACCTGTTGTTTCAATTTCTAACTGATAATAAAGTGGTATATTGAGCTCAGTAACTATTATACTATTACCACTAAATACATGCCCCTGCTCTGCTACGCTATAAATCATTTCAATTTGAGAAGAATGTCTCCAAACTTTTATAATTATATCATTGCCAGGTACAAACCCTGGTTCAGCCTGAATATTTGGATTGAAAGGAGTGCATGGCGTTGCTCTAATAGCATCTATCTCTACATCTTCACCTGAATATAAATTTGAACCTACAAGTAAATCACCATATTCTGAAGGGCATTCAGCAGATAATATACCACTTGCATCGTAAACTGCGATTTCATCACCAACTTCTAATTCTGGAATTTGAGCTGAAATTATAATATTTTGATAGTTTCCTGTAGGGTCAATACTCACTGTATAATAAGGTATTTGACACGAGCCATCATCAATAGTTGCATTTTCATTGAAATTAAAGGCGTCTGGATTGATACAGCCAAAATATGCACATGCAGGTAATTGCGCAATAAATCCATCAGGGTATAGGACATCATAATGCGGATCTAATTCTGCACCAATGATACAAAATGAATCATCTAATCCGCTTGATGTCTGCGTAAATACAATATCACCTAATTCTAAGAATCCTTCGAGACTACTATTAGGATTATTTGGATAAATTTTAAAATTATTACCTGTTAGTTCTGTAACATACCAATTATCATCAAATAATCCATTAATCAAAGTATCAATAATTATATTTTCTCCAATATATATTGAAATGGTATCCATTTCATCCGAAACATCTACATTGATTCCTACAGTATTCGAATTTTCACTAAATTGAAATTCTCCAAACTGAATATTTCCGTAATAATCAATACTAGCACATTGCTGCGGTGAAGGGTTTGTAAATTCTTCCAACTCATTAAACGCCATAATGTAATAGCAGTATGTATTAGGGTAAGTGACATCACTATCAACATATTGTGTCTCTATAACATCTAAGCTATCAACTAATAGTTGTCCATCTTTAAAAATTTGATAATAATCATAGTCTAAATGTGGCGTCCAATTTAATTTTATTCCAAGTATATTCATATCAGTTTCTACAGAAAAATCATAAATACAAGAATTATTCCAATCTTCTTCCACTAAACAATCATAGGTAGAACATTCTATACATTGACCACATTCATCAAGGTCTGCTATAACATCGTCACTACTACCATCAAAATCTATATCTCCCAAACAATCTACAGGACAACCTGTTATTTCAACTACACTTTGCCAGTCAGGGCAATTTGATATCCAATTACCATATTCATCAAAATCACCATCAAAACATGGACTAACTTGGCCATCCTGGTTTGAATCAATATATACATTCATTGCATTTTCTGTACAAACATTGCAGTCATCGACTCCATCATTGCGTATCTCATCTCCATTTAAATCTATAAATGGTTCTCCTAAATTATAGAACCCATCTTGATTTACATCAGAATAATCTTCAGGTATATTAAAATATAAATCACAAATATCATCGTTTGTACCATCACACTCTGGTCCTGAACGACAAGTTCCACATATATCTTTTTGTCCTTCAAATTGATGATGGCAAAGGCCAGTACTGCCAACAGCATTAAAATTGCAAACCATACCCCAGATAGTACAATCAGAATCACTTTCACACTCTAGATTATCATTTGGAATAATAACTATGTTTCCGTTCAAATCAAAACTACCTGAATTCCCTAATGTACATTGGCCACAATCATCTACGACTGCACCAAAATTTGACTCAGTGTAACAGGTGCAAGCACAGTCAATTATATCTTGATTCCCTGAACAAATCCCTAAATCATAATCATAAACACTTGGTTGATTACTTGTACTTCCACCAGCACAAATACCACACAAATCATTAAAAGCCAAGCCATTAAATACATCATCACAATCATATTTTGTTAAATTACACTCAATAAATAAATCTTCATTACAATTTTCAGAGTGATTTAAGTTATATGCATTATTTGAGCTAGATGGAGTTCCATAATTGTATCCACCTGATACATCCCATTCGCCATCTTCAGTAGCCATATATGGATTAGGAAAATACTCACTTGCCGTCATCCAGTTTGAAGATAAATTTCTACTTTTATAAGGCTCAATCAGCTCTACTGAATGTCCTATATGTGGTGCGCCGACTGGCCAGTAAGCTTCATCAGAATAATTTAAATAATCCATTATAGTATAGTCTTCAATTAGAATTTGGCCATTATTAATACCCAGATTAATATTTAAAGCTAAGCTATTTGGGATACAATTATTATTAAAATTCTCACAGTATCCCGGGAAGAATAATTCACCTTCAATATTATAAAAGGGTAGGCCAGTAGAGATGAGAAAATGTTTGCCTGCAGACATAATTGGTGTTGGACCATCATATACTTCATCAATTTGTATTCCATTTATTGACCATTCAGATATATCTAAATCGAATGGAGTCATATTTAGCAATTCTATGTAGTCAGGTACAGATGTACCCTGTACAGGAGAAAAGAAAAATTCATTGATTACAACACCTCTAGAACAACTGCCGTCGTCATTTAATGCATTTGGGTCAAAATTTAAATATTTATAACCCCAGCTTGAAAACTCAACTGTAGTTGTGTCAATTTTTTGTATTATTGAGTCTCCACCATTAAGATTCCAAATACCATTTAAATCAAGATCATTAAATATATCTGAACATAATCCAGTCTCTAAGACAGGATTTTCACCATTGCTACATAGTCCATATATATCTGGATATAGTCCATCAGCATCATTATTGCACCCACAAAAACCATACTGATCACTTGCATTAGGAGTTTCTTCACTGCAGTATCCATTGCAATCTATATTAGAGCCAATATACTGCCCATTTAACTCATTATTATTCCCCCCACATATACCGCATAAGTCTATTCCATTTGCACCAGCTAAAGGGTGAGTTGATTCAAGCCCAATATATACTTCACAATTTTGAGACCCGATATTGAAACCCTCATAATCTTCTTCACATAATAATGAGTAGTTCTCATTATTAAAATAAATATAATCAGAAGACATATTTATATCAATATTGTCTAATAAACTTGGCGGCATACATGTGCCTTGACAATCTTGAGTGCCATTTGGAATTAAGTTAGTCATACCTCCTGTACAAATTCCACATTGATCTATTAAAGCGACACCGTTTAAATCTCCTACATCAATAAACTGCTCACCCTCATCATAAATACCATTTTCATTTGAATCAGTATATTCTTCGCCCTCATCATATATACCGTTTAAATTGCAATCATATTGACCTTCATTATCAATATTATTCTGAAGTGTTAAAACTGAATTTTGCCCTATATTACTTAAAAAAGATATTTCATCAACCTGAAAAGTTGTAATAGATATATCAGTATTTCCAGGCTGTAAAGCATAAAACTTAATACTCCCAAGTTGATTAAAATCTTCTCTAAAAAATGTATAATTATTTATAGAGTCAGAGTAGGCAGTAACAAAAAGCTGTCCATTTAATGCATTATGAACAATAGTATAATGTGCACCTTGGTTTAATAGGTCTAAAGTATTAATTTGACTTTCAAAATCAATTATATTTATTTTCAATGGATCATAATTAATAATAATGTCCAAAGCTTCCATATCTTCTATTTGGTTAATTTTTAAATTTATACTCCCGGGGTCGCCACTATAATCAAAAGCATTGCCGCTTTGACTCATTTCCACTATTGGGATTAATGGTTCTATATCGATATCAAATTGGTTGGTCGCACAACCATATGCTGTTTCAATATTTAATACAGCAGTTTTTATAATGTTTTCAAAGCCTGTAATACTATATGTATACTCATTTATCGTATTCCCATTTAATAATCCATTTTGATCAATAACTCCATCATTATCAAAATCCCATGAATACTGCTGGTTTAATCCGTTACCTAATAAATTATGCCCACTATTATCACATTCTACAACAGGTATGCTGTCTCCTGCACAAATAGTAATTATTTCAAACTCTAACTCGGTACCAGAATAGATAGAATCATTTTCAGTAATAATATTACCATCTACATCTTTTACCAAAAATGCAGCCAATGGTGCAATTTTATCACCTAAAATTGCAACCTGTCCATTTTGCAACGTTTCATTGCTATTGAAACCATACGTAGATTCGTTAATATCAAATTTACTTATATAAATTATATCACTTTCACCGTGAAACCCAGTCAGAGGGATATTGATTTCTGCAAATACTGAATCAGAATGCATAAATGTATTTAATGGATCTCCATTTAAAGAAAATATAGCTATACCTAATCTTCCAATCTCTGTATCATTTATTTGATATTGAAAGCTTTCAGGTAAATCTATCAATGCAGTAGAAATATAATCACCAATCACGGAGGGATAATAGCTCATACTTGAACATTCAATTTGATTACTAAATTCTTCTGTGTTCCAGTTAAATTGTAAATCTAAACTATATATTGGAGTGTCTGGTAAATATTCAAAACTGATTGGCATTGCAACTGTATCGCTCTGATTTCCAGATATATTACCTAATAAAAGTTTGGGATTAACTGAACGAATATTAGACTCAACCTTTCCTGATGCACCTTTATTATCAGTGATAATTAATTCTACAGTTATATCTGCATCCTCAAAGGTTTCAGGAATTGTTAAAATAGAAGATGAAGACGTAATATTATCAATTTCTGCATAAATTTCCTGTTCTATATTATACTCATATATTCCATTCTGATTAATATCATTATATGGCTCATAACTATCAAAAATACCATTTTGGTTAATATCAATATATGTTTCTTTTCTTATAACTGGTTTTACAGACCAAAGATAGGAGTCTATATCACTGTTTATATCATAAGATAGTTCTGATGAAAGATAAATATAACTTCCAGTTAAACCAGATTCTTGAGATAATGTGATTTGAGGAATAGGAGGTGTATTTGGTAAAATTGGTAAAATAAAGCGCTTTGTAACAGTAATAGATTCATTTATATCACCTATAGAATCTTGATTTATATAAAAAATTTCATCTGAAATAACTATATCAAATACACATATATCGCGTTCTAAATTTTCATGGAAAAAACCAAAGACATCAAAATAATATTCTCCATCAAAATAGTTTAATTCACCTATTTCTAAAAGTGTATCAACAATATTTCCATTAAAAGTTACATCGCTAATTGTAATTTCATAATCGCTAAGATCATGGTTATCAATATCTTGAAATTTAATTGTAGTTGAATAATTAACTGCGCCAAAAGCCGCATCTAAATCTTCTGAATCGGTAATAATTTCAACAGGTGAATCGTTAATTGATAGAATATGAAATTGGATTGTATCTTGAATATAACCTAAATCATAATCTGAAATTTTAATTGCTATATAGTTGTCATCATAATTATAATCATTAGGTGTACCATAAATTGTGAATTGATAAGTTTCATCCACTTGATAAAGGTTTTCATCATAACTCAACCAACTCGTTGCAGGACCATCTAACTCAATAGACATTACATCTGCAGGATGATTATCAATATCAGAGAACACAATTAGATTGGAATAATAAGAATCTTCATTAATGACATGTAATTCTTCTTCAATATTTAAGTATGAAATTATCTCTGGATTAGCATCATTAATAGATTCTATTTGAGTATTTAATTCGGTCTGATCACTCAAACCAAACTCATCAATAATTTCAAATGCTAAAGCTATATCATACACATCAACATCATCTGGTGTACCTGTAAAATAAATAGTGTACTCATTTTCTTCTTTCGAGATTGAATACTGCATATACCACTCAGAACTATTGTCAATCGCATTCACCTCAAAATCTAAAGGGTCTGTATCATCTGGGTCTATAAATTTAACTTGAAATTCACTTTCGACTTCTTCTATAAAATACAACGTATCTACTTCATATGGAAAAAATATTGGAGAGTCATTTACAGGATTAATAATTACTCTAAATTGAAATGTATTACTTAAGTTATTTATTAAATTGTTATCTGATATCTGTATATTGACAATTAAATCTCCATAAAAATTAGAATCAGGCTGTATACTGTTTGTAGAGTCAAAGGTATAATTTTCACCTTCAAACAAAATAAGATTAAAGTCATCATTTTCATTTGGAGGGTCATAAATAAGTAAATCAGAAATATAAATTTGAAAAGAACTATCTTCATTTACATTTCTAATAACTTGGTCCTCTATAATTGGAGCATCATTTACAGGATTAATTTCAAATAGAATATCTATAAAATCTGAATTACCATAATCATCATAAATGATAAAAACTAGCTCAGTATGATACAAGTTGATATCGTCCGGATTCCCACCTATGCTTACTGCAAAATCTCCACCTCCATTTAAAGTAATTTCATTAATGCTCAACCAGTTAGACGCATTACCAGTTAATTCAATATTGAATTCAGAAGGAAATTGAGTATCTTCATCACTGTATTCTATTTGAAAAGAATAATATTCATCTTCATTGATAGTTAATACATCTTCAATCACTGAAGTAATTTGTGGTTCGGCAACTATATCAACAATTACTGAAAATATTTCACTTAAATTATTTTCCAACTCACCATCATTAATTTCAATATCAATTAATAATTGACCTAAAAAATCTTGTTCAACAAAAATTACATCGCCTGTAATTGTATAATAATCTCCTGGAAAAATATTTATACTAAAATCTTCAGTATTATTATCTGGATCCTCAATAATAAAGTCATCAGGACTTAACTGAAAATTTGAGTTTTTTAAATAAAATAATGAATTTTGATCTATAATTTGTGGGCGGTCATTAATACTCTGAATATCAACTTCGAATTCTAATGTATCATTAACTTGTATAGAGGCTAAATTTTTATTTACAATTAAGGTAAAAGATGTATTCCCAAAATCAGAATCATCAGGAGTACCATAAAATTGAATATAAAATTGACTACTATCAATAAAAATTGAATCTACTACATTTAACCAAAAATCGTTCTCTTCCAAAAATTCAAATGAATAATTTGAGATATCATTATTATCGGGACCAGAATCTGTAAAATAAATTGAATGTGAACCATCCACCTCTTCAATATACTGAAAGACCGTATCTGGATAAACGAACTCTAAACTTTGACTAAAGCTTAAAGTTGTAAAGAATGAAATCAGTAGAAAATTAAATATAACCGATTTCAAAATATTTTCTTTAAAGTACATTTAAATAATATCCTGTCGATTATTTTAATAAAATCATTTTATGAGTTTTTATATACTTGCCTGCTTTCATTCTGCAAAAATAAATTCCACCAGGACTTTTCGATGCGTTCCACTTGATATTATATTTGCCAGCAGAATAATTTTTTTCATTAATTAATTCGATAATTTTATTACCCATAATATCGTAAATACCAATACTCACGTTAGTTACTATTGGTAAATCAAAATGAATCTCAGTATCTGGATTAAATGGATTTGGATAATTCTGATATAAATTAAAAGTTTTAGGAAAATTTAATTCAGAACTAGAAAGCTCTGTGCTATTAATAATTACATGGTCTGTAATATTAATATTTCCATACTCATCTATTATTTCAAATCCAGACTCTGTATTTGACTCATTAATATAAAATTGATTAATTTTAATATCACTAGTCTCAAAATCACTATTTATTTTTGAAAACTGTATATTTACAAATTCTTCAATAAAGGCTAATTCCATTGTTGCAAATGATGAAATTAGTATTTCACCTTCGTTTTGATTATATACTAAATTATATCCTAAACTATATAATTCATTTTCAAGAAAAATTATATTCTCTAATTGGAAAAAATCATTATTAAATTCAATAACAATATCAACACCTTGAACCTCTACATTTTCAACTAGTTTAATCGGTAGTGAAAAATATTCATCCTCAATAAAAAACTCCACAGGGTTCATTCTGCTTTCTACCATTGAAATCAATGGAGATGGATTCCAATTCCCTGTGACATCACCTAGTCGAATGGATAGATACATCGGACACTCAGAACTATTTACCATTGCTTCGCTACATGGCATATTTCTGTATACACCTCCAGAACATGTATTACCAATTACATTTGGATTATAAACACAGTCTGCGCTTATTAAAGAATTACCATCATTAATGGCACTAACAATTAAATCTTCAACGTCTAAAACTTCAGGGTAGAAAATCCAATGGATATTTTGCTCATTTAATGCATCAATCTGTCCAATTCTAAATCGAGCAACCTTAGATGCATCTAAACCACTAACACTTCCATTCATAGTTACATCAGCTGCTAAACGTTGATAATTTGTAAATTCAATTAATCCAACTGAATTTCTTGCAATTTGTGACGCATCTGTTGAACTTAATTCTCCACCAATATCTAAAACATTATTTTTAGTCGCAGTTACATTGTAAGCCCCTGGCAGTATACCATAAAATGAAAATTCACCTGAATAATTTGTTGTTGTATTATCTGCAAAATATTGATTTAAACTAGTATATCCTGCTAATGATAAATCGACGTTGGATGTCTTTTGACCATTTGAATAATAATCAATAGATCCAATGATTGATACGTAAAAATCACTAATTTCAATTGTACCATCATAATACAAATTCTGAAGTACCGGTGATGGATATAATATTTCAGCGCTAATTATTCCAGAATCTATACTGCCGTCACCTGAGAAACCTGAAATAATAAATATTTGTTCATTATCAACTTCAAGTCCAGCGTTATTATTTTCTGGTAAACTCACATAAAAATTAATTTGCCCACCACCCATACTATTAATTTCTATATTATAATTTTCAATAGAAAATGAATTTAATCCTTCAATAGCTATAGGCGTAAATACTAACGGATCATAATGTATAACAACCGTCATTTCTGATATAGGCAGAGACTGTAATCCTTCCAAATTAATGGGAATATTTAATGGATAATTTGGTGGAGTATTTATAACTTCCGGGAAAGAGAAAATATAATTTGGCGTCATCGTTGTTGTTGTGATACAATCTTCATAATCATTAATATATTCAATATAATCATCACCAATCTCTGCTGCTATTTTATAGCAATACTGAGTGCCAAATTCCAAGGCATTATCATTAAATGAGTTATTATGGGTTTCAAAAATTAATTGATTATTTCTATATATAAAATACGTGACTACTTCTTCAGATTCAATTAAATTCCAAGCTACACTTATATCAGGATATTGATCTTCGGTAGTTGTAGAAATATTATAAACACACTGATTATTTCCAAAACATTCACCGCACTGATCGGCATTATTCCCCTGTATAAAACAGAATCCCTCCAAACAAGTGTCATCACCTAATTCTCCAATCATACAATATTCATCTGTTGATACACCATTTAAATAACACATTCCAATATTAACTAAATCTTCATCAAAACCATTTTCATAACAAATTTCACAAATATCTTCATACGCACCTCCTCCACATTCACCCTGACAATCATATCCATTTTCATCTAAAAATTCAGTATTCCCTAAAAAATCAGATTCACTTGAGCATACCCCTTGACAGTCAATATACTCTTCACCTTGACAATTACCAGCACAATCATATCCAAGAATTATATCACTAATATTAATTGTATCCAACCATGATTGTCCATACATATTAATGAAATAAGATTCATTTAATCCGTTATTACCATTCTCATCAGTAACCATATATTCGCCTATATATTCTTCTGATGAATTATATTGAAGCTCTAAAATATTTCCTAAAAATGTAAACCCAGGGCAATTTCCGGAACAATCTTTTTCCCAGTCTTCACAAGAACAATAATCGATGCTAGTATCTCCGCCTGCGCAAACACCACAGAGATCAACTTCTGCATCTCCTTCACATACACTATTACAATCAAAACCCATAGCGTCTAAGTTATTAAAATTTCCTATATAATCTTCGGAATCTGAACAGTTATCAAGACAGTCAAGTACAGCAGTTCCATCACAAATTCCTGCACAATCATGAATATTTGAAAAGCAATTATCATCTAAGTCATCGGAATTAATAACCCAGTTTTCAGGAACATCAACACTGCAAAAATTCATTGAATCTATTGAGCCTAGTCCATCCTGATCATTGTCAAGATAATATGTATTTACAGCTGCATCGCCATTACATACACCTGCGCAATCAATCATTGCATTGCCATCACACACACCTAAACAATCTGCATTCGGACCTGTAATGAAATTATCATTCTCGTTCAAAAAAATATTCGCACCATTACATATTCCACAAGCATCTAATTCTAGTCCACTATTACAGATACCATCACAGCCAGCATCGGGACCAGTTACAAAGCCAAACTCATTAATTACATTTTCACCATCACACTCACCACAAGCATCAGCTGTGGCTGGTGGATTTGCAGCATCACCACAATTCCCGTCACAGCCAATTAGTTCTGGCTCACAACATTGTTCATCTATATCTGTTACGTAATTACCGTAACAGGAGTCATTACAATCAATATACTCTTGAGCGCAACAATAGAGCATATCTCCTTCAGATTCGTTAGAAATAGAATCACAATCAGTCTCTACAATACCATATTCATCCATGTAAGTATCAGAGCATTCTGAGGTCAACTGATTTGTGCCACTAAGCAAGCATTCTCCGGAACAATCGATTAAATGATTTCCTGCACAATTACCATTACAATCAAATCCTAATTCAATATTTAATAAAAAACATGAGCCTTCACCACAAGTATCGGTCTCTCCCTCAATAGCACATGTTTCACCTGTTAACTCATCATTCAAATAACAAAATCCAGTACTTCCAAGTAGAACTTCAACATTATCTGCATTCCATTGATCACCAAACATAGATTCTAATGTAGAAGCTGAAATATATACATTTCCATCTACACTTTCAGATATTAAACCAGAATCTAATAGTTCACTATCACTGTTATACTGATAAATAATATCATTTGCTAAATAAATAGAACCAGGGCAATTACCAAGACAATCTCTCTGCCAATCAGGGCAGCTACAAGCTACATTACCAGTATTTCCACCAGCACATATACCACAATCATCAATCGTAGCTAGACCTGCACAATCGTTATTACAATCATATCCATTCTCATCTAAATTCCCAGTACTACCAATAAAATCTACATTACCAAAACATACGCCTAAGCAGTCTGCATTAGGTCCAGTTACAAAACCTTCAGAATCTGCTATATTTGCACCTAAACCAGTTAATCCTAACGCACAAAAACCACAATCATCGATTATAGCGTCTCCACCCCAATCGCCATTACAGTCTTGTATACAATCATTTATAGGATTATTATCACAAGTACCACATATATCTAATAATGCATCACCACCCCAATCGCCATTACAATCTTGAACACAATCATTTGTAAGATTATTATCACAAATACCACACATATCTAATAATGCATCACCTCCAAATTCACCATTACAATCCTCAATACAATCATTTGAAGTATCGTTATCACATGTACCACAATTATCAAACATAGCGTCACCAAAACAGACGCCAGCACAATCCATATCAACATTTCCACCATTACATATGCCACAGTCATCAAAAACTGCTGTACCGCCACATTCACCAGCACAATCCATGTCAACATTTCCACCATTACATATGCCACAGTCATCAAAAACTGCTGTACCGCCACATTCACCAGTACAATCATCTTCTTCCAAACAGTTGCCATTACAATCAAAATTTTCTTCTGCTAAAATACAACCTTCATCACTTGAGCAATCTCCCTCACCATTCTCGCATGTATTTAAAGTATCATAATAATTACAAGCTAAATCATTTCCACAGGTAAAATAAGGAATATCACAAGCAGCCTCATTTCCACTACCACCTAGAGCTGTAAAATTATCTGCATAGGCTAATGGACATACAGCATCTCCCAAATCATGTGGCTGCCAATTGCCCATAACGGTAACTCCGCTCTGAAAAACACCATCGTCAATAATATTTATAGAACCATTTTCTATGAAGTTCATAGGTTGCACTTCTGAAGAGTAAACATTATAAAAAACTTTTTGTTCACTAGCATCATAAAAATGGAAGCTAACTACAGGCTCAAGAACTCCTACGGCATATTGAGGATAACCCTCAACACCTTGACTTATACCATCATTTAAATTTACTGTAATTGTAATATCACCATTTGAATATGTACAATAATTCCAACCGACTGGAACATTATTAAATACAGCAACTAAAATATCACAATTTTGTTCTGGACATGTGCTATTTGAACCATCCATCTCCCCACCAGCTACAGCCTCTCCATCAACAGTAATTTCATCAATTAATATAAATCCCTGAGAGGTTGATGTCACAGCTTCCCATTGTTCGGCAGGACCATATTCTAGAACGCCTTGTGAAAAAATACTATTAAAAATTAATGTTATAAAAATATATTTAAATTTGATCATGAAATTATTTTCTTATTTCTGTTACTAAATATAATACTTTTCATACTCTACAATCAGCAATTACCTTAATGCCATCTGAATAAGAACTATGATATCTGTAATGGTTATATTTCCATCAAAATCAATGTCTGCATTTTCTTTTTGAGCTAAGCCCAAAACAAGATTTGAATTTAGATATTCTTTTAAAATTAATAAATCTTTTATATCTAATATACCACTCGAATCAACATCACCATTTAAAGATTCATTGATATTCAAAGGCTGAATTTCACTATATTTGATTTCACCTTGATTATCTGAGAACATTAAATTATCAAATTCAACATAATTTTCCAACGAATTTAGATAATTAAATGAAGCAATAAATAGGTTGCCATTTTCGGGATAATACCCAACTTCACTATCTATAAAACCAAGGATTCTACTAGTAGTTCCATTAATAAAGTTTCCTGTGATATAGCTCTCAAAATATACCAGCAACTCTTCAATTGGTTCATCAATATTTAATAAATCTAATTGGAATCCAGAAAAGCTATCCTCTGCATTGTAAGATAAAATTATATCTACATAGTTTGGAGATTTAATTATATGTGGAGTTATAAAAATATCAGGATGAAAAATTAAAATATCTGTATTAGAAAATTGATTTTCTATACTTTCTGAATTTTCATTGAATAAGTAAACATCACAAATCCCAACCTGAGAAGACCCATAAACTTCTCCAACAGATAAAATTTCAATATTTAATATAGGTCCATCTCCTGGTGGTATATTTGAAAAACCTAAACTAGCAATTTGGATATCATCATTAGAACCTAGACCAAATTGCCCTACCCACCAATCAGATGGAATTCTGTCAGACTGTAAACCTTCAATAAATAAAATATTATCAGAATCAAACTCAAAACATAATTGAAATCCAGAAATTGGCATATCATTTTTTAAGTTCAACTCAATATTAGAATATTCACTCATTTGAACTAAATTATTATCACTAAAATATAGCAAGGGAACTTCAGATTCAAAATTCACCTCTCCATTGTCATGGATTACAGTTAATTGATTTTCTGATGAATCTATAATTGTAGACTCCATAATTTTTAGCGAAATTTTACCTACTGCATTTGAATTAGGCATTGCATCTATATATGCAATAGCACCATCTCCCGAGCTAATATATTCAGAATTGAATTCAGCAATAATATTTAAATTTCCAAAAGGCAAGTCTATTAATTGCCACTGCATCCCTAACGATCTCTGTGTAGGTATAAGATTAAATTCAGATAAATAGTCGTTTTCAATATTTAAAATAAAACTTATACTTTTAATATTTTGTTCATTATCTAATTCAATTGGTACATCTATTGAAGATAAACCATCAAAACCAGTATTCCCAACCTTTAACAAAACTTTATCTTTGACAAGTTTTTGTTCAATATACATAATAAAGCGTTCTAAATCATTACTAGATACTTCTTCAATAAAAAATCCATTAAGAATAAAATTAGAAGTAAAATTTTGAATCGAGGCAATTTCATATTCATTATACTTTAGCAATACATTAGAATTTAAATCTACTTGTTGAATTTCAATAGTTTGAGAATTCAGTAGTAAATTAAAAGTATCTAATTGATTAATTAACGTACTTGATATATTATTCCTTAAAAATGTACCTCCAAAATTTTCAATAAAAAAATTAGAGTCATCATATATATCTTTTCCAAACAATGCTAAAGAGCCACCAGAAATATTGAAATTTGAAATAAAGTTTTTTTCTAATACTGTAAATGGTGTTTCTTTTTCCCAAAAAACTAAATCATGCTCAGTAATTACTTCTAATGAATCAATAAATGAGGTCTCATTCGAATACAAGATTGATGGGGTATTAGAGAAAAAGCTAACCGCAATTTCTGTCAGGCTAGAGTTACTATTACTTATTAGAAAAGTCCTAGGAAGACATAATTCAGTATAAATTATCACTAGAAAAATAAATTTTAATCTAATCATAAATAAATTATTATTTATACAAAAACGGGGCTATAAAAGCCCCGTTTCCTTATTTTATATTGGGCCATTATTTATTTCAATAACACCATTTTACGAGTAATGATTGTTTGACCTGACTGCAGGCTGTAGAAATAAATTCCAGCAGGAACCTGTATTCCGTTCTTGTCAGTAGCATTCCATTCGATTGAATAGTTACCAGCCTTCATTGTCCTATTATTTAATAATGTTGTAATGAAATTACCTTGTATGTCAAATACACTTAATTGAATACTTTGAGCATTTTCAGTTAATGTAAATGCAATAGATGTATTTGGATTAAATGGATTCGGGTAGTTCTGCTCTAAAGAGAAAAATTCTGGCAAATCTAATTTTTCAATAATTTCAACTTTACCCATTGAAAATACGGATTGACCATAATTTGAATTGTCAAATAGTTCAACTAATTCTATTTCTAAATTTGCTTCATATCTCCAAAGCCTTAAATCGATTTTATCACCATTCTTAAATCCAGAAGATTCAAGTCCATACTTATCAAGATTACCCCACGCAGTTAAAGAAATTGATTCGTCTTTATTTGAAATACGTGTTGCCCCTACAAGCTCACCATTTGCATAAGCTGCAATTTCATCACCAACATTAATATTTCCAATAACTTCAGTTATTAATATTGGATACGCATTACCAGTTTCAACAACATCATAATTAAGCGATTCTCTAGCTTCTACAGCTGCTTGGTTAACTGAAATTGTTCTCCCAAGTGCCTCTGGATAAGTAAAACTTATTACTTCTTCAGACCCATGATAAACCATATAACCTCTTCCTGGCTGCATTCCACCACTCTCATCAATCGTATTTATATTTAGTGCTGGAACATAATAATTACCAAACTGATCAGAAACGATAAATATAGGCATTTCACTAAATATTTCTTCAACTGACATTGCATATTGAGGAGTAAAACCAATATAATTGATAGAGTAAGGGTCTAAATAAATTTCATCATTCAATGAGGCGGGCATTCCCACTAACTGCATTGTTTGTGTTTCATCTCCATTAAAATATACTAAATATCCATCAGAATTATTTACTTCACCTATCGAATTTATACTCATCATTGGCATGAAATACTCACCTTGATCATTTGAAGCAATCAATATGTCTGAATCAGCAAAAACAGATTCTGGATTCATATCATCAAGATTTACATTGAAAGAAATATTATTTAAAAATCCAGGTATAAGTGAAATTTCTTGCTCAACCATGAAATAACAAGAACCATCATCAATATTTGCATACATATCATAATTCATTGCCTCTGAATCCATACATCCGTAGATATTACCATCAAGCATATCTATATAAGAAATCAAATTACCCCAGTTTCCATCTCCAATTGAAAATGTAACATTATCTGGAGTATATTCATAGTCCATTTGATTACTCCATACTTTAATTTCTATAGGATTACCTGAAACAAATCCTGGCATTTGTGCCCCACCTGAAATATCACAAAAATCTAATGATCCTGTTGCCACTACTTCTAATTGATTACCATTATATACTCCAGCACCAACTAAAATTCGACCAGTCTGGTTGGAGCAATCACCGCTGTTCAATATTCCATTAGAATCAAAAAATCCGACTTCATCGCCCAGCTCTAAACCTTGTACATTTGAAACTACGACTAGATTAGTTACACCTGTTTGTTCAGGTAATTCCGTATAGTATTGTGGTTCGGTAGGACATTCAGAAATATCACATGATTCTGAACCATCCCAACACATCATTTCGCCATCACCATCACATACACCACAGGAATCATATTCTGCAGAACCACCACATTCACCAGAACAATCTTCATAGTACTCACAGTTACCACTATCTGTGTTCGCTAAAGGATTAAAGTTACAAGCGTCAGAATCTGTACATCCATATACCGGCTCTACAAATCCACCCTCTAT
>NZIV01000063.1 GCA_002689995.1 Fidelibacterota bacterium
ACTAAACTGAAAACCACCAAAATCTTCTGAACTTGAATAATATACGGGTACACCACATGCATCCGGATCTGTTGAATCACCACCACATACACCACACGCATCAACTACAGATAAACCACCACAATCTCCATTGCAATCTTCATTAATTAGACAATTACCATTACAATCGTAATTTGTTTCAGGATATAAACATTCACCCTCAGCTGTTGCATTCTCATCAAAATTACACGCCTGAGGGTCGCTGCACCCTACGACCGGAGGAATATCACCCACACAGCTATTGACTAAAAATACATCTACAGCGGAACCACTACCAGTTGAAATAACAGGTGAATCCAGACATATTTGCGATGCTGTACTTTCAAAGGATAACGTCGCCAATATACCGTTGCCTGCTGGAATTGTAGCACCTGAAAAAGAAAACCCAAGCAATGTTGTCGAGGAAGATGACATAGTAAAGCCATTTTCCGCTGCAGCACCACCAGATGCTCCAGATAAACTACCTCCCAATAAACCTATTTGAAATCCACCAATCTCAACAGATGAACTATAAACGACGTCTGCAGTACCATTTGATTCTGAATAATTATTAAATGATAGCTCAATACTACCAAACACTATTGAATAACAAAATGCAATAATTAAAGTTAAAAATTTATTTCCCATATCCAATCTCCCAACTCTTTTGTTACTATTCTTTATCATAATATAAAATAATATTTTATTAATTTCTTATAAATTTTGGTTACATTAATCTTAAATATACACTCAATGTTTTATAAAATTCGTGATGCATACAACATTTATATATTTTCAAATTGTTACAGAAACAATTTTAAATTTCTATTTTCTATGCAGACTTCTTGATATTTTTAAAGATAGGACCACCCTTACCTTCAATTACATCCTTAGTAATAATACATAAATCTAAGTCTTTCTTGCTAGGTGCTAAATACATAATATCAAGCATTGCATTTTCCAAAATAGATCTTAAAGCCCTTGCACCTGTTTTCTTTTTCATTGCTAATTTGGCAACCTCTATTAAAGCGTCATCAGTAAACTCTAAATTTATACCTTCTAATTCAAATAGTTTACAGTAT
Source organism: Fidelibacterota bacterium (assembly GCA_002689995.1). Lineage (GTDB taxonomy): Bacteria > Fidelibacterota > Marinisomatia > SCGC-AAA003-L08. The sequence continues at coordinate 1,101 of NZIV01000063.1, forward strand.
TGCTTTACTAATGCATTGTGTGGTTTTGTAAGAATAGAAAACATAGCTTCTTCTGAAAGTAATTTTAGCGGTGCTAAAATTGGTAATCGCCCAATAAATTCAGGTATAAATCCGAATTTTATTAAATCTTCAGGCTCTACAAACTGTAATACATCTTCATCATCCATTTTAGATTTTAATTTTCTATCAAACCCCATTGAGCCACCAATTATTCTTTGCTTTATTATATTAGTCAGACCTTCATATGCTCCTCCACAAATAAATAAAATATTTGATGTATCAATAGTCACTAATGGCTGCTCTGGATGTTTTCGCCCTCCCTTTGGCGGTATATGAGCTTTAGTACCTTCTAAAATTTTAAGTAGCGCCTGCTGCACACCTTCACCAGAGACATCTCTGGTTATGGATGTATTAGCGTCTTTCCTTGCAATTTTATCAATTTCATCAATGTATATTATTCCTCGCTCAGCACTAACAGCATCATAATTAGCAGATTGAAATAATCTTACTAAAATATTTTCAACATCTTCTCCTACATATCCAGCCTCAGTCAAGACAGTAGCATCTGCGATTGCAAATGGTACATTTAGAAGTTTAGCTAAAGTCCTAGCAATTAATGTTTTTCCTGTCCCGGTTGGACCTATTAACTGAATATTTGATTTCTCTAATTCAATTCCATCCGAGCATGGATTAGAAATTCTTTTATAATGATTATAAACTGAGACAGCAACTACTTTTTTTGCATAATCTTGACCAATAATATACTTATCAAATTCTTTATGAATCTCTGTGGGAATTAGAGATTTATATTCAGCCTTATTGGTAGAAAGTTTATTTTCTTTAACAATTTCACCTGCACTAACTACACATTTATCACATATATAAACGTCTTGGCCTTCAACAAGAACTTCTACATCTTTTTCATGGGTTCCACAGAATGAGCATTCTAAAAATTTATCAATCTTTCTATTAGACATATTTATTTCCTACTAGTTACAACTTGATCGATAATACCATAATTTAATGCTTCTTCTGCAGCAAAAAAGTTATCTCTATTTGTATCTTTCTCTATAGTTTTAACTGTTTTTCCTGTGTTTTTTGCTAAAATTTTATTTAGTTTTTCTTTAATTTTTAGAATTTCATTAGCATGAATTTCAAAATCTGAAGCTTGCCCACTAAAACCACCTAATGGTTGATGAATCATTATCCTTGAATTAGCTAGCGCAGAACGCTTTCCTTTTGTTCCGCAGCTTAAAATAAGTGCTCCCATACTCGCGGCTTGCCCCATACAAATCGTAGCAATATCAGGCTTGATGTAATTCATAGTATCTATAATTCCAAATCCAGCAGTCACACTCCCACCAGGACTGTTGATGTACATGAAAATATCTTTTTCAGGATCCTCAGCTTCTAAAAATAATAGTTGAGCGATCATTAATGAAGATACCCTGTCATCAATTCCATCTCCTAAAAATATTATACGCTCTTTTAAAAGACGAGAATAGATATCAAAAGACCTTTCTCCATTAGGGGTTTGCTCTATGACCATTGGCACTAACATTTATTTGCTTCCTCCAGATTTTTTTTCTTGCTCTTTTCTTAATTCGTCTGTTGTTTTTTTAGACTCTTTAATAGTTGTTGAGCTTTCTAGTTTTTTAAATAATTTTTTCATTTCAAGATCCTCTTTAAATTTCTTTTTATTTTGAGGCTTTTTAAAATATTTCTTTACGTCTGGATTTCTATCCTTAAATTCGTCAATTTGTTTCTGAATTTCATCCTTTAGTTCGTCTTCAGATAAGTTAATTTTTTCATTATCAATTAATTTTTTCTGAATTAGATACCACTTTATTTGGCGTTCAGCAGAAACTTTGTAAATTTCTTTTAACTGACTATCTTCCATATTTTTTGCTTCTGGTGATTTTGTTTTTAAATCTTCAATCATATTTTCAGTATAATTATTAACCATTGAAGTTGGAGGAGAAAACTTTGTCTTATCTACAAACCAATTAATAATCTCATTTTGCTTTGCGGAATTATAGTCATCTGTAAGAGACTTGTCAATCTGCTTTTGAATTTTCTTTTTTAATTCATCCATATTTTCAATATTTGGGTCAGCCATTTTTGCAAATTCATCATCAACTTTTGGCTTTATTAATTCCTGTACTTTTCTCGCAAAAACATCATAAGATACCTTTGAATCATCATCCATTGTAATTATGACATTTCTACTTTCTTCAGCTTTTATTCCAATTAATGATTTTTCTGCATCGCCTTTGATATAGCCTTCACCTAATCTTAAAAATCTACCTTCTTGCTTCTTCCCAATTATAGCGACACCTGATTCATCTAGCTCCTGTAAATCACATTCAACATAGTCACCTGATTTTGCGCCTTCCTCTAATGTCTTTAGGTTTGAGAACCGATTTTGCATTTCCTCTAGGGATTTATCCATATCGGTTTGTGTTGGAGTATATCGTGTTAGTTTAATTTTAATTTTATCGTAATTTGGTAAATCATAATCAGGAATAACCTCAAATTTCGCTGTGAATTTAAATTCTTCTCCCTCACTAAAATCTAAGTCGCTTATCTCTGCTCTATTTATTGGATTTAAATTTTCAGAACCAACTGCTCTTCTAAAAAATAAATCTAAATTTTTATCAATAAAATCTACCTCAAATGATTTACCATAATTTGATTTTACTAAGGTAACAGGAACTCTGCCTTTACGATAACCTGGCATAGAAATTTTTTGACGGAATTTTTTAAACTCTAAATTATATGATTTTTCTAAATCTTCCCAAGCAACCACAACTTCAATTTCTTTTGTAAAACTATTAACTTCTTTGATTTTTATATTCATTAAATGCCTTATTTTTCTTGATTTTCAAGCTGCTAAATTTACATGCTGTTTATATCTTTGAACAAGAAAACGGTAACGCTAGATAACAGAATATTAAATCTGAAGCTTTTTTAACACTAAAATATGTAATATCATTAAATGTATAATTTCATAACTAAAACTCAACGTAATTTTTAAAAAATATTTTCATTATTAATTTAGAGGATATATGAGTAAATATGTCGTGACCATGCGTTGGTATGTAGAAAGTGATAGCGCAATGGAAAAAGAATTAAATGAACTTTCAAATGAAGAAAAAAATAAAAAAATTGTAGAAATTTTACGCCATAAAACAAATGGGAATAAAACTTGCGAAGGCTGTCCTACACGAAATAATGAATCTCATGTCGTATTAGAGTGGAAAAAATTTTACGAAAAAAAACCAACATATATGTCTATAAAAAATGTAAAAAAATAACATCGCCCTCTTGGCTCAACTGGATAGAGCACTGGATTTCGGCTCCAGCGGTTACAGGTTCGAATCCTGTAGAGGGTACACATGGCAACTCAAGCCTCCATTACTGGAGGCTTTTTTGTATTTATTATATTACTGAGATTATTTCAACAAAAATATACATTTATTCGTTAATAATTATTTTTGTTTTTTACCCCAAGTATCTCGAAGACCTACAGTTTTATTAAAAACCATATTTTCTAAAGTAAAATCATTATCTGCACAAAAATATCCAATCCTTATAAATTGATAAAATTCTCCTAATTTTGCATTTTGCAAATAAGGTTCAAGCTTGCAATTTTTTTTAATGATTATAGATTCAGGATTAATATTATCTAAAAAGGTTTTTTCAGGATTTTCATCTAAGAATAAGGAGTCATAAAGCCTCACTTCGGCATTAATAGCGTGCTCAACAGAAATCCATTGTAAAGTTCCCTTTACTTTTCGGCCATCATTACTCCATCCACCACGTGATTCAGGATCATAAGTACAACGAATTTCAATAATTTCATTTGCATCATTCTTAACCACACTTTCGCAAGTAACATAATATGCATGCTTCAAGCGTACTTCACGACCTACTCCCAAACGAAAAAATTTCTTTGGTGGATTTTCCATAAAATCTGAGCGATCAATATAAATTTCACGACTAAAAAGAACTTCACGCTTTCCTGCAGATTCATCTTCAGGGTTATTTACTGCCTTAAATTTTTCTACTTTTTTCTTAGGATAATTTGTAATTACTAACTTAACCGGATCAAGTACAGCCATAACCCTAGTAGACCTTTGATTTAAATCTTCGCGAAGACAGCTCTCCAATAAGGCAATATCAGAGACACCATTCCGCTTAACAACCCCAGTTTTGCTAACAAAATCTCTAATAGATTTAGGGGAATAGCCTCGTCTTCTTAAGCCTGAAAGTGTTGGCATTCGTGGGTCATCCCAGCTAGCAACATAGTTTCTATCAACTAATGATTTAAGCTTTCGCTTACTCATTACAGTATAATTTAAATTCAAACGTGCAAATTCAATCTGCCGAGGGTGATGCACTTCTAATTCCGATAAAAACCAATTATAAAGTGGACGATGATCTTCAAATTCCAAGGTACATATAGAGTGAGTAATACCCTCGATAGAATCCTCTAAGCCATGAGCCCAATCATACATGGGATAAATACACCATTTATTACCAGTTCGGTGATGTTCTGAATGAAGTATTCTGTATATGATGGGATCCCTTAAATTGATATTTGGTGAGGACATATCAATCTTAGCTCTAAGGACTTTTTCACCATTTTTGAATACACCATTTTTCATCTTTAAAAATAAATCTAGGTTATCTTTTATATTTCTATCTCTAAATGGACTATCTACTCCAGGTTTATTTAAAGTCCCGCGATTATCTCGAATTTGGTCTCCACTTTGGTCATCTACATATGCCTTACCCTTTTTTATCAATTGAATTGCATATGAATACATTTGATCAAAATAATCTGAGGCAAAAAGAGGACCATTATTCAAATCAAAGCCAAGCCAAGCCACATCTTCAATTATAGATTGAACAAATTCTTTTTCTTCCTTTACTGGATTCGTATCATCAAAACGAAGGTTACACTTTCCATTATAATCTTTAGCTAATCCAAAATTAATACAAATTGATTTTGCGTGACCAATGTGTAAATATCCATTTGGTTCAGGTGGAAATCGGGTATGAATCCTGCCATTATTTTTACCATCTTTTAAATCCTGTTCAATAATTTCACGAATGAAATTTGTTGATTTTAATTCTTTATTCATTATTCCAATATCGCCTCTTTAATTCGGCTAATTGATTTTTCTTTACCGAGAATATTCAAAATAATAGGTAGGTCTGGTCCTTTGGCCTCCCCAAATAATGCTATTCTAACAGGAAAAAATAAGTCTTTACCTTTCAGTGAAAGATTTTTCCCTAATTGCATTATAACTGTTTTAGCTATATCACCACTCCAATTTTCTAACTGACTGAATTCTTTAAAAATATTTTTTAGTAATTTTTGTGTTTTTATTGAATTCAAAATTTCTAATTTTTGATTATCAAACTCTAGGTCAGTAATAAAAGGAGAAATTTCACTGTCAAATTCTTTTAAAGTTGAAATTCGAGTCCTTGCAAAATCAACTAAATTAATAAAACGCTCATCTGTAACAATATTTGAATTGGAAAAATTACGAATATCTGATACAATCTTATCTAAAAGCAAACTTTTTAAATAATACTTATTCATCCAAAGTAGTTTTTCTCTATCAAATACTGCGCCAGACTTTTGAATTCTCTTGATTGAAAATTCTTTTTTTAATTCGTTTAGACTGAAGACTTCTCTGTCGTCTTTTGGATGCCAGCCTAATAATCCGACAAAATTAATAAGAGCTTCTTTTAAATATCCATTTGCTAAATAATCCTCAACAGCTACATCTCCTTGTCGTTTAGATAATTTAGACTTATCTAAATTTAACAAAAGTGGTAAATGAATAAACTTAGGCAAATCCCAATTAAAGGCTCTGTATAGTAATATATGCTTTGGAGTTGAAGGGAGCCATTCTTCACCTCGCATTACATGTGTAACACCCATCAAAAAATCATCAACAACATTGGCAAGATGATATGTCGGGAAGCCATCAGCTTTGATTAATACCTGATCATCAATTTCAGAACATTTAATCACAACCTTACCCCTGACTTGATCGTAAAAAATAATAGCATCTTCATCAGGAATTTTTAACCGAATTATATATTCATCAGTACTTAATCGATTAACAATTTCAGATTTGCTTAAACCTAGACAATGTCTATCATACTTAATTATTTGTTTATTTTTTCTTTGTTTTTCGCGGATTTTAGCCAACCTCTCTGATGAGCAAAAACATGGATATGCAGATTTATTTTTAATTAATTTATCAATATGTTTTTTATAAATCGCTAATCTTTGACTTTGAAAGTATGGTCCAAATTCACCACCACTTTCGGGGCCCTCATCGAACTCAATTCCCATAGACTTAAAAGATGATATTAAATTTTCTGCAGCACCTTTAACTTTGCGAGATTGATCAGTATCTTCAATTCTTAAAATGATTTTTCCATTGTATTTTTTTGCATAAAGATAATTATATAATGCTGTTCTTAGCCCACCAACATGTAAATACCCCGTAGGAGAAGGAGCAAAACGAACTTTAACACTCATCGACTTCTCTTACCATTATAATTGCTGTTGCTGAGATACCAGACCCATTACCTATAAACCCTAAATAATCTGTAGTTGTTGCTTTAACTGAAATACATGAAACATCTGTTTCTAAAACTTTTGATAAATTATTTTTCATTTCGGGAATATATTTTGAAATATGAGGCTCCTGAAGTAAAATTGTACTATCAACATTTTGAACTCTATAGCCATTTTCTTTTATAAGAGAATAAGCATGCTCTAAAAATACTAAACTATCTGCATCTTTCCATTTCTTTTCTGTTGATGGAAAATGTACTCCTATATCTCCTAATCCCAAGGCACCAAGCAGGGCATCAACTAGTGCATGCAACAATACATCTCCATCACTATGCCCTTTGGACCCTTTAAAAAATGGGATAGAAACACCACCTAAAATCAGAGGGGTGCCAACTTCAAGCTGGTGGGTATCAGAACCCTGTCCAATACGATAATTCAAAAATTATTGCCTATAAAATCATCATAGAATCGCCATAACTATAAAATCTATATTTCTTTTTAATAGCTTCTTTATATGCATTTAATAAGAAATCTTTTTTCGCAAATGCTGCTACTAACATCATAAGCGTTGATTTGGGCTGATGGAAATTCGTAATGAAACGATCACACATCTTAAACTCGTAAGGTGGATATATAAATTTATCAGTCCAACCTTCATTTCTTGTAATTTGAAATCCAGACACAGTAACAGTCTCTAGAGTTCTCACTGTAGATGTTCCAACTGGTATGATTTTTTTCCTTTTTGCGCGAGCTTCATTAATCATGGTAGCCGTTGCACCTGGAACTCTATAATACTCAGAATCCATGTGATGCCTTGTCAAATCTTCTACCATGATAGGCCTAAAAGTTCCTAGTCCAATGTGAAGAGTAACATAACCAATCTTAACGCCTTTCGACTTAAGATTATCCAATAGGTCCTCAGTAAAATGAAGACCTGCAGTTGGAGCTGCAACGGATCCTCTTTCAGCAGCATATACAGTTTGATATCGTTCTTTATCAATTTCGGTAGACTCTCTTTTTATGTAAGGTGGTAAAGGTGACATCCCCATTTTATCAATAAACGGATAAATAGACTTTACATCATATTCAAACCTTAGTACTCTACCACCTGAAACTGTATTATCAATCACATCGCACGAAATACCTTCACCAAAATGAAGTTTATTCCCAATTCTCACTTTCCTTGCAGGCTTTACCATTGCCTCCCAAAGGTCATTTTCTAATTCTCTAAGAAGAAAAATTTCTACTTTTGCCTCCGACTTATCTTTATAGGCATAAATTCTTGCAGGATAAACCAATGTATTATTTAATACTAATACATCACCCTTACGCATGTATTCTGGTAGGTCAGAAAATTGTTTATGTTCAATTGCCTGATCTTCTTTATGAAGGACCATTAACTTTGCATGGTCCCGCTTATCTGCCGGATTTTGTGCTATTAACTTTTCTGGAATTTCCATTTCAAATTCAGACAGTCTTGGTGGTTTTTCTACTGATCCAAAAAGCATATTTTATACTCCTAATTATTAAATAATAGTTTATTGATTACCTGGTTTTCCAAGGTATTTAAATGTTTTATCCAAAGCAATTCTCCCTCGCGAAGTTCTTTGAATAAAACCCTCCTTAATTAAAAATGGCTCATAAACTTCTTCGATTGTTCTAGCGTCTTCAGAAATAGATACTCCTAAGGTTTCCAATCCAACAGGTCCACCATTATATTTATCAACTAATGAGTTCAAAATTCGACGATCTATATCNTCNANACCAGATTTATCGACCCCCATACGGTCCAAAGCCATTGATGCTACTNCTTTTGTAATTTTTCCATTTGATTTTACTTGCGCAAAATCTCTAGCTCTACGTAAAATTCTATTAGCAATTCGNGGTGTACCTCNCGATCTNCCTGCAATTTCATTAGCTCCATCATTATTAATTTCAATTTCTAAAATAACTGCAGATCGTTTTATAATTTTCACCAATTCTTCATGTGAATAAAAATTCATCCTTAGAATCACACCAAATCTATCTCGCATTGGTGAAGTAAGATTTCCTAACTTTGTTGTAGCTCCAACCAATGTAAATGGGTTTAAATTTAGTTTTATACTTCTTGCATTAGGTCCTTTATCTAACATGATATCAATGGTATAATCTTCCATAGCGGAATATAAATATTCTTCAACCACACTTGTAATTCGGTGTATTTCATCTNTAAAGAAGACATCACTTTCTGATAAATTAGTTAAAATTCCAGCTAAATCGCCGGGCTTATCAATTACAGGACCAGAGCTCATACGAATATTTGTTTTTAATTCTTTTGAAATTAAATTTGCAAGAGTTGTTTTACCTAGACCTGGAGGGCCAAATATAAGTACATGATCTAATGCCTCGGCTCTATTTTTTGCTGCCTGAATATAAACTAATAAATTTTCAACAACTTCTTTTTGACCGATAAATTCAGCAATATTTTGAGGGCGCAAAGAAGGTTCAGAAACTATATCTTCAGTCAATTTATCTGTTGTCGTAATCTTATTTGGCTGATCTTTAAATGATTTAATCATATTTTCCAGATAAATTAATTTACAAAAATTAATACCGCCTGTAAAGATTTGATTAATTAAAAATTAAAATTTTAACTATTTTTAAAAATTATTTAATAATTTCTTTGTCATGAAAATATTCATAATCATAAATTANTCNATAATATTTTACAATTTTTTTTANTTTAAATTTATGAAATCATCAGATAGATATAGAACATTACCTCAAATTACAGATGTAATAAGAAAGAAAAAAGTTAAGCCTAAGTTAATGGCTGTTGTCGACGAGGATAATTGCACAGGTTGCCAGGTCTGTGTTCCTTTTTGTCCGGTAGACTGTATTGAACCGAATCCATCAGAAAAATACGACACACCAATACCGCCAGTACAAGTACGCTGGAATGAGTGCATTGGTTGTCAAGCTTGCGCTAAAGCATGCACTGATTTAACGTGGGATGCAATCCGAATGATGAAAACTTCTGAGTTTGAAGAACACTATAANATTCAAATAGATTAAATCTTTCATAAATTCCTCAAAATTGTATAAGTTACTCTTGCTAGATTGGAGTGAAATTTAGGCGCTACGTACATATTTTTTATTTTGACTAACAATATAGTTAGNTTTTTTCGTTTGCCAAATTGACCATTTTATATTATTTATTTTACAAGTTTTTTTTTGTAGCCATACACGCGGACTCACCCAAAATAGCAAAACAGGCAGTGCATATAAACGCTTAAGAGAATTAAATATGCACAATTAAATAGACATAAATTGGATGAAACCTGTTATGCTGAAAGAAATTTTTATAAATGTCTCAGCAGGTAGCACACGTATAGCTATTTCTGAGAACAAAGAGTTAGTTGAGTTATATTATGAGCTTCCGGACCATCAGCGAATGGTGGGAAATATTTACAAAGGTAAAATTCAAAATATATTACCTGGAATGCAAGCTGCTTTCGTAGATATTGGATACGAATCCAATGCATTTCTTCCTTTTTCTGAAATTGGCAATACAGAATTTATGTCCAACCTTACCTTCGATGATGAAGAGGAACAATCTAAACCATCAAAAAACGGAAAAATTAAAGGTATAGATCCCGCAAAAGATTTTAAAATTGGCGATGAAATATTGGTCCAAGTAATAAAAGAGCCTTATGGCGAAAAAGGACCTAGAGTAACGACAGGTATTTCGATTCCAGGAAGTTTAATGGTTTTAGTTCCAAATGGAAATTATATAGGAATTTCCAGAAAAATATCAGATAAATACGAAAAAAGAAGATTACGTAATATAGCTAAAGAAATGAAGCCTAATGGTGCGGGACTAATATTAAGAACAATTGCTGAAAGCAAAGATACGAAAATCTTAGGTCATGACTTTAATCAAGTTATGGAAAACTATCGAACTCTTAATCATCGTGTTAAAAACAGAAAAGCTCCTGTAGTTGTTTATGAAGATTTTGAGACAGTTGACCAAGTAATAAGAGATTTGTTTACATCTAATATTACTAAGATGCAAATTGATGATAAATTACTTTTTAAACGACTATATAGTTATGTTAAAACTGTTTCTCCTGATCAATTAAAATGTATATCCTATTTTAAGGGAAAAGGCTCAATATTCGATAGCTACAACATAGAAACTCAAATAGAGAAATCACTTAAGCAGAAAGTTTGGCTAAAAAGTGGTGCCCATTTAGTAATTGAACAAACAGAAGCTATGCTAGTTATAGATATTAATTCGGGTAGATTTATTGGCAAAAAAGATCACGAACAAAATTCTATGGCAATCAATTTAGAGGCCGCAAAAGAAATTGCTAGACAACTGCGATTAAGAGATACAGGAGGATTGATTGTAATTGATTTTATTGATTTAGTACAGCCCGATAATCGAAAGAAGGTATATGAAGAATTTAGAAAATATTTAAGAAAAGATAGAGCTAAAGTATCAGTTGCTGAATTTTCAAATTTTGGTCTCTTAGAGATGACACGACAAAGAGTTCGAGCTTCACTCATGGATACGATTAGTGAGGAATGTTCAAGTTGTAGTGGAATTGGTAGAATTGCCTCAAAAGATACCGTGATTACTTCAATTGAGAATTGGGTAAAGCGCTTCAAAAAAAAAGCTAACGATAAAAGGTTAGTCATCCATTTACATCCATTATTATCAAATTATATTAAAGAAAATCGACCAAAACTCATCAATAAAATGATGTGGAATAATTGGCTTTACTTAGAATTTGAAGAAAATAATGAAATACAAAAAGACCAATTTAGAGTATATTCAAAAAAACGAAAAGACTTTGTGAGTGAAAATATTTAACAAAATATTTGATTATGTTTAAGTATTGAAATAAATTACTAGGCTAAAATTAAGGTTAGATATGCAAGCATTAGTTGAAATTTCAGGGAAACAATTCATAGCTGAGAAAGATATGACTATTAAAGTACCTACTCAATCTGTCAATCAGGGTGATAAAATTACATTTGATAAAGTACTTTATGTTTCTAATAACAAAGAAAAAGTATTTGGAAATCCTTACGTTGATAAGGCTTCAGTTGAAGCAGAAGTAGTTTCTCATGGTAGAGATAAAAAAGTTATTGTCTTCAAATTCAAAAGAAGAAAAGGCTACCAAAGGAAACAAGGACATAGACAGAATTTTACAACAATTAAAATTAATAATATTTCTCAGGTCTAATCCTGAAAGGAGTTAAATTCTATGGCACATAAGAAAGGTGTAGGTAGTTCAAAGAATGGTCGTGATAGTAATCCTAATTATTTAGGTGTTAAGAGTGCCGATGGTCAGGTTATAACTGCAGGGTCGATTATTGTACGTCAAAGAGGTACAAAAATTTATCCAGGAGAAAATGTTGGAATGGGTAAAGACCATACTCTATTTGCTACAACAGATGGTCGTGTTAAGTTTGAGCCTAGAGGACGATCAAAAAAACAAGTTAGCGTTTACAACGCTTAGAGAAACTAAACTTTAAACTTTTATAAAAAGGCCCGGTTTTCCGGGCTTTTTTTTTAAAAATGGTAAAATTTTTCCCCTTTAAAAACATATATTGAGAAATTATTTCCCATATAATTCAACTTTAATACTCTATTTTACCTAGTTTTACTTAATTTTCATAAAATGGCATATAAATTGATAGTAATATTGTAAATTGTAATTTTAACATAAAATGACATTCAAATTCTCATATCAAAAAATATTAGATGTAAAGCAAATCCAAGAGGATCAAAAATCTTTAGAAGTTGTCTCTGCTCAAAATGAGTTAGAAAAAGAAAAAGATGAACTTTCTGAATTAGAAAAAGAAAAATTATTTACATTGAAAAATAGTGAAAATAATTCACAAAACTCACTAGACTTGATGAGAAAAAACTCTTTTATTAATAGTTTTAATCAAAATATTGATAAACAAAAATTAAGAATTAAGAAGACAAAAGAAATACTTTCAAGTAAAAAAGACGAGCTATTAAACGCGTCAAAATCTAGAAAAATAATGGATAAATTAAAAGAATCACATTTAAAAAAATTTAATATCGAACAGAATAGAATAGAACAAAATCAAATTGATGAGATTGGTGCAAATATTGCATTAAAAAATAAAGGGAATAGGTAATGAAATTTTTAAAATTAATTAGTGGTATATTAGCAATATTTCTTGCCTCAATTGGCGTATCATTCATGGTTTTAAGCCAGAATACTCCTGCACCAGAGCCCAAGAGTCCAGAGGATATTGTTTGGGAATTTCTCATTAAGGACAAGCCAATGAATCCTGAAGTACTAAAAAATAAATTAATCTCTTACAAACGCAATCTACGAAATCTAAAAACAATCCAAGATAGCAATAAATCTATTATCGATAGTTTGATGGCTTTTGTTGGTAGTATGGATAGTATTTACATTGCAAAGTTAAATTTGAAAGATAGTTTGTATACAACTTTAAATGATAGTCTAAGCAATGAAATTACAATACTTACTACAAATCTTAATTTAAAAAATGTTCAAATTACAGATTCTCAACATCAATTAGATTTGCTAAATCAACAATTAGAAGTATCTAATGCAAAAAAAGTGGATCTTGAAGAAAAACAAGAAAACCTAAAAAGTTTAGCAAAAACTTACGAGGCGATGAAGCTTAAAGATATGGCTTCAATATTGAAAAATGTAGATGACAATACAGTTATGCGTATTTATTTTGAAATGAAACCTAAAAAGCGACAAAATTTATTATTAGCATTAGATCAAAAAAGAGCAGCAAATATAACACGAAAACTAGCAGTAATTGAGCAGTCCTAATGGAATTGAACCAAAATAATAAATCTATAACTCTTTCACTTTCTCAAGTTAAAAATAATAATGGAAAGTCAAATATGTGGGAAGTTGCAAAACAAAGTCAGATTAAATCCGCAAATCGACTACATTTTGATGGTAAAAATAATAGATCTAAGGATATTATTGAAAATTTCACAAAAGGATTAGAACGTGAAAACATACAAAATAAATCAGTTGACAAATCGACCATTAGTAAAAATATTGAAATACAAAATTTATCACAGAAATTGAATGTATCTCCTAAAAAAAACAACAATATTTTACAACAAAATTTAAATCAAAAAGTTGTTCCAAATTTCCAAAAAGGATTAGCTGCTGCACAAGAAGCTGGATTGAAAAATCTGAAAGCTGGAAATTTAATGAATACTCAATCTTCTAAATTTGAAAAAGCTACTAATCCTAAAGTAGAAAATAGTTTGATAAATAATGAAAACAATCAAAAAAAGAAATTAAATAATAAAGATTTTACGATATACTCAAAGAAAAAATCTAAAATTATTGAAATGGGCCATACTCAAATTGTTCATGAAATTGATAAAGATTCAAATCGTAAGAATGATAACAAAAAAGCCAAAGAATTAATTGTAGCAAAAGAATTAGAAAAAAAACCAGATATAAGTTCAAAATTTGAAGATAAAATTGAGAACTCTAAAATAAATATTAATTATACAGAAGATAATCAATTGGAAGCTGATAATGAAAACCCTAATGAAGATTTTAAGGAATCACTCTTTCATTTATTAAACCATTTCAATACTAAAATTAAAGGTGAAATTCAAGGTAATCATTTTGGTGAATTTCAAATAAAAACAGAAGAAGGTGATTTTTCTGTAAGCATTAAAAAAGAAGGTAATCACATTACGATTAATATTAATTCAGATTTGATTCATCAGATAGAAGGTCAAATTGAAAATATTGAAAATGCTATTATAGAGAAAATGCCGGAAATTGATTCAATTACAATAAATACAACGCATTTAACCGTGGATTATCATCTAGAAAATTTTAGTAATTCAAGTAAGGAAAAAATAAATTTAAACCAAAATTCAATTTTTAAGTTGAATTTTTTAGCATAGAGGAAAAATATGAATATTGCAAATCAAGTTGGGAATAATGGCTTAGCTAGTGCACTCGCTGGACAAACAGGTAAGACGATGGCAAAGGATGAATTTCTAAAATTGTTAGTAACACAATTAAGCCACCAGGACCCATTAAAGCCAATGGAAAGTCATGAATTTGCTTCACAGCTTGCTCAATTTAGCTCTCTTGAACAATTACAAAATATGAATGGTACAATGNAAGAAGGCATCATGTCAGATTATATGATGACTCAATCTATAAATAATACTCTTGCAACAACACTAATAGGGAAAACTGCAATTGCATCTGGTAATGATATTACTTTTTCAGGAGATTTAACCCAAATTCAATTTAAACTTAATGCACCTGCAGAAACTGTGACTATAACTATTAAAGATACAGCAGGAAATATTGTTAAAACAATTACAGAATCAGGATTGGCCGAAGGTATTAATGAAATTGAATGGGATGGTAGGAATACCTTAGGTGATATTGTGACAAATGGAGAATATTCTTATTCAGTCTCAGCTTATGATAGTAATGATGCAAAAATAAGTTCTACACCATTAATTGGTGGTTTAGTTGAAGGTATTACTTTTCAAGAAGGTGGAATCGTACTCATAATTAATGGTCAAACAATTGGTTTGAACGAAGTATTAGAAATTAAACAATCTTAGAAGGAGAAATAATGATTACTTCATTATACGCAGGAGTTTCAGGTATTAAAAATCTACAAAAAAAATTAGATATACTAGGTAATAATATTGCGAATGTTAATACCAATGGATATAAACGTAGTAGACTTACATTTTCTGACTCATTTAACCAAATATCTAAAAACGAGAAACTAGGAATTGGAGCAACAAGTACACAAACACTTTTTAATCAGGGTATGCTAGAGGCAACGGGCAATATTACAGATTTAGCAATCCAAGGAAATAGTTTTTTTGTCCTAAATGATGATGGAAAACAAGTTTATTCTAGAGATGGTAGCTTTCATTTTGATGCAAATAAAAATTTAATAAATAATACTGGAATGCAAGTAAAAGGATGGATGGCCGATTCGCTTGGACAAGTGACAATATCTGAAAATTTAGAAAAAATTCAAATTGATACAGGTATGACTTCAAGTCCAATTGCGACTCAAAATATAAGGCTTTCAGGGAATTTAAGTTCATCCAACTCAGCTACAGCATCAGTTTGGCAATTATCTTCACCAATGAATTTGATTTCTAATTCAGCTTCAAATAGTATAAATCAATCTACTCTATTAAGCGACATTGAAGAATTTTCAAGTTTAATTGATATTAATACTGGAGAAATCATATTAGACCTAGCAGGATCAAAATTATTTGATGGAACAGATCCCCAATTATCTACTATTTCATTAAGTTCTAATTCAACAATCGAAGACTTGAAGGATGAATTAGAATCTATTTTTACGGGTACAACAATTTCCTTAACTGGATCAAATCAAATAGAAATTAGAGATACACAGACAGGAAATTCTCAAACTAATATTTCAATTGCAAACTTAAATTCAATTCANTCATCAACAGGTTCTAATGCAACATCAATTTCTGCCTCGGCAGTTATATATGATAGCCTGGGTGAAGCACATAATTTAGTTTTTAAATTTACTCCTTCAGATAATAATAAATGGACATGGACTGCTGAATCTACCGAAAACGAGCAAATAATAAGTGGCGGGTCTGGAACTGTTGAGTTTGATTCAAATGGGAATCTTATTAGTAATTCATTCACTTTTGATGAAGAAGGAATTTCAGAGCTTACTATTAATGATGGACAAACTGATTTATCAATAAAATTGGATATTGATGGTCATAATGGAATGAGTGGACTATCAGCTAATGGCTCAATGTCAACATTAGCAGTAGTTGATCAAGATGGTCGTTCTACTGGTAATTTTGAAAATATGTTTATTGAGAATTCTGGAAAAGTTATTGCCCAGTTTACAAATGGTGATACTCGAACTATTGCTCAATTAGCAATGGCTACTTTTAAGAATGCTACAGGATTAGAAAAAGCTGGAGGGAATTCTTATCAAGAAACAGCATCAAGTGGTAATGTAAATATTGATAGTGCAATTAATTCTAATTCATCAATTGTTTCCGGCG
Source organism: Fidelibacterota bacterium (assembly GCA_002689995.1). GTDB lineage: Bacteria > Fidelibacterota > Marinisomatia > SCGC-AAA003-L08. The sequence continues at coordinate 17,804 of NZIV01000063.1, forward strand.
CTCTTGAAATGTCAAATGTAGATTTAGCAAATGAATTTACTGATATGATTATTTCGCAAAGAGGATTTCAGGCTTCAACTAAAGTTGTTTCTACTACCGACCAAATCTTAGAAGAAGCAATAAATTTGAAAAGATAAATAAACGTCAGATAATTATTAGTATATGGTAAAATCTCATTATATTAGGTTAGGCTAAAAACGATGCAAATGTTATTCCAATTACTTAGTAAACTTACATTAATTGCAATTTCGGCACCCATTGTATATTATGGGTATTTTCTAACAAGTAATATTATTATGCCAAATTACTTAGAACTTTGGGAACGTGATATATTAGAAACTCGTCAAATTGCAGATGCTGCTAAACTTAGAAGGCCTCATATGAAAGGAAGTGAAGCCAAGGTTTACCGGGTAAAAGAAATCATGTCTAATCCCTACAGGACGGAAGGATTAGAAGAATTGATTGAATTTACACTGTCCGTTGAAACTCAGGATGATTCTGTTCTATATGAGCTTAAAACTCGCCATGCTCAATTACAAGATATGATGATAAATTATATCAATACTCACGACTATGAACATATGGCGATGCTTGAATATGATGAAAACTCTTTATCTGGAATTATTGAATCAATTAATAATAATATCCTTACTAGAGGATATATTGATACTGTTTATATAGAAAATATAATTTTTAATTAGTTTATTAAAGGATGTTTTAATGGCTGAAGAAAAACAAGCTGTAGAAAATCAAAAAGAGACACAATCTGAAACGATAAAAGAAGAAGGTTCACCAATAGCTATGTATGCTGTAATTGGTGTCTTATCGATTCTTGCGATTTATGGGGGTTATATTATGTCTAAATATATTCTTATCGAGAATTATGAAGAAGTTCAAGCTCAGAAAATTGAACAAGAATATCAAGAAGAAGCATTGTCTGCAATTTTAAATCGTAGTTTTGGAATATCTAAAGAATTTAAGAATATTATGGTTAATCCAGCAGGCTCTAAAGGTATGAATGTTGTTCAAGCTAGCTTTGTAATTGAAGCAGATAATCAAATAATTATGGATGAAATCTCTTCAAGAGAAACTCAATTTAAAGACCTTTTTATTTCATATTTGAGAAAACATACAGTTGATCAACTGGCTTCAATGGAGTTCCAATTGAAGTCCAAACGAGAACTAGCTTTAGAAATTAATAAAATGTTAAATGCAGGAAATATAGATAGTATTTACTATAGTGGATTCTTTATCCAATAGGAATAAGATAAATGTCAAAAATTTTAAGTCAAGAAGAGATAAATGCGCTATTGAAAAATGTAGGCCAAGAGGGTGAAAAAGAAAACTATGAAGTTATTGGCGGGAATGAAAAAAAAGTGTCGCCTTATGATTTTAGTCATCCTCAATTATTATCTAAAGAGCAAGAAAGAATGATAGAGAATATTCATGAGAATTTCTGCCGTACTTATAGCGTTTATTTATCAGCACAATTAAGATTATTAGCAGAAATTCGACAACTATCTATTGAACAATTTTCCTACTCTGACTTTGTATCGTCTGTATCAAATCCAAGCTGCTTATATATGATGGATTTTGAAAAACCAAATGGAAGAGGTATTTTAGAAATGAGTTCTAAACTAAATATTTTTATTGTAGAAAAATTATTTGGTGGTCAAACTCTTTTTAAAGATATGACAGAAGATCGTGAAATTACTCATATTGAGCAAAAAGTTATGAAACGTGTAATGGATAAGTGCTTTTCTGAATTGACAAAAGCATGGCTATCCGAGAATGATATCTTATTAAAATATGGTTCATTTGAGAGTAATCCAGATTATGCTCAAATTGTATCATCTTCTGAGCCAGTTGTAGTAGTTACTTTTGAAATTGTTATCCATGGTACAAAATCTTATATGAATATCTGCTATCCTTATAATTGGCTAAGTAAAGTAATGTTTCAAGAAGAATTTCAAGCTCAAATGAATGATGAAAAAAATGAAACATCAAATGAAGATCAAGAATCAGTAGAAGAAATTTTAATGAATACTCAAGGCAATTTATCTGCAGTATTAGGATCTATAAATCTTCCTATACAGTCCATATTAGAATTAAGTGAAGGTGATGTGCTTGTTTTACAAACTAAAATTGAGTCATCTATACCNGTATATTTTGGTAATAAGCATATCTTTAATGGAAATCCTGGTACTCATAGACAAAGTAAAGCTGTTAAAATTACAAAGGTATTTTAAAAGGAATTCAAATGACATTTGAAAATGTAATATCATTTATTAATGATTCTATAGAAGAACATCTTCCTTCTATTAATAGTACTATAAAAAAAATTACAGGTAATGAATTAGAAATATCATTTAGTGCATTAAATGATTCAAATTCNTCAAATTATTTTGATGAAAATTTAACCCCATTNGTATCAGTTAACTTTTCATCAAAAGGGACTAATCATCAAATTATTTCATCTGCAGATAACATAGAAAAATTAACTGAACTATTAGGCAATAGAGTAAATGGTGAATTAGGCGAAAAACATATAAATATATTGAATAAAATTGGTAACTCACTGCAAAGTTCATTTAGCTCAGCTGGATTATCTTTTTTAGGTGCTGATATAATTAAAAATAGTGAAAATATAAATGTTTCAAATCATTTAAAAAGTCAAAAACTCATCCTAAAAGCAGGGGATGATTTATTAGAAATAAATTTATACCATTGGGAAAATCAGGAAAATAATATGGAAGANTCAACATTAGAAGTTCAACAGGCAAAATTTGGAGAATTAGGATNGCCAAATGGAAATACTACAGAAAATAAAATTGATATGTTGCTTGAAGTGGAACTAGATGTAACAATTGAACTTGGTCGTAAAAAAATGACAATCCAAGAGGTACTTCAATTAGGTAAAGGTTCAGTAATAGAACTATCTAAATTAGCTGGCGAACCAGTTGATATTTATGTTAATCAAAAACGTCTTGCACAAGGCGAAGTAGTAGTGGTTGATGAAAACTTTGCAATCAGAATCACAAATTTAATAGAAAAATCTGAAAGACTGAAAAGTTTAGGAAAATAATGAGTAGTAAATTCTTACCCGTCTTTTTACTTATTATTTTATCCGGGTTTGTAATTACTAATTCAATCCCTGAGAAAGTTAATGACACTCAACTTTNATTAAAAAGTCAAAAGGAATCTNNTAATACAGAAGAACTAAAACGTTCATTTCATAATTCCACAAAAATTAATTTATGGAGTTATTTTTGGAAAATTTTATCTATCTTTTTGATTTTACTTGGAGTTATATTTGCTATATATAAATTTACTGGAGATAATTCCGTTTTTAGTAGAAAGTTAAATCAAGATAACCATTTTAAGATATTATACCAGCATTATTTATCATCAAGACAAAAAATTTTATTAATTAAATCCTTTGATAAATTCATCTTACTAGGTGTGACAGATCAATCAATTAATAAGATTACAGAATTTCAACAACATGAAATTGATGAGAAGAGTTTAGTAAGTTCACAATCACAACCATTTTTTAATGCTTTATTAGGAAAAAAATATAAAAATGGATAGAAAATTATTAATATATCTTACAATATTTGGTATTTTTTTTACTGGACTTATTTATTCACAAAATACATTCCCATCTATAAAACTAGGATTAGAGGAATCCTCTAATCCTCAAGACTTTAGTTTAACTATAAAAATTGTTATTTTAATGACAATTTTATCTTTAGCACCATCAATAATTATGATGATGACCTGTTTTACAAGGATAATTATCGTTTTTCACTTTCTTCGTTCAGCACTAGGAACTCAATCTGCTCCATCAAATCAAATATTGATAGGTTTGGCTCTTTTTATTACATATTTTGTTATGTCTCCAGTAATTGATGAAGTAAATAATAATGCACTTCAACCATATCTTGAAGAAAAAGTTACACAAGAAGTTGCTATACAGGAAGCAGTCAAACCAATGAGAGCTTTTATGCTAAATCAAGTTAATGAAAAAAGCTTACAGATGTTTATAAATTTTTATCCCGGAGAAAAACCTAGTTCACCTGAAGAAATTTCTTTGTCAGTTTTAATTCCATCTTATATTTTAAGCGAGTTAACTATAGCTTTTAAAATTGGTTTTCTACTATACCTGCCAATGCTTTTACTTGACATGATTATTGCAAGTGTTTTAATGGCTATGGGAATGATGATGTTACCACCTGTTATTATTTCAATGCCATTTAAAATTATGCTCTTTGTATTAGTCGATGGGTGGAATTTAATCGTTGAATCAATTGTATCTGGAATAAAAATCTGATGGATTTAGATTATGTAGTATTTTTAAGTAACGAAACTATTATGACAGCAATTGCGATATGCTTCCCTATTTTGGGGTCAGCAATGTTAATTGGTCTTTTAATTGGTATATTTCAGGCAACAACTTCTATTCAGGAGGTAACATTAACTTTTATACCAAAAATTGCAGTCGTTGGCGTAGTACTACTTTTTATGCTACCTAATATACTAAATCAATTAGTCCAGTATACAATCAATATTTTTAATCAAATCCAGATTTTATTTTAATGACTGATATTTTCCCAATATTGGATTATTCCTTTAAATGGGTTCCTTCATTTATTTTAGCTTTTTCAAGAATTTCAGCAATGATATTTCTATTTCCTTATTTTGGATATAATGCATTCAAGCCTCGTGTAAGAGTTATGTTTGTATTCATGTTGACTTTAATTATACTTCCATTCTCAGGACCATTCAATTTTCCAATGGATATGACTCTATTATTTTTATTTTCTCTTTTAGTTAAAGAAATTGCAATTGGATTATTTATTGGATTTGGGAGTGTTTTTATTTTTGAACTTTTTACATTTGCAGGATCAATTGCAGGAAAACAGATGGGGCTTGGAATGGCAGAAATGATGGACCCAACTCAGATGATTCGCTCTTCTCTTGTCGGTCAATTTTGGACACTAACAATGATGATAGGATTTTTCAGCCTAGATTTTCATCACTTCCTAATCCAAATTATTATACATAATTTTCAAATTATTCCGCTAGGAAGTGGAAGCTTCCCCTCTGAGCTTGGTGAAATGTATATTAAAGCTGGTAGCAATTTATTTTATGTTGGATTTCAATTGGCTGCCCCTGCAATTGTTTTTATGATTATGCTTGATACAGCAATTGCTCTAATGGCTCGAATTATGCCAAGCTTACCAGTTTTTTTAATTGTTCTACCTGTTAAAATTGGTATGGGATTATTTATTATTTCAATTTCACTAGAAATTTTTCAAACTTTAGCGGAGCCGCTTCTAAAGGAAACTCAATATTTTATTCATAATACAATAAATTTAATTGGTTAATGGCTGATACAGGACAAGAAAAAACAGAACAACCCACGCCCAAAAGGCGAAAAGAAGCTAGAGAAAAAGGTCAAGTTGTAAAAAGTGCAGAGTTAAATTCTGTTGTTATTATTTTAGGTGCAATTATTACATTATATTTTATGATAGAATCACTATCTTTTAATATGATAGAATTTACACGTCAGATTTTTCTTTCATCCTCTAATACTATTATTTCAACAGATACTATTCAGGAGCTAACAGGTAACGGATTAAATTTCGTTGCTAAAATGTTAATGCCAATTTTCATATTTTTACTTTTATTAGGACTTGGGATAAATTTAGTGCAGGTTGGAGTTAATTTTTCAGTTAAACCATTAATGCCTAAATTTGAAAGAGTAAATCCGCAAAAGGGATTAAAAAGAATTTTTTCTATGCGATCAATAGCTGAAATGCTTAAAGGTGTGATTAAAATTACGATTGTTGCTGTAATTTGTTACTTTTTTATTAAAAATCAAATTGATGATTTTACTCTATTAGCTCATAGTTCAATTCAAAGTATAATAGAATTTGTTGGTGATAAAATGTATACTATCTTTATATTAGTTTCAATAGCATTAATAATTCCTGCAGTAGGTGATTTTGCATACCAAAAGTGGGAGCATGAAAAAAATCTAAAAATGACTAAACAAGAAGTCAAAGAAGAATCTAAAGATACTGAAGGCAACCCTCAAATAAAGAGCAAAATAAAATCATTACAAATGCAGGCTAGTCGTAGAAGAATGATGCAGGCAGTTCCAGATGCAACTGTTGTAGTTACAAACCCTACACATATTGCAATTGCACTGAAATATGATTTAGATTGGAAAGGTAAAGCTCCTAAAGTTTTAGCACTTGGTAGGCGTAAAACTGCAGAAAAAATTAAAGAAATAGCAAAACAGAATAATGTACCCATTATTGAAGATAAACCGCTTGCCAGAGCTCTTATAGAAGTAGGTCAAGTGGGCTATGAAATACCACAAATGTTTTTCATGGCAATAGCTGAAATTTTAGCAAAGGTGTTTCAAAATAAAAATGAATGAATTCTTTTTAAAATTATCAAAATATACTCGGCTCAGTGAATTAACTGTAGCAGCTTTTGTACTAATATTATTGATTTTAATGATAATACCTGTACCTTCTTGGATAATGGATTTTTTCCTAGCAATGAATTTTACTGGTGCACTAGTTATTTTATTTATGGCAGTTTACGTTTTAAAACCTCTAGAATTTGCAGTCTTTCCTGGTGTACTTCTTATAATAACTTTATTTCGATTGGGGTTGAATATAAGTACTACTCGGATGATTCTAAGTAAAGCTGATGCAGGTGAAATTATTGATGCATTTGGCAATTTTGTTACGCAAGGAAATCCTGTTGTAGGTTTCATTATATTCCTAATTTTAGTTATAATCAATTTTGTTGTAATTACAAAAGGCTCTACAAGGGTTGCAGAAGTTGCCGCACGATTTACTTTAGACGCAATGCCTGGTAAACAAATGGCAATTGATGCAGATTTAAATGCAGGTTTAATTGATGATAAACAAGCTCAAATTAGACGCACCGAAATTTCTCAAGAAGCCGATTTTTATGGTTCTATGGATGGTGCGAGTAAATTTGTAAGAGGTGATGCAGTTGCGGGGCTATTAATTACAGCTATAAATTTAATTGGTGGATTAGTAATAGGTTCACTTCAAATGGGTATGTCATTATCTGATGCCGCAAACAAATTTGGTACTTTAACTATTGGTGACGGTCTAGTTGCTCAAATTCCTGCACTAATAATTTCGACTGGTACAGGAATCATTATTACACGGTCTTCTGGGCAATCAGGTAATCTCGGAACAGAAGTATTTTCTCAATTTTCTGCCCAACCTCGAGCAATGTTTATAACTGCTGGCGCAATGATTTCAATCGGATTATTACCTGGTATGCCTTTTTTACCTTTTTTTGTGATTGGTATTTTAATTGGTTCAGGTGGATTATGGTCAATTAAATTGCAGGAAGCGGAAGAATTAAAAATTCAAGAGGCGGAAGAAGCTGAAATTGAAGAAGTTGTAGAAGAACCTCCCGAAATTGAAGATTTAGTTCACCCTGATTCATTTGAAATTGAGGTTGGCTATGGTTTAATTTCCTTAGTTGACGATCAACAAGGCGGTAATTTGTTAAATAGAATTTCATCTGTTAGAAAATCTCTTGCCATGGAGCTAGGAATTGTAATACCTCCAATAAGAATTAGAGATTATGTTGAATTAGAACCCAATTCATACCGCTTTAAGGTTTATGGTATTCCTATTGAGGAGGGGGTGGTATATCCTAATAGATATATGGTTTTAGTTTTAGATGAAAAACCGCCTTTTGAAGGTATTGAGACAACAGACCCTACATTTGAATTACCAGCATTATGGATTACAGAAAAACAAAAAGAAGAAGCTGAAGTTTTAGGTCATACTGCTGTAGAAGCTGAAGCGGTTATTACTACACATTTACTTGAGTCCTTAAAGAAAAATTGTCATCGATTATTAGATCGACAAGAAACACAAAAAATTATTGATAAGTTAAAAGAAGAAAAAAGTGCAGTTATAGAAGGTCTTATTCCAGACCAAATTACAACGGGGGCAATACAAAAAGTATTAAAGAACTTATTAAAAGAAGGTATACCTATTCGAAATATGATTGTTATTTTAGAATCTATCTCAGATAGCTTAAGTATATCTACTGACCCAGATGTTTTAACAGAATACGTACGCACTGCACTTGCAGATAATATTGCAAATATTTTTCAAGTTAAAAATCAACCATTAAAAGTAATTACATTCTTACCTAAGCTAGAGGATAAAATTGGTCAATCTTTGAAAAATGAAATAGATTCACGTTATAATTTAGGATTAAATCCCGAGGGCGTTAATGAATTATTTACTAAAATTAGAACTGAAACTGATAAGATGAATAGAGATGGTGATACACCTATAATTTTAGTTTCTCCTATAATTCGTAGATATGTTAGAAGATTTTTAGAACCAGTATTCCCAAATATTACTATTTTATCTTACTCAGAACTACCACCAACTGTTCCATTAGATACTGTTGGACAAATAGGTATAAATGAATAATTTATGGTTTGAGATAAAGGGATAATTTACATGGAACGCTTTACTGGAACATCTTATGAATCTGCTATAGAGCTGGCAAAAAATAAATTAAAAAATGGATTTAAAATTATTAATAAGCGAGAAATAAATCTCAGTAATTCTGGACTTTCAAACGAATCTTTATTTGAAATAATTGTGTCACAAGATAAAAATGTTCCTGAACTAACTAAAATGGAAAAATTAACAGATATAGATTACTCAATTTTTTTAAGTTTAATCAAAAAAGAATTAAAACCTTTAAACGAATTAAAAACTGATATTTTATTATTTCGTCAAGAAATAGATTTATTATCAAAAAGAATTAAAAATTTTATTCATCCTGAGTTAGAAACAAATGAATTCCCTGTTTATGACTTACTCTGTGAAATTGGTTTTGAAAAGCCTCTAGCTTTAAAATTTACACGAGAAATTTCTTTATCAAAAAATTCTTCTAATAATAAAGAAGGTTTAAATATAGCTTTTAATAAATCTTTTAAACATTTATTTCATACGTTATCTATTCAAGATAATGATGCAATTGTTTTCTTTGGACAATCTAAATCAGGAAAATCAAAAGTTACAGAACTAATTGCAGATAAATTACTTAAATATCACTCTATTAACATCATAAAAGAATTAAACTTAGAAAAAAAAGTAAATAACGGAATCACAATAATTGACTCACCATCAATTCGGTTAAACGAAATGGGAGTAATGAAAAATTTATCTAAACTAACTGATTCATACCAAAAAATATACCGAGTTTTAGTTGTTTCAGCTACAACAGGATTTGAAGATATGCTTCATTTAGTCGCAAGTTTTGCACCTATCAAACCAAGTTTTATTATATTTACAAAATTTGATGAAACGACTCAACCAGGAAAACTAATAAGCTTATTATATGAAACAGGACTAAAAGCCTTTGGCTTAACAAGCTTTAATGATACTATTGAATACACAGAAGATTGTCAATCATTATTTGTCAGTACAATAGAAAAAAATCTTGGTATGTACAACTAATGTCTTCAACAAAAAATAACACTTTGAATTCAAATCAAAAAAAGATTCCACAAATTATTGCAGTTACAAGTGGTAAAGGTGGCGTTGGCAAAACTAATTTTAGTGTAAATACTGCACTTTTATTATCTAAATTAAATCAAAAAGTTTTAATAATAGATGCAGATATTCATTTAGGAAATGTAGATGTAATGTTTGGAATTTCACCAGACTTTACCTTGGTTGATGTTTTACATGGGAGTAAATCTTTAAAAGAAATTATTAAAAAAACACCCTATGGAGTAGATTTTCTCCCAGCAACATCTGGTGTTATGGATATAATAGAAGGTGAAGATAATATAGTTCTTTCAATTGCTCAAGCTTTTAATGAATTTCAATATGATTATGATGTTATTTTAATTGATACAGGTGCTGGTGTGAGTATATCAACTCTCAGTTTTGTTTTAGGAACTGATAAAATTATAGTAGTTGTAACACCTGATCCTTCATCAATTTCTGATGCTTATGCAATGATTAAAATAATTAATCAATACCATGATGATGCGCAGATTATGATGGTTGCAAATAAAGTAAGGAATGAAGAGATAGGAGAATCTCTTTTTTATAAAATGAATTTAATTGTTAATAAGTTCTTAAATACCTCTTTAATATTTGGAGGTTCGATAATAGACGATACACAGGTTTTGGCAAGTGTTCACGCTCAGCAACCGGTTGTTATTCGATATCCAAGATCTAAAGCTGTCATAAATATGCAATTAATTTCTAGAAGGATTTTAAAATTACCGGTAAGAAAATCTATTCCTAAGGATGGAAATTATTTTGACAGAGTTCGTGAAAAATTAAATAATTTAGACTTAGAAGGTACATCTGCATGAATAGAACATTTGTTCAATTAGCTGCAATTCTAGCATTATTAACGTTCGTTCTAAAATTAAATTCTAATAATGATCCATTTGATACATTTATATTTTCTGGATTGATTTTTATTGGAGTTATTTTCATTGTTCTCCTAGGTTTTTATTTCATTAGAACAGGTATTTCTTTTATGGAAAACCAGGTTGAAAGTGAATCTGAAGTCAATATAGAAGATGATAATGAAGTTATTGAATCGGAGGATATTTAATTGCTGGAATATACAGCAGCTAAACCTACTGAAGTAGATGGCGAATTACTTGTAAGAGAGTATTTTAAAAAGCCATCAGAACTAACTAAAAGTAAAGTTGTTACAGCATTTATTCCATTAGTTTATAAAATTGTAAATCGTATGAATTTGTCTTCATCAAATATTTTATCAAAAGATGACTTAGTACAAATTGGGCTAGTTGGATTAATAGAAGCGTTGAATCGATTTGATATTAGCGCAGGTATTAAGTTTAAATCCTATGCTTATACAAGAATAAACGGAGCCGTAATTGATGAAATAAGAAAATCTGGAGTTATTTCTCGTGGTAAATTATCAAAATTAATGGCTATAGAAAAAATCACTTCAAAACTTAGTCAAGATTTAGGCAGAGATCCAATTGTAATTGAAATCTGCGAAAAAGCAGAAATTACAGAAGACGACTATCATCAATTAATGGGAATAGCACAACTCAGCTATACCTTATCTTTAGATGAAAAGGTGGAAGGTGGTGACGATGAAGAATCTATGACAAGGATAGAATCTGTTAAGGATCAAAGTATAGAGACTCCAGAAGATTTAATTATGCATGATTCTTTAAAAAATGATGTTATAAAAACTATTAAAAAATTACCTGATAGAGAGAGATTAGCATTAGTATTATACTATTATGAAGAATTAACACTCCAAGAAATTGCAAATGTAATTGGTGTATCAGAATCTAGAGTTTCTCAAATATTAAATAAAACTTTAATGAAAATAAGGGTAGCAGTTGTAGAGGAGTAAATTATGGCATCACCAAGTGATATTCCAAAAATTCAATCTAATTTAAATTTAAATCAATCAATTGCAACCGAATCAAGTAAAATTGATAAGGACTGCAAGGAACACTCCCATGAGCAATCAGACCATCCAAAAGACGAAAATGAAAAAGATAGTATTGAACTATCTCAACAAGCAAAAGAAAAACTAGAGAGTCAAAATATACCTCAATATAAAAAATCAAATGATGTATATGAAGATGATGAAGATGCTCCTGGTCTCAATATAGATTTTAAGGTGTAAGTTATAGGGTGGAATTTCAGATAGATACTTCAAAAAATTTACAGGAATTATTAAAAAGATTAAATCCTGGGTCAATTGTCAAGGGACGAATTCTTGATAAAATTGATGATTCTAAATATATACTAAGAATTTATGGCTATAATATTGTAACCGAATCTAAAAAATCTTTAAAAAAAGGTGAAGAACTTAAATTTGAAATCAAAAATAATAATAATCATTTAACAATCAAATTGATTGAATCAAACCAAAAATTGCAATCTAAACGACTAAATATAATAGTATAAATGGATGACCAAGTAAAAGGAATTTCAGAGCTTCATTTTGATTTACAGGATGATAGGCTTCGTTCATTAGGCGAATTGAGCGCAAGTATTCTACATGAAATAAATCAGCCATTAACCAGTATTCGCATGTGTTCTGAGCTATCAATTAGATTGTTAGACAAAAATAATATTTCTTCATTAGAGAATCTTAAAAATAATATACAAGAAATATTAAATCTTACTCTAAGAATTGAAGAAATTATTACTCGATTACAGAACTTTACTCGAAATAATAATCTCAAAGATTTCTCAAAAGTAGATTTAAATAAATCAATTAAGAACGCAATAAAGCTATTGGATCATCAATTTTTAAATGAAAATATCTCAATTATTACAAAATTAAATAATATTCCGCTAATTCGTGGACATGAAATTTGGCTGGATCAAATTTTTATTAACTTGCTAAATAATGCTAAGCATGCTTTAGTAAGTTTAGATTTAAATGGTTCAAATTCTAAAAAAAAAGAGATAATAATATGTACTGAATTTGTAAAACAAGATAGAAAAGTACATGTTATTGTACAAGATAATGCTGGTAGCATAGATAAGGCAATAAAAGAAAAAATATTTGAGCCATTTTTTACAACTAAAGAGTTGACAGGTAATGGATTAGGATTATCTATAATTAAATTGATTATTAAATCATTAAAAGGTACCATTGATTTAGATATAGATTATGGAAAACATAGTACTTTTAAAATTTTTTTCCCTACTGAATCATGATTAATATTACAAAATTACATGAAATTGGATTACTCATAATGAAATCCATTGACAGCTCAAAAATATTTAATGAAATCATATCAGTTATTCAGGATGCTGTACAATTTGAATATGCCACAATTTTTATTTCTAAAATTGGCAATAACCTTGAGCCCGCTTATTCTCTTAATAATATAATAGTAGATTTGGCATCAGATTTTAATGTTGGTAATGGTAGTGGAATAGCAGGTTGGGTTTCTGATAATAATAATCCAGTAATTTTCCCTAATTTTATGAATGATAATCCTAATAGAGAATTCAATTCATTTGTTTCAATCCCATTAGTTATAGATGAAAAACGTATTGGAGTATTGAACTTAGGGCATTCCTCTCCGAATTACTTTAATAAAAAAGATAAATTAAATTTTTTAATTCTTGGTAGTCAGGTCGCAATAATTTTAGATAAAATGGATTCAAGTAAACAAATTAATGCGATTAAATCAGAATATAATGATGTAATGAATTTATTAAATGAAACTGAAAAAAAATTAGCTGAAAAAGAAAAACTCGCAATTATAGGTCAAAGTGCTAAATCAATAAATAAAGAAATTAATAATCCATTATCAGTGATAATAGGTTTTGCAAATTTACTAATTAACAAATGTAAAGCTGATAATATTGAAACTGAATTTTTAAGCGAAAAATTAGAAATTATTTTAGACTCTGCCAAAAAAATAGATACCATTGTTCATCATTATGAGAATTATAAATCAAATAAATAATTCTATTAAAATAGCTAATTTTGAATATTAGAACTGTTGACTATAAAAAAGATAAAGATCATATTTATCGTATTTGGAACGAAGTTGGCTGGATTAATCCTGAGTCATTTAAATATTTAGATGATTGGATTAAAAAATCCTCTGGATTGGTTCATGAAATTAATGGGCAAGCTGAATGTTTAGTTACTAGCCTAAGAGGCGATTTTAAATTTCAGGATAATTTATTATCTTTTTCGTGTATATCTGGTGTTACCACAAGCTTAATAGCTAGAAAAAAAAATATTGCAGGAAAAACTACAGCAAAAAAAATTGTCGAAGAAGCATTAGCTGGTTCTGCTATTTGTGGACTTGGCATGTTTGAACAAGGGTTTTATAATCAGTTTGGTTTTGGGACCGGTACTTATGAATCGCTTATTCATTTTTCACCCGCAACACTAAAGATTGATGTCCCATTTAGGGTACCTGAAAGATTAGCAAAAGAAGATTATAAAGATATTCACTGGAGTCGTAAAAATAGACTACGGAAACATGGTTCATGTACATTACCTGAAGTATTTACTAAATTTGAAGCATCATTTAGTAAAAAACGATTTGGACTTGGCTATAGAGATAAAAATGGTAAACTAACCCATCATGTTTGGCTTGATGGATATGGCTCTGAAAATGGTCCGATAGATATTGTCTGGATGGCTTATCAAAATTATGACCAATTCTTAGAATTATTATCATTAATTAAAAGTTTGGGAGATCAAATATTGTTGATTAAAATGTTAGAACCACCAGGAATCTATATTCAAGATTTTTTAAATTATCCTTTTTATAACCGTATGCTTTCTAAAAATTCAAAATATATGAACCAAAATAAAGCAATGGCCTATTGGCAAATCAGAATATTAGATATCTTTCAATGTATAGAAGTCACCTCCATCCCAATTAAAGAATTTTCATTTAATCTAAAATTATTTGATCCGATAACAAATTTCTTAACAAATGATTCACCTTGGAAAGGAATATCTGGGAACTATATAATTACTATTGGTAAAAAATCATCTTGCGAACACGGAATAAATAAAAAATTAGAAACTTTAGAAAGTACAGTAAATGCATTTACTAGACTCTGGTTAGGTATATTACCTGCAAGTTCATTGCAATTATCTGAAAAATTAATTTGCAACAAAAATTTAATTTTAAAATTAGATAAAGCGTTTACATATTTACCAAAACCACATACTGATTGGGATTTTTAATGAAAATGATTTTACGATTATTATTTATTTTCACCACTATTTCTTTATCAGAAGAATGTCATTCAGAATCTAGTTGGTGCTTCAACCAGGCAATCAATTTTGCATTTTATATTTTTGAAGAAGCAAATATTAATGGAAACGAACTCGCTCGTGGGGTTCTTGAAGCAGATGGATCAGTATCATGTCCTAGTGGTGACTGTGATATTGTAGCTGCTTTTAATGGTGATGTTTGCGTAGGTTGGTCCATCTACTATATAAATGAAGGTCTCGACGATAAATTTACTTTAGCTGTAAATGGTTCGGATGGAAATAATTATTCAGCAGGATACTTACTAAATGGTCAAGTACCAAATTTCAAATTTTATGATTCTAGTACTGAAATAATAATTAATCCCGTTTCTGTAGATAGCTTAGGAAATGAATTTGAGATTCCTATGTTTCAGAATTTTGGTGGATTTATCATGGGAGAACTTAGTGCTGAATCTGAATTTATAAATGAAAATATTTTATTTCCAAATTATAAGTTCAATTTAATTTTTCCAAATCCATTTAATCCATCAGCTACTATATCTTATCAAGTACCTAAATTATCAGAAGTAAAAATTGATGCAATAAATTTAAAAGGGCAAATTATTCAATCAATTTTTAATGGATACACTAATCAGGGATTCCATAGTATAAATTGGTATCCAAAAAATTTAAAGAGTGGGATTTATATTATTCAAATAAACTTTGATAATAAAATAGCTAAGTCGCAAAGAGTCATTTTTTTAAAGTAATAATCTATTCACGCTTTTCTCTTTTTCTAAACCTTTAGAGTATATTTAAAATTTATGTTAAAATTAATTACATGATTGAATCTATTTTTATTATAATAGCCTTATTAATTGGAATTGCTGTAGGTTGGATTTTAAAGAAAAATTCTATTCCAGTTATTTCTGATAATTCCAATGAAATCAAAAATTTAAATGAACGTTTACTTGCTTCAGAAAAACGTGAAAGTGTAGCAAATACAAAAGTAGATGAAATTAAAAAAAGATTTGAAGAGGAAAAAAATCGTATAGAAAAAGTACAACTAGTGATGGGTGATACATTTAAAGCATTAGCTTCAGATATAGCAAAAGGAAATTCAGAAGAATTTTTAAAAATGGCAGGTGATAAATTTAATTCTTTGAAGGAATCCTCAGAAAAACAATTAGATGAGAAGAAAAAACTAATTGATCAAAATCTAGAAGGTATGAATCTGAAACTTGAAAATATTTCTAAACAGTCTACTGAACTGAAAATATCACTAGAAAAAAATAAATCTGAAACTGAAAAATTAAGGGATACGACTGGAAAACTTAGAGAAATTCTATCTTCTTCACAAAAACGTGGACAATGGGGTGAGCGTATGGTAGAGGATATATTGCAGTTTGTGGGGCTTGTTGAACATATTAATTATAAAAAGCAGGTCATAGTTGAATCTGGTGAAAAACCTGACTACACATTTTTTTTACCAAAAGAAAAAGTATTAAATATGGATGTAAAGTTCCCTTTAGACCACTATGAACGTTTCATAGACTCAAATAATGATTTTGAAATGGAAACAGAGAAAAATGCTTTTTTAAAAGATGTAAAAAATCACATCAAATCAGTTGCCTCACGAACTTATATTGATACTACTTCTGGTACTTTAGATTATGTTATGCTGTTTATTCCAAATGAATCTATTTATGGTTTTATAAATAAAGAAAATCCAGATCTTATCAACTTTGCATTAGAAAATCGAGTTTTACTCTGCTCTCCACTTACTCTTTATGCTGTTTTATCATTAATTCATCAAGCTACTCGTAATTTTGCCATGGAAGAACAGGCAGAAGAAGTACTTAAACTTTTAGAAGCATTTCGAATCCAATGGGAAAAATATGTAGAGAAAATGGAAACATTAGGGCGAAGTATTGAGTCTACTAAAAAAAATTATGATCAACTAACATCGACTAGAACAAATCAATTACAAAAAACTTTAAAAAATATTGAATTTCTTAATCAATCAAAAAGTAGTATTAAATAATTTTAATAAATAATTGTTAAATTAGTATTTTATAATTGATTGATAGATTAATTCCAGGTTCTGGCATAATTGATTTTATCCTTGATAAATGGTTATAATGTAGTTCATTAAATATATTATTTAACTGAATTGTAATAATCTTATTATTTTTATTAAAATTAAATATAAAGTCTACTAAAAAATAAGAAGGTGTATAACTCTCAAATTCACCTAGTCTATTTTGAGATTCTACTTTTATTAACCTTAAGTTATAATCTATTATCTTTTGTGAATATTTAAATGTGAACTTTTGTTTATCTGGATTGATATATTCTAGAGGCTGTTTTTCGGAAATATTATAACCGCGAACTAAAGAAAAGTCATATTTAAATTTAAAATCTTTATAATTATATATTATTCCAAATTCTAAGCCATTAATTAATGATTCAATTCCTTTTGGCTTATATTTATATAACCATCCTGTAGATCCACTTCCCCATTCAATATATTCTGCTCCTGCGCATGGATGGTTCTCTCCAGCAATATATTCAAATTCACATTTACCCATTTTTGTCATTTGATAATAATACGGGCTATAATTATAAAAAGTAATTACCGATAAAGTAAATGATTTTTTATTATACTTAATCGCAGATTCAATTCCATATATCTTTTCTATATCTAATACAGGAGATCCAATTTCATAAGAATATGTACCAAGATGAGGGCCATCTGAATAAAGTTCTTCTAGTGTTGGTTCTCTCATCGTATTCATCAACCAACTACTAAATTGAAAATTATTATAATTCACTTTTAACCCAATTGAAGATGAAAAAAAAGGGAAAAATCTACTAATAACTTGTTTATCATCTAGATTTGAAAAATTTAAAAATGGCTTAATAGGAAAAATTGAAGAATGACCAAATCGATATGAGCCTAGTAAATTGAAATTATTAAAGATATGTTCGTAAAAACCATAAAATGAAATATTTATTTCATTAGCTTTGGGTGTCCAATAAAATCCCTCAGAGGAAGATTTTTTGATATCTATTTCTGAGCCTATTATGTTTTGAGATGATTTTAATTCAATTTTAGTATTATATGTATTTTTAGCTAAACCAACAGCTCTAAAATCTGAAATACTTTCATATTCACTATGTTCGTAATCTATATAATTATAATAAATATCAAATTGATCAAAATTATATAAAGAAATATCACTATGATAATTTATTTGAAAGGTATTTTTTAGTAAATCAATATCTACTCCATTTATATGACCTTCTTCACTTGGTGGAATTCCATATTTCATATTATAATTTTCTAGCATAAGATAAATAAAACTATTTTGATAATATTTTATATATCCTAATTTATAGTTAGATATTTCTGAATTAGTATTTCTTAATTTACCAATAGGGCTAGTTTGACTCTTTGTTCTTCTTTCATTTAAAGATAAGTTTATTTGATTATCTTTTATAGGAATATAAAAAAATACATTTCCATAAGTACTATTATTAAAAGATTGATAACCTAAATTTATTTTAGTAGTAAAATTATTAAATCTAAACTTAGGATTTCCATATGTACCTGCATCTATAACACCACCAATGGTGTTTGAACCATAAATTAATGATTTTGGTCCTCTAATAATTTGAATTTTATTTATCTCGGACATATCTATTGATATTGCATGATCGATAGAAGTCTGAGACAAGTCTCCCAATAAATTTCCACCTTTTGTTAATAAAAATCTATCACCTGAGTATCCTCTTAATACAGGTTTTGATACATTTGATCCAAATGATGAGACACCAATATTTGGATAATTTTCTAGTGTTTTAGCAATATTAGTACTAAGATTATTGTTAAATTCTTGTCCATTAATTGTTATATCAGATATTTGACTTAAATTATTTTCAAATGCATGTACGTGAATTGATTCTAATTCTATTACTTCATTAATTAGAAATATATTACCTAATTCAGAAATTTTTATTGAACATCCAGAACAAAACTTAATCTCTAAATTATCTAATGGTATTGTAAGCTGTTTATAACCTATTATTTTAGCTTTAAGTTTAAAATTATTTAAGTTAGATAGATTGAATTCTAAATTAAAGTTACCATTTAAATCGGTTATTGTTCCAAAATTTGTATTTTCAATATATATATTGACATCACTTATTGGAAATTTATCTTGATAATCTAAAATTTTTCCTGAAATTCTGTAAGTCTGGGATAATAAAGATCCCAGACTTACAATAGAAAAAATAAATAGCTTATTTATCAATTAATTATTGTAGGTAGAGATATTTGATAAATAATAAAATTGCTATATCTTAATCAATAAAATAACTACTAGATAACTTTAATGTTGTTGGTGAACTTCCAATTAGAACTGGAACATTGTTAGTAGATGTATAATCAGCATGGTCCCCATGCATTAGTTCTAATTTGAATTCAGTTTCGCCTGCACTAACTCCAATTATATGAAGTCCTGACTCATGATGCTCTTCTTCAGTTTCATTGTGACTTTCAACCTCAACAATTGCAAGTTGTGAGTTAAATTCAGATACTGCAATTGATGACTCATCTAACTCATGATCATCATCTTCATGTTCTATTTCATTCTCATCATGATCTAAAAAATGGACAGAAATCTCAATGGTATCTCCAACCATAATATTAATCGATCCTGTACTTGCACCTTGAAACTCCCTATATAACTCATTACCATTTTCATCTTCTAAAATAAAGCCATCAGCATCTGTATGACCATCACTATGATTATGAACTGGATTTGAATCACTACATGAAGTAGTAAATAAACTCAAAATTAAACATAAAAATAACTGCTTTTTATTTAGGTTAAACATTATTGTAAAAAACTCCTTTTATAAAATTAGTTAGTGATATAATTCCTTTATATCCAATTAATATAAGTTATATTAAATTGAAAAAAAAAGTTAGAGCTAATATTATTTAAATACTAAGCAATTGATTGATAAATATGATATAAAATTGATTATAAAATCAGAGTAATATAAAAATTAACGATTATCTAAACAACTTTCACATTGACCGGTTAAAATATGTTCAGCGCTTTTAATTAAGTAGTTAGAGACAGAAGGAATAATTATCTTTATGGGCAAACATAAAGACGTACCACAATCCTCACACTGGAAATGAGGATGACTATTCAATTTTTTATTGAGTGATAAATCTTTTTCACCCAAAGCATATCTCTTGTGACCATCTTGATTCATAAAGGAATGTATTAAACTTGAGTTTTCTAATCTTTCCAAAATACGGTAAACTGTTGTTTTATCCATTATATTATTAAATTTTTCAACCAATTCAGTAGCAGATATAGTTTTATTGTTTGCACTGAATTCATTTAAAATTAATTTTACTGTTTTAGTTTTTCTGATAATACCCATGTAATTTTATTGCTATTGAGTTGCATTAATTGAATTAATAGTTTTAATTTTAAATAAATAGTAATTATATCAATATTTAATTTATGGAGCATTTATAATATTTTACTAAGCAATACATTAAAAAAATCAGATACTATTGGTGCATTAAGTAGCGCACTGTGTATGGTACACTGCCTTGCAACACCATTTTTATTTTTAGCTACTACAACTTGTTCAGCTACATGCTGTGATACTGCTCCTTCATGGTGGCAATGGATAGATTATGTTTTTTTAATTGTCTCATTTTTTGCTGTGATGAACTCAGTAAAAAAATCAAATTCAAATTTTATTAAATATGCTTTATGGACCAGCTGGTTTGGCTTGTTATTATTTGTTATAAATGCAAAGTTTAATTTCTTTTATACTTCAGAGTACATAAAATTTATTCCGGCATTTTCGTTAATTGCATTACACCTGTGGAATTTAAAATTCTATCAATCTCAAGTAGATGAATGTTGTTAAAAGTTTTTTTACTTAGACTAATACAAATATATTAGAATCAAAAAAACTGACACAAAACTATACTTCTTTAATTAGCATTATTTATTTTGAACATTTCTGAACCTAAATATTAAGAACAAGTAATTAAAAAAAGACAAGAAATAATATTAGATATCACCAATATTAGATGGAATTTAGAAGATGATTCTGATGATAATTTACCCAAAGAATTAGAATTAAAATGGGGAAGTAAGAAATGGAGTAAACCCCAAGTCATAAACTGGTTAAGTAAACATTTTAATAATGCAATAGACAATTGTGAAATTGAAAAATTAGTTATTAAAGAAGTTACTGGCTGAGGAGGCTGTTGTTAATTTTTATAATAGTTTATTATAAAAAACATCTAATCTTACTAAACTAATTTTTTTTTGAATTTATTTTTTTTGCTGTAAAAATACTAGTTACACCAAACGTTAAATCTTCAACTTTAGCATTAGTAAAACCTTTTGACTCCATTAATTTAATCATTTCCTCTCTGTTTAAAAAATTTTGTACAGATTCTGGTAAATAACGATATGCGTCTGATCTTGCGAAAAAAGCACCAATACGAGGAAGTATATACTTAAAGTAGAATTGATAAATTTTACCAAAAAATTTTGAATGAGGTTCTTGAAATTCTAGAATAGCACATGTACCCCCTGGCTTGAGAACTCTATTAAATTCTACCATTGCTTGTTCATAATGGCCAATATTTCTAAAACCATATGAAATTGTCAATACATTAAATGAATTATCTTCAAATGGTAAATTTTCACCATCACCTTGAACAAATTTAAATTTATCTGACTTATTTTTAGATTTAGCTTTTTTTTGTGCATAGCATACCATCTTGTAAGAATAATCAAGGCCTATAATTTTCACATCATGATGTTTCAAGATAGTAAAACCAACATCACCAGTACCGGTTGCGACATCTAAAACATCTTGCCCATCTTTAAGATTTAATCTTTTTACTAAAACACGCCTCCAATATAAATCAATTCCTAGACTTAATAAGTGATTTAAAAAGTCATATTTCCCAGAAATATCATCAAACATTTTCTGCACAAATTGTTTTTTATTTTCACCAGTATGATAAAATTCGTTCATTTATTAATTATTTTCATAAATTTTTTATTTTTAGTATTAAATTTGATTATAAATATATCTTAAAATTTAATTCAAAGTATTTTTTAATCTTAATCAAAATTTAGTTATTCAATTTAACTACTTTTAAGTTAGCCTTATATTTAAGTAAGAAGCTGTATTATACCATAGATAACTTGCTTAATTAATAAAACTAGTTCTCGGTAAATATTATTACTTCACAATCATCCAAATAATTGAATTTAAATTATTCATTATATTATTTTGAATTATCAATCTCAATAAATATTAAATTGATAATAATAATCTAAACCTTAAGTTTTTTACAGTCCCAGAAAGCCTATATTTATTAGAATTAAAGATGAATTCATGTTTTAATATTAAAACCCTTACATAACCTCAATAAGATGAATATTGTAAGTGTTATTAATAGCATTTATTATAACAAAATTAGTACATTGTTACTTTTCAGATGGGTTAAATTTAAACTTAATTTAATGGTATAGAATAAGGGTAAAATTGAGCGGAAAAACATTACAATTTAAAGACCATCAGAATATTATTAAAAATAGAATATACTCTGCACTTGAACTTTCAAAAAAATTGAAAAAAGAAACAATTGTATCTCACACATTCAGAATAGATGCAATTGATATACTACCTATGTTAACTCATCCAGCTGATAGACATTTAACACGAGTATACCTTGAAAAGCCATCAAATGGATTTTCTATGGCTGGAATGGGATCAACAATTAAAATTGATTTTAATGGTGATATTCAAAAATTTAATGATGAAATTTCTGATATTAAAAAGAGAATTGTTTATGAAAAAGGACAAGATTATCCTCTTCCTTCTTTTTTAGGTGGACACGCTTTTAATCCTGAAATGGTTGCTGATGAAACTTGGAGAAACTTTCCAAGAGGTCGATTTGTACTTCCAGAATGTTTAGCAACACAAAATGACGATGGAGCCTGGCTAACAATTTCAACTTTAGTAAATCAAAACGATAATCTTCCAATGTTGATAAGCCGCTTTGTTAACTTATGTATACATTATGAAAATAGGATGCCTGTTACTTTGCCTCCAATTTCTAGTTTAGCAGTTGATAAATTCAAAGATGTTCCAGATAATGATTCTTATTCTGATACAATCAATAAAATTCTTGAAAGGCTTAAACCTGGCAAGGTAGAGAAAGTTGTCTTATCTCGTTCTCATCACGTTAAAATTAGTGAAAATTTTAGTGTAATATCTGGAATGCAAGTTTTAAGAAATGCATATCCAAAATGCATGTCATTCTTTTTTTCATTTCCTAATGAAGGTATATTTTTTGGTTCTACACCTGAAAGCTTAATCCGTTTAAAAAATAAATCAATAGAAACTGAAGCACTTGCAGGGACTATTTCTAGAGGTAAAAATATGGAAGAAGATAGACTCTTAGCAGAAAAACTTAGATATAGTCATAAAGAATGTGAAGAACATAGATTTGTTTTAGAACAGATTTTACGTAAACTAAAACCTATCACTAATCAATTAGATTTTTCTGATTATCCAGAAATCTTAAAATTGAAAAATGTCCAACATTTAAAAACACCAATATTTGGAAAATTAGAATCAAAGCAACATATTTTAAATATAGTCAAACAATTACATCCAACTCCTGCTGTTGCCGGAACACCTACATCCGATGCAATGAGTATCATTCAAAAACTTGAAACTCATGACCGTGGTTGGTATAGTGGACCACTTGGTTGGGCTGATGTAAATGGTGATGGAGAATTTTTTGTTGGACTACGTTCTGCATTAGTATCTGATAATACTGCTCATGTTTATGCCGGAGGTGGTATTGTTGCAGAATCAATAGCTGAACGTGAATGGGATGAAACTAAGTTAAAAATACAGCCAATTATTACTGCATTATCTGGTGGACAAATTTAATTGACAAATTTAGAATGGGCAAGAAATACAGCTGAAGCTTTATCAAGATTAGGAGTGAATCATGCTTGTATTTCTCCTGGTTCTCGTAATACACCTTTAAAAATTGCTTTTATCAATCATAAAAAGATTAACTGTCACTCAATTATTGATGAACGTTCCAGCGGGTTTTTGGCATTAGGCCTTGCAAAATCAACTCAAAAACCTGTTGTAATAATTACAACTTCAGGTACAGCAACAGCTAACTTATATCCTGCAATTATTGAATCAAATTTAAGTCGTATCCCTATTTTAATTTTAACAGCTGATAGACCGCCGCACTTAGTCGGAACGGGTGCAAATCAGACAATTAACCAGCAAGATATATATGGTCAACAAGTTCGTGGATATATTGATATAGGATTACCACAACATCTTGAACACTTACTCATGATTTTAAAAAAATTCTATTTGCTTGCGGCAGGGTTAAGTCATTTTGGGGGAAAAATAAATCCTGCTGGACCAGTTCATTTAAACTTTCCATTTGATGAGCCACTTATCGAACAAAAAGATATTCAAAAAGTAAGTAAATTCAATGAAACTATCTATAATAGATTAAAAATTAATATGACTGGAAATTTAGTCAACCATAATTACGTTCCTGATAATTTGATAAACCAAATACTAACATCAAAAAATACATTAATTGTATGTGGAGAAGGGTTAAATGAACAAGAATTAAGTTACTTAGTTAAATTTTCAGAAAAATATCAAATACCAATTTTTGCTGATGTTCTTTCGAACTTACGTTTTAAATATAAATCCAAATTTATTTTATGTCATTATAATAATTATTTAAATAAATTAAAAAAAGTGGAGTTAATAATCCGTTTTGGTAAAAAACCAAACTCCAAACTTCTAAATAATTTATTAGATAACAAAAGAAATATTGTAAATTTATTTGAACCTATTGGTAGATTTAATGATGACAGTCAACATATTCATCCACATTCAATTTTAGGATTTCCATTATCAGGTGAAAAATTAAATCAATCGAATTTCAATCAAATTTTATTTGAACAAGAGAAAAGATATAAATCAAACAATGAACATTATATAAACCATCTTTTAAATTTAATTCCAAAAAATTCTCAACTATTTATAGGCAATTCATTACCTATTAGAGAAATTGATAAAATTGCTTCAAATTTAAAAAGAGAAATAAGTGTTTTAGGAAGCCGCGGTGCTAGTGGTATTGATGGTATTATATCAACAGCAATTGGCCTGTCAATTGCAAATCCTGATAAAAATACCTTTTTAATAATTGGTGATGTGAGTTTTTTTTATGATTTATCTGCTTTACAATTAGCTAAAAGTTTAGGTGCCAATTTAAAAATTTTTGTCATAAATAATCGTGGTGGACAAATTTTTAATAAATTGCCTTATGCAAATTTTGGTATTAAAGATTTTAAGAAATTTTGGATTACTAACCCAAATCTAGATATTAAAAAAACAGCTGATTTATTTAATTTTTATTATTTCAGGGTTACGGATTATTATGAATTAAAAAAAATAAATCTGAAAAATCAACTAATTACTGAAATAATAGTTTAAATATCAAATTTTATTTTTTAATAAAAATTATTTTAAACTCATTTTTAAACCAAATCCAATTAAAATAAATCCAAGTATAATTTCAATAGGTTTCTGTACTTTCAGAAATTGTAATTTAACTTTTTCATTATTTAAAAAAATTGCTATAATTGAAAACCAAATAAGACAGATTATAGAAATAATTAGCCCATAAATAATTTGAATAAAAACTGGTGTTTCTATATTAACAATTTGCGTAAATACACTCAAATAAAACATCGTCGCTTTGAAGTTAAGCATATTTGTAATAAATCCAGATTTAAATGATTCCCAATTTGATAAGCCTATTTTATTAAAAGATATAATATTTAACCTCTGCTGATTGCGGATTGAAGAGATTCCGAGATATATCAAATAAACAGACCCAATAATTTTTAAAAATGTAAATATGTAAATTGATTGAGAAATTATTAAAGATATACCAGTTAAGGTATAAAATGTATGTATCCATGTTGCACTAGAAATACCAATTGCTGTAAAAATTCCTGACTGCCTTGAACTAGATAAGCTGTTTTTAATAACCACTACAAAATCTGCACCTGGCGAAATAACAGCTAAAATAGTAATAGTTAGTACTGATAAAAATTCATTCAGAAATGGTAAGAAGTTTTCTAACATTATTTTTTATAAACCAATTCACCATCAACAAAAGTCATTAAAATCTCCGTATTTAAAATATCTCTTTCGCTACAAGTCGTTATATCTTGAGATAATATAGTTAGATCAGCATCATATCCTGGCAAAATTTTACCTCTTCGATGTTCATCAAATCCACCATATGCAGCCCATGTTGTAAGCATTTTTAATGCTTCTATTCTACTTACTTTTTCTTGTGCCTGCCAACTTTCAACATTTGGATTATCAGGCGACTTTCGTGTTACTGCAGAAAAAAATTCCAAAATTGGATTTCCTTTTTCAATAGGACAATCAGAACCTCCCGGAATTTTTAGTCCAGCATTTAAGAAAGATTTCCATCTCGAAATTCTATGAATCCTTTTGTTTCCAATTCTCTGTTCCATCCAACGCATATCACTTGTACAATGTGAAGGCTGCATTGAAGGTAAAATATCATTTTTAACAAATTGCGGAATCTCTTCATCTCTTACCATTTGAGCATGCTCAACTCTCCATCTTTTATCATTTTTTCCACAAAGATATTTTTCATATGTATCCAAAACCAGTTTATTACCTTTGTCACCAATTGCATGGGTACAAAGTTGAAATCCATGATTATAACAATTATTCGCAAGTTTATCAAACTCATCTTTAGATAGTAAAATTAGACCAAAATTTCCACAATCATCATTGTATTCATCAAAAAGACAAGCACCACGACTTCCTAATGCTCCATCCATAAATGCTTTTACTGCACGAATAGTATAGCGATTATTTTTTAAAATTCCATTTTGGAACCATGGCTTTAGAAACTCTTTGTCGTTTCCATTTAACATTCCATAGCAGCGAATTGGAAAATTATCTTGTTTTATTAGACTTTGAATAGAGGTAACAATTAATGAATCTTGCCATGCATCATGAATACCAGTAATTCCATTAGAGACTGTTTGTTTTATACCTTTTTCAATAAATCGTTTTACATCATTTTCAGTCTGCTTTGGTATATATTTTTCGATAGAATCCATTGCATTATCAATAAATATACAATTATTAATAACCTCTCCACCAGCTGTAAAATCTAAACTTTCTTCAAATCCAGAAATTTGTCGTGCTCTTTTATTTACCCAAATCGCATGACCATCAATACGTGTCAAAGAAATAGGATGATCAATACTAATATTATCTAAAACCTTTGCCAAAGGAAACTTATTATTTTCCCATAATGACTGATCCCAACCTCTACCTAAGATCCAAGTTCCCTTTGGAAAATTTGATAAATTTTTACGAATTAAATTTACTATTTTTTGCGGAGAATCAATTCCTACAAGATTAAAATTTTCTAAAAACTTGCCTAAGTTTGAAAGATGATAATGTGCATCAATAAAACCAGGTACAATTGTTGAACCTTTAAGGTCAATAGTTTTTGCAGACAATAAATTCTGATTTAAGCCTTCTATTTTTCCATCTTTTATAATTATACTCTCGACTTTAGGCATATCTGGATGCAATGTAATAACATTCGCATTTATTAATTTTAGAGGTGAAATTTTCATGCATTAATTTAATGCTTGCTAATGGCTAGCTCACTAAAAAAGAAGTACTTTTAAAAAAACTTATTAAGATGATGTAAATTTAAAATATCTTATTTTTTTTAACGCTGTAGAAATATTATCCCTCTAATTTGATAATATCTATGAAATTAAGTAAATTTTAAACTAAATAATAAAGTTATTTTAATAAAAGAGGAATATAAAATGTTGAAAAAAATCACTATTATAATTACAATTCTTTCTCTCGGCTTATCATCAAACCTATCAGAAGTTGAAAGAGAAATGTTAAGTAATGAGGCTATGCAGAAAATGATGGCAGAAATTTTTAAAGAAGCAATGAAAGTAAAAAAGGATTTCCAATCCAATCAAATCAGGCAAGAGCTAATTGAAAATCTATCTTCTACTGCACCTAGAGAAGAATTCATTATTAATGCAGATTTGTCAACTGAACTATCTGAATCAAATCCTTCAGCTACCATATATGTATCTACTGATAACCAAGAAACATGGATAAATTCAGAAAATATTGGCCCATTAAATGAGAATGGGTTTGAAACAACTTGGGGTACAACAGTTAATACTGTCGATAGTGATGTTGTAAATTGGTATCTTTCTGGACTAATTAATTCTACTGCATTAGGCTTTGATTATGGAGAAATTATCGTTTCTCAATCTCCTCAAAATGTAAATAATCAATGGCCCCCAAATAATAATCTATATGCAACCCTAGTAAACGATGATACAGGTGATACAGACTCTGAACAAGATATTATAAGTCTTTCTGGTACCTATAGGTCTTCTGGAGAAGATATAGAAGAGTTATATGTTAAACTATCACTCAATAGCAGTTGCTGCAATGAAGGTTCAATATTTGGTCCTTGGTATCTCTATGGTGTAGGAATTGTAAATCCCGAATCAGAAGATGCAGTTGCCTATGCAATAGGCTATGCAGATGGTGGTTTTCTTGCTGGTAGTCAATTATATCCTGGTCTATTAAAATTAACAGGAGATTTTGCTAGTGGCGAAATTGCAGGATTTGAGTATATAACACCTGATATAAATTACTCAACCGCTGGCAATGATTTACAAGTATCTGTATTGTTAGATTATATTACTAATGATAGTCAATTTGGTCTATGGCCAAATTCATTACAAGGTTTAATTGTTTTAGGTGTGACTGTTTCTGCAGATCTTAGTTTTAGTACAAATATTCATGACCAAACAAATCCGGGTTTATTTTTACTTTCATCACAATATCAAAATGGAAATGTAGAGCCAAATATCACAGATGGTGCCTATGATGATGAGACAATGACTCTTTCTGTAAATTACCAAGATGATGATGGTAATTTACCATGGTTTAAATCTGGTCAAATCTGCTATTCTGGAACTGATAATTGTTTTATTAACTTAAACTTAACTCCAAATAGTCATACTTATTTAGAAGGTGTTACATATTCAGGCTCCATTATTGATGAAGAAATTTCATCAGGTGATTATGACATTAAATTTTGGTTTGAAGATGACGATGAAATTGGTGTGCCACAAATCGTAATCCCTGTTACTATTGGTAGCTCTTGTGGAACTTTAGGCGACATAAATGGCGATAATAATATAAATGTTGTAGACGTTGTTACTATTGTTAATTATGTTCTAAATAATGATACTTCAGATTCATGCGCAGATCTTTCTAATGATGGACTAATTAATGTTGTAGATATTGTACAATTAGTAAATCTTATTCTTGGAGATTAATTCAATTTAAAATTCTAATTGCTTCAATGTAGTTAATAAGTTCATATGAATACATATATATACGCTATTTCGTTTGCAATCCCAATATTTATAATCCTTATTTCTATTGAATGGATTATATCTATACAAAGAGGAATAATAATCAATAACTCAGCGGATATGATATCAAGCCTCAGCTCAGGACTTACTAATATCTTGAAAGATGGATTAAAAATTTCTGTTGCTCTTGTTAGCTATGATTGGTTAGTTAGTAAAATTAAAATAGTAGAATTTGACTCTATATTTTTTTCTATTTTCATCGCATTCTTAGTGAAAGATTTTGCTGGATATTGGATTCATAGAATGAATCATAGGGTAAATATTCTATGGAATAGACATATTATTCATCATAGTAGTGAGGAATTCAATCTATCCTGTGCTTTAAGGCAATCTATCTCCGGCATTGTATCTTTCGGTGCTATTTTCCTAATCCCTGCAGCTTTTCTTGGTATACCAACTTGGCTTTTTGCCATTATGGGCCCTATTCATTTATTTCTACAATTCTGGTATCATACCAAGTTAATTGATAGAATAGGTTTTCTTGAGCATATATTAGTTACACCTTCTCATCATAGAGTCCACCATGCTATAAACCCAGAATATATTGATAAAAATTATAGTCAAATTTTTATAATTTGGGATAAGTTTTTCGGAACTTTTCAAAAAGAATTAAAAGATGTACCGCCAATTTATGGAATCATCAGGCCTGCAGAAACATGGAATCCAATTATAATTAACTTTAAACATTTTGCCTCACTTCTAAGAGATGCAATTTATACAAAATACTGGACTGATAAATTAAAATTATGGTTTATGCCAACAGGTTATAGGCCTAAAGATATTTCTATTATTAATCCAATTAAAACATTTACATATACTGGGAAATTAAAAAAATATAAAACTAATAATTCTAGACTTCAAATTGGTTTGAGTTACTTCCAATTAGCTTTTACACTTACTATGATTTTTCATCTATTCAAATTACAAAATGAATTTGATACTTATCATATCTATCTATATGCAGGTATGATTTTTACAAATATTTTCAGTTATACATCTCATTTAGATAATAGTAAAATTATTTATTTATCTGAATTTATAAAACTAACTCTAATAGGAATAATTTTATGGAAATTAAACTTTATATGGTTCAATTTAAATGTGATTGAAACGATTTTATTTATTATAGTCCAGTTTATTACTATTGTGATTTACAGCTTTACATTAAAAAAAATCGAATGAAACTCATATAAAGTAATATAGATATTCAATCACTAAATTTTGTACCTACGGGTTTACGATATTTTTGAAAGGGGATTAGAAGAAGGTTTTTTAGGCTATTGATTTCATGTTGATTCATGTGTGTATCTAATCCAAATTGTACGTTATCTAACTCTCCTACATGTGTATTTGTGCGAAAAAGATGGTCCCAAATTGAGAATATATTACCAAAATTATGGTCTGTATGCGGTAGAACATAGTGATGATGTAAACGATGAAATCGTGGTGTTACAAAAATCCAAGAAAGTAACTTATCATATTTTTTAGGTGTTTCAAAGTTTGCATGCGAAAAATGAGCTGCAAAAGCTGAAATTGTCTGATAAAGCATTACTATTCCAATTGTTGCACCAGAAAATAAGACTGCTATTGTTGTAAAAGTCAGTCTAAAAACCGCTTCTATTGGATGATGTCTTAATCCAGTAGTTACATCGACGTTTTGGTCCGTGTGATGGATAATATGAAATAACCACATAAATTTAATTTTATGCTCTAGCATATGAATTAACCATGCTCCTATGAAATCAAGTACAATAATAGCAATAATTACTTTAAACCATAACGGCATATCTACTATTTGATTAAGATTAATTAATCCCGCTTGATTTGATAAATTATATTCTGCAGTTTTAAAAATAAGTCCAGCTCCTACAAGATTTATTAATAATGTCATAATAGTTAAAGATAAATTTAATAGTCCATGATTAAATTTTTTATATTCAAAATGGATAGAGGGGATACCTTTTTCTAAAATTAAAAAAAATGATAATCCAAAAACTATAAAAATAGTCCTTATTGATGAAGGTATTGATTCGAAATATATAATTAAGTTTTCCATTATTATTCTCCAATAATTTTTACTAATATACGCTTTTGACGGCAACCATCAAATTCTCCATAAAAAATTTGTTCCCATGTTCCAAAATGTAGGAATCCATTTGTAATCGCTACAACAACTTCTCTACCCATTATTTGTCTTTTATGGTGTGCATCACCATTATCTTCTCCTGTTAAATTATGATCATAGAGTGATAATGGCTCATGTGGTGCTAATTTTTCTAACCATTTTTTATAATCTCTATGGAGACCTTCCTCGTTATCATTTATAAAAACAGATGCTGTTATATGCATTGCATTCACTAGGCATAAACCTTCTTTAATTCCTGATCCATTCAAACAAATTTCAATATCTGATGTAATATTAATAAACTCCATTCGATTTTGAGTATTAAAATAAAGTTCTTTATAATACGATTTCATAAATCTCCATTTTTAAATATTATAATATTTTTGTTTCATATTGAATAATTAATTTAATTAACTCATTGCTCTAAAGTTTAATAAATTTAAAGATAATTAAAACAAAATTTTCACCTAAAATATTTAAAGGAATTAACTTGAAAAAATTCATTATTTTTATAATTTTATACTCATCCATTAATGGTCAAGGTTGGGGAGGAAGAGAAATGCCTGAAATAGGTTTATTAAAAGGTACTGTAGTTGATTCTTTAACTAATACTCCAATTGAGTATGCATCTTTATCATTAATTAGTAATCCTAGCGGTGAAATTATTACTGGCGGTGTTACAGATGCTGATGGACAGTTTTATATTGATAAAATTAAACTTGGCAATTATAAAGTTATTGTTGAATTTATAGGATATCAAAAAAAAATAATTAATCCTGTAAAATTAACATTCCAAGATAAATTTGATAAAAATTTAGGTATAATTAAACTTAATGCTTCATCATTAGAAATGGAAGCAGTTAATGTAATTGAAGATAAACCTGTTTATGAGTTTAAAACAGATAAATTAGTTTATAATTCTTCTGATGATATTGTTTCTGGAAGTGGAACAGCAGAAGATGTTCTTAGGAAAGTTCCAATGGTAACAGTGGACCAAGATGGACAAATTCAACTAAGAGGTAATTCTGGAGTTAGAGTGCTAGTTAATGGAAGACCTAATCGTATGGGAGGAGATGTTGATAATATACCTGCATCTTTAATTGATAAAGTTGAAGTGATAACAGCACCATCTGCAAAATATGATCCAGAGGGTATAGCTGGTATCATTAATATCGTCTTAAAAAAAGGTGAATATGAAGGTTTAAATGGTAGCATAAAATTTAATGGGAAACATAATCAATATAATTCTATTAATGCAGTTAATGGATTCACATTTTATAGTAATTACCAAACAGAAAAGTTTAATGCATATGGATCGTATTCATTAAATAATAGAGCGCGCTATGTAGATGGTAATAGAATAATTGATAGAGAATATAGTACAAATGATGATGATACTTTATTAACTAATAACAATTTTATAAATAGTTTTTCAGACTTTAAATTCAATAATCAATCAGAGAGAAGTGGCTACGGATTTAAACTAGGTAATGATTATTATATAAATAAAAATTTTATTATCAATACTGAATTAAATTTTAAAAATTATACAAGAGATTCAGAAAAGAATCAAAATATTATATCACAAATAGGTGGTATTGAAGCACCAAAGGATACGATTAATTTTATAAATAAAGAAATTGAAAATCCTAATAACTATTATATCGGATCAATTTTAGAAATAAAAAAAGAATACGATATACCAGATAAACAGTTTCTATTTTCATTAGAATTTGATAAAGAAGATGATAGTGAAACAGCAATATCAGCATTAAAAGCTGACTCAACCACAATAAGTGAAAATTCTAATGGTATAAATATAAGATTTGGCTATGACTTACCACTAAAAAATGAAAATAAATTTAGCCTGGGCTATGATGGAAAGCTTAATAATAATTCTGAAGAAATGAAATTTGAATTAACAAATGATGATGAGTCACGTTTTGTTGGTGAAGTTGATTTCGGATATAAAAGAAATATACATGGTTTTTTTATGGAATATGATTATAAAATAAATGATAAACTAAGTATTAAACCAAGTATGAGAGTTGAATATTTGGATAAAAATATTAGTTTTTCAAAAAATGTTATCGAAGATTCAAGTCCAGAATCTATGGTATATGCACAAGTTTTATACAATCAACAGGATACAACATATCAAGACTCATATTCAACAATATATCCTAACCTTAACTTGCTCTATAAAATTAATAAAAAACAAAATATACAATTCTCAGTTAGTAGGCGTGTTAAAAGGCCAGATGAAGGATGGGGCGGTCCCGGAAATCAAATAAGACCATTCCCAAGAGATGTTTATAGTAGAAATTTCATATTTTTAGGAGATCCACTTCTAAGACCAGAATATTCAACACAATATGAAGTGTCATATAAAGGACCTATTCCAATGGGCTTTATGACGTCTAGTATCTTTTATCATAATATTACTGATATGATTAAATGGTATGATAATGATCAATATGCTGGTTCAGATGTTGTTACTTTCAGAAATTCTGAGTCAGGTGAAAATTATGGTGCGGACTTTTTCTTTTTATTAATGGGACAAGTTATCGGTGGCGGATATAATGTTAATACTGCATTTAATCCAGATGATGACTATGAATTAAATGGTAAAAACGAGAGATTTAATATGTACATGAGAGTGACGTTGCCAGAACAATATATAAAACTTTTTAATTTTGAATTTGGATTTTATGCAATGAAAATGAATGTTCCTGGTGGTTCATTATTTGGTAAAACAGGCACAGTTTGGGCTAATTCAGGTATATCAAAATCGTTTCTAGAAAATAGATTAGACCTTTCACTAAGTGTTGATAATATTTTTGATCAAGGTGGATTTCAAATGGATCGATATAAAGAATACAACCCTGTTGGTTTTAATAATGTAAATGCATCTGAGAATGCAATTGTTGAGACATACAGAGGTGGTAGGACATATGCATTTAATATCAAATTTAACTTTGGTAAAATGCAAGAAGATAAAATGAAAATGAGACGAGGCCGATCTAGAGGTGGTGATGGTGGAATGATGGAGATGTATTAACTATGAATTATAGAAAACTTGGAAATTCTGGTTTAAAACTTAGTGAACTATCATTTGGTTCTTGGGTCACTTTTGGTAATCAAATAGATGTAAATTTAGCATCTGAATTAATTAAAACAGCCTATGATGCAGGAGTTAATTTTTTTGATAATGCAGAGGCATATGCAGCTGGAGAGTCAGAAAAGATAATGGGCGATGCTTTAAAAAAACTTAAAATACCTAGAGATACATGGTGTATATCTAGTAAAGTATTTTGGGGTGGAAATCTACCCACTCAAATAGGACTAAGTGCCAAGCATATACATGACTGCTGTAATAATGCACTTAAAAGATTAAAAGTTGAATATTTAGATTTATATTTCTGTCATAGACCAGACCCTGATACACCAATTGAAGAAACTGTTCGAGCTATGAACAACTTGATTAAACAAGGAAAAATTCTATATTGGGGTACATCTGAATGGTCGGCAAATCAGATTGAAGAAGCATTCAAAATAGCCTCAAATAACTATCTAACACCACCAACCATGGAGCAACCTCAATATAATTTATTAAATCGTGATAGATTTGAAAATGAATATAAAACTATTTTTGAAAAATATTCAATAGGAACAACTACTTGGTCTCCACTTTGTTCTGGTATTTTAACTGGAAAGTATAAAAATGGAATCCCAAAAAATGCAAGATTTTCTATCGAATCCTATCAATGGCTTTGGGAAAAATTCAAAGAAGATGGTATAGAAAATCAATTTACTAAAATTCAAAAGTTTTGTGAAATGGCTAGTAAATTAAATTTAACACCTGCACAACTGGCAATAAAGTGGTGCTTAAATAATTCTAACGTAAGCACAGTGATTTTAGGTGCATCAAAGAAATCACAACTAGAAGAAAATCTCAAAATTTATGATTTAAATAGTTCTGATATTGATTTTAGCGAAGTAGAAATTTGTTTTAATTAGCCTTTTTAAATTTTTCTAATTGAGTCTGATAATATTCATCTTTCGGATTCAATTCAATTGCACGTTTAATGGTTTTTATAGCATTTTGAATATCACCAAGCAGCCATTCAACCTCAGCCTGTGTATCTAAAACCATTGGTTTAGAATTATCATCTGCTAATTCGACACCTATCTTTGCTTTTATCAGAGCATCATCTAAATTTTGTTTTAACTCTGTCATTCTCCAAGCATAACTATTCATAACACTTGAACTTTTAGTAAATTTTTCACTCATTTCAAATAAAGTTGAAATTTCTTTGGTTGTATCTTTTTCTACAATATAATATTTTGCTATCATTTGGTATGCAGATATACATAAAGGCGATTCTGAGTAATCCTTAATGAAATTTTGTAGACCTGTTATATCGCTATTCTCCCAACCTAATTTTGCCATTGCAAATTTCGCAGATATAATTTCATCCTCCATTTCTTCTGGAGCATTTTTTAAAAATTGAGTGTAATATTTTTCTGAAATTTCAGACTCACCTCTAGCAGAATATTTTTCACCTAATTTAAAAATTATACTATAATCATTCGGACTTTCTATTAATTTATTTTCCAACACAGAAATAGTATTTTCACCTTCTAGGATTTCTTTAACCATGGGCAAATATTGATCTGGAGGTGCATAACCTATTATACGATCTATTTCATTACCATGATTATCTATAAATACAACTGTAGGAAAAATACGAACTTTATATTGGCTTACAATTTGACTTCCCTCACGTTGTCCAGCATTAATTTTTATACTATTAAATTTATCAGTGAGAGTTAAAAATGAATTATCTAAAAATGTATCAGCTTCCAGCCGAGCACACCATCCTCAGCTATCGGTATAAAAGTCTAGCATTATTAACTTGCTGCCTGTAATATTTTTCAAATCTTCTAAACTTCCTTTATACCAAGGATAAGTTGGATTAGTATTACATGCAAAAATAAACAAAATAAATATTAGTCTTTTCAAAATTATTCTCCTATTTATTATTTGTACTGTGTCCTGCTAATTGAAATCTTGATAGATGTTTGTAATCTGAAATTATAGAAAGTGTATTTATTTCAAACTCTTCGTCAGGTATTATCATATCATGAATTTGGCTCTTCTTATCTTTCGTCATCTTTCCTTTAAAATGAATTGTACAATGAGCTTTAAATGGATATTCATTATCAAAAAACTTAATACCACAATGTTTAACCTTGTGGTGAATATCATTAATAATTAAATCATCCATAAATTCAAAAAAATAAATATCTGTTTTGGGGAAAAAATTTATTTTTGAAAATTTTACTTTGAATGGAGCAATTGATTTAACAAGATCTGAAATAATTTCATTTGCTTCAAAAATATCCTGCTTATCTGAAATATGACCACATCCAGATGAACCCGCAAGCGTAATAACAACTGGTTTCCATGCAATTTTAGTATCTAAGCTTTGTCTAATACGACGAATTTTATCAGATAATTCTTCTGGTATATCTAGACATATAAAAGTAACCTTTTTAAAATTAAGCATTTATTTTTTTACTAATTCTTCTAAAGCTTGCTCATATGACTCTACTATATTTTTATAGTAAAAATCTTTTCCTTTAAAGAATAATGAATTTTTTATTTTTTCAATTGATACTGTTGAATACGGTATCTCTAAAAAATGAATAGTATCACTCAATGTAAATCCACCTTGATGCCAAGAAGAGGGTGAAATTACTAATCCTAATGCAATTTTTCTATTCCTTTGAATAAATGATACGGCTTTTGCTTCGTCATGTGTTCTTAAAAACTTGACTTCAATATTTAATATCTTTGCCTT
This sequence comes from Fidelibacterota bacterium, assembly GCA_002689995.1. Classification (GTDB taxonomy): domain Bacteria; phylum Fidelibacterota; class Marinisomatia; order SCGC-AAA003-L08. Next base: position 55,276 of record NZIV01000063.1, read on the forward strand.
TCTACGAATTGATCTATCAATTTTATCAATTGTGATTCTACTACCATTTTTGGTAGATTTTAAACCAATATAATTCATATTTGGACCATGTAAAATTAGAATTTTATTCATACGGATAATTTTAATTTATTTAAATAATTAATATACATTTCCACTATTTTTTCATGTGACGTAAAAGCTAATTGTGGTAATTGATTTAATGGAAACAATTTTGCGTCATCTGCATCATCCCCTGCAACCATATCTTTAAAGTCAGAAACATCCATTAAAAAGGCCAATAACAAAATGTCTCCATGTAAAGAATTAAAATGACTAGTATAGCCTAATTGACAGTTCACACGGCCATCTAAATTTGTCTCTTCTTTTAATTCTCTAATTGCAGCCTGATCTGGTGTTTCATTTAATTCTATGAATCCTCCTGGCAAACCCCATAGCCCTTTTCCAGGCTCAACGGCTCTTTTAACTAATAAAATGTTTTTTGATTCAGGACAAATTAATGTGGAAGTTGGTTTAGGATTTTCATAGTGAATACTATTACAATTTAAACAATGATATCGTAGACCACCATCAATAAAACCATAAATATTTTTTTTACCACAATTAGAACAGTATTCAAGATATGACATGATATAATTTCGGATTATTTAGTAAAGGAATCCAACTTGGAATATGATTAAAAAAACACCTATTTTTATCTACTATGAAAAATCAAAATTCAATTCTTACAGTAGGATCTATTGCGCTTGATAACCTTGAGACTATAAAAGGTAAAAAGGAAAAAATGCTTGGAGGATCAGCAACATATTTTGCAATGGCAGCATCATTGTTTGTAGAGGTTCGTGTTGTTGGTGTTGTTGGTACAGACTTTACGGATGAAGGCCATAATATTTTTGACTCTAATAATATTGACAAAAAAAACTTACAAGTCATTGATGGAAAAACATTCTCATGGGGAGGGAAATACAGTAATGATTTTTCTACGCGAAAAACACTTTTTACAGATTTAGGTGTTTTTGAAAATTTTAAACCAAAAATTGATAAAGAGCATATTAATACTCCAATAGTATTTTTAGGTAATATTCATCCTGATTTACAAATGGATGTAATTAACCAAATGAATGAAGATTGCTTAATCATAACTGACACAATGAATCTTTGGATAGATATTAGTTTAAATAGTCTTTTTAATGTAATCTCAAAAACTGATATTTTACTTCTCAATAATGAGGAAGCTGAGCAATTAACTGGAGAATCTAATTTAAGTAAAGCAGGAGAAATACTAATTTCAAAAGGGCCTAAAACTGTAGTTATAAAAAAAGGTGCTAATGGATCAATGGTTTGTGGCGAAATCGAAATTGACAATATACCTGTATTCCCTGGTATTGATGTATTTGATCCTACGGGAGCTGGTGATAGTTTCGCTGGTGGTTTTTGTGGTTATTTAGCAATAAACGGGAGAGATAATATTATTGATGCAATTATTTACGGTTCAGCAGTTGCTTCATATACTGTATCTCAGTTTAGTGTTAATTGGTTAAAAAATATTAATATTGATAATATTAAAGATAGGGCTAAAACTATTTCTAGTTTATTAGCAGAAAAAAATAATCAATCGAAAGGATAACAAATGTTAAAAAGATTTTCCATATTAATTATTACAGTTATAATACTTTTTACAGGATGTAAAAGTCCTGAGTTTACTTCTGCATTGATGTATGTAAATGAAAATAACCTAGGAAAAGCTGAAGAATTTTTCAAAAAAGCACTTATTGTTGAACCAGATAATGCTCTAGTACCATATCTTTATGCAAGAGATGTACTTTTACCGGAGGAACGTTGGAATGAAATGGCCAATATGTTTAACCGTGCAAATGAAATTAATCCTGATGCAAATTTAGAAAAACCAATTATAATTGATGGAAATATTTACTCAACAGTCTCAGAAGGAGCTGAAGCCTATAGAGAACAAGAATGGGGTAAAATATTCAATAAAGCGGTAGAGGTTAAAGATGATAAAAAAAATGCTATTGAATTCTTAAATCTCGCAATAAAAGTATACCCATCAAAAAGTAATACATATGGTTATTTAGCCTCTGTTTACTTAGATATGGGAGACTTAAAATCTGCAAAAAATGCTGCACAGAATGGATATGAAAAAAATCCAGAAGATATTTTAATTCTTCAAGTCTTAGCTAGTATAGCACAAAAAAATGAAAAATTAGACTTAGCTGTTGATTACATGGAATTAGCTTTAGGAATAGCTGAAGATAAAGGGACAATATTAAGAAAATTAATTTATATTTTTATAGATATGGAAGAATTTGAAACAGCAATTGAATATTCAATGAAAGCAATTAGAGAATATCCAAATGATCCAGATATTTATTACAATGTAGGTGTACTTTATCAAAAAATGGCAATTCAATTATTTGAGCCAGCAAGAACTAAGTTTGTTGAAGAGTCAAATAAAGATAAATGGGATAAAGATATAATGAATGATATCTATGAAGATTTCAGAAAAGCTCGCTCTTTTTGCGTAGAAGCGAAAGATTATTTTTTAGATTCTACTGATTTAGAAGGTGATGAAGACGGTTCAACACAAGCTGTTAGTGAAATGAAAAAAACAATTAATCAATTAGATGAAATCTTTATTCCAGCAGTAAGAGATATGATGGATTAGTATGAAATTATTTCTTACAATTTTATTTTTTTCACTTTTAATTCCAGCAAGTTCTTATAATATGGATTTAAAGTCTATAACTATGTATGAAAATAGTCAGTTTAATTATGGTATTTCAGATGTTTGGGGCTATACTGATGAATATGGAAATGAATACGCAATTGTAGGTTATCTAAATGGTACTAAAATTTTAGATGTAAGTACCAACCCTAATAACCCCATTGAAGTAATGGATATTCCAGGACCATCAGATAATGATTATTATTTTCATAGAGATTATAAAACATTAAATGATGTTCTATATACAGTATGTGAAATGACGGGTGGTGACATGGGCATGCAGGTTATTGATTTATCCCCTCTCCCTGAAAATCTACCAATTCAATACCCTACATATAATGAAATTGGAACCTCACATAACTTGTGGGTTGACCCTAATGGATACGCATATATTGAACATAGTTACGGCGATGCTATAAATATAGCAGATTTATCAGATCCTCTAAATCCAATGGAAGTTGGAAGTTTTGGAAGTATTGGTCCTAATACACATGATATTTTTACTCGTAATGGTATTGCTTATGTTTCAAATGGCTGGAGTGAAGATTTTTTAATATGTGATATAAATGATTTTAATAATATCGAAGTGCTTGCAACAATTTCTGAAGGTGTTTCAGGCTATGCTCATAATGCATGGCTATCTGAAGATAGTAGCCACTTAATAACTACTGAAGAAACCGAAGATCGTACAGTTAAAATTTGGAACATTGAAAATTTATCTAATATTTCATTGGTAGGTGAATATCTTGCCGAAAATGGATTAGCACATAATGTTCATGTGAAAGGAAGCCTAGTTTATATTTCACATTATACTACTGGTATACGTATTATTGATATATTTGATCCAACCTATCCTGTAGAAGTTGCAGGCTGGGATACTTATCCGCAAAATGATGGTGATGGTTATTATGGTTGTTGGGGAGCTTTTCCGTACACGGAAAATGGATATATATATGCAAGTGATATGCAAAATGGACTTTATGTATTAAGTTTTGAACCTATCTATGCTGGCTGGATAATTGGAAATATTTTTGATAATACTGGAAATCCACTACCAGATAATGCTGAAATTTTTTCAAATTTAGATGGAAGAAAATTTTCTATCCAAGAAAATGGATTATATCACATTGGAATGCCAGCTGGTCTGCACTCATTTGATGTATATTTAGGTAATGTAAACTTAGGAGGATTTAATGCTAATTTTATTGAACACAATACTATAAATAATAATATTTATCTGACAGGTGAAATTTTGCAAGGTGACCCATCCGGTGATGGACTTATAAATGTATTAGATATTCTAATGACAATAAATGTTATTACTGGTCAAAATATGTTTAGTGAAATTGAATTTGTATCTGCTGATTTAAATCAAGATAATAATATTAATATTTTAGATATTGTACTTATTGTTAACATTATACTTGGAAATAATTAGTTAATACTGGCTCTACTAGTTTAAATTTAGCTTCATTTATCCAATTAATTTGAACTCCTCTACGCTCCATTCTTCTAAAAAAAGTCATTTGCCGTTTTGAAAATTGATGAATTGCCGTATTAAGCTTTTGAAACATATCGTTATAATTCAAATCACCTTTAAGATATTTTCCAATAAATTTATATTCTAAGCCAAAATATTCTAACCTCTCTTCAGATAGCCCATTGTTTAATAAACTCTTTACCTCATCTATCATGCCATTATCAAGTCTCAATTTTAACCGATGAGTAATACTCTTTCTGACTTTCTTTCTATCTGGAGCGATTCCGATTACACAATAATTAAATTTTTGAAATTGTCTAATTTCTATTTCTTGTTTTTTTATTTCTTTACTTAATCCTATTTCGATTGCTCTAATTGTCCGTTTTTTTGAAGACAAATCGGTGATATTATGAAGTTTTAAATTTAAATTTTTTAATATATCAATTAATACTTCATGACTTTCTTTTTCAAGGTTATATCGTAAATAAACGTTAGGTGGAACTTCTGACATATCATAATTTAATAAGACTGATTCGATATAAAGTCCTGTGCCACCACATAAAATTGGGAGAGAATAATTTTTTAAAATTTCTTTTTGAGCCCTTCTAAAATCATTTTGAAAATGAAAAACACTATAATTTTGCTCTGGCTGTAAAATATCAATTAAATGATATGGAATATGTTTTCCATTTATTTTATATTCTTTCAAATCCTTACCAGTTCCAATATCCATACCATTATATATTTGCCTAGAATCAGCTGAAATAATTTCCCCTTTATACTTTGCAGCTATTTTAACAGATAAAGATGTTTTTCCTGAGGCTGTTGGTCCAATAATTACTAAAAGATTTGAGTTTTTATACATAATGATTATTAATTTGTTTATGATATCATTTATTTTCTTGTTTAAATTTATGTTATTTTATTAAAAAGGAAAATAAATGAAAAAAATATACTTACATCTGTTTATTTTTATTTTATCTAGTTTCGCTATATCACAATTGGAATATTCTTTAGAAGATGTTAACACTACTTCTTCAACTTATAATTTAAATGTTTGGTATCCAGAATACTCAGAATTTATTACATTACATTATTTTTCAACGCAAGGTTGAGCTGGCTGAACAGCTACTTTTGTGCAGTTGCACAATTTTCAAAATGAATTAAGAAATACTGATGGATTTACTAATATCGTCTTTATTGCAGTAGGACAAACAAATATTAGTAGTTTTAACGAAAACTTTTGCTCTGATTCAGACCTTCCACTTGTTATGGATCCTTACCCTGAACTTCCTTTGAGAGAAATGTTTAATGCTGCGCATAAAGAAGTTGTTATTGTAGATTCAGAATCTAATATCCTTGGTAGGATAACTTTAAATGGAAATTTAAATAGCAACGAAAAGGATTATATAAGAAACATTATTAGTGAAAATTATCCTGGAGATTCTATCATTGGAGATATAAATGGTGATGAGATAATAAATGTTTTAGATGTTATACTTGTAGTTAACATAGTTTTAGGAGCAATTACTGATTTAGATAGTGCAGATGTAAATCAAGATGGTTTAATCAATGTTCTTGATATAATTAACATTGTTAACATTATAATAAATACTTAGTTTTTATGCGTTTTTTACTTCTAATAATTTTTTTTATATGTATTCCTTTCACTCAAACCCAAGAATGTATAAATATGCCTCTTAATTCGATCATAAGTACTTATAGCATCGGAGATACTATTAGTATAGATGACCAATTACGACCATATAATGTGTGCTATTCATCTGAAAATAATAGTAATAATACATTTAGGCTTGCAGATTTTAATGGCAATTTAAATGGAGGCCATTATCGAGTAACTTTAATAAGTATGAATGCATCATGGTGACCGGCATGTTATGGATACATCAGTATGATGGATCAAATTCTTGAATTTATAAATATAAACAATCAAATAGAGTTTTTAGTTAGTTTTGATGATGGTACAGGACCTAACTCAACATATACATGCAATGAATGGGGTAATTTATATAATGAACTTGGCGAATATGGAAATCAACCAATAATTTTAAATGGTGATGATGACTATAATCAAGATGGAGACCCTGATCATCATTTATGGAATTCATTTGCAGGAAATTCTTATTCTGCATACGTAATGTTAGATCATCATATGGTTGTTAGATATTTGTTTGATATTCCAGATTTATATCAATTTCAATACAACTACTTAACATCACTCATGAATGCGATGAATGGTTGCACAGAACAATCTGCATGTAATTATAGTCATACTGCTATATACAACGATGGCACATGTCAATTTGATCAAGAATGTGATGAAAATTTGAACCCTTGTTCGAACTTTTCATCTCATTTAGATTGTATATCTGAATCAAATTGCTTCTGGATGGGTGATCATTGTATGGAAGGCTCAAATTGTACAGACCCTATCGCAGAAAACTTCAATCCAATAGCAGAAACAACAGGAATCAATGATAATATAGAGTGTATTTACTCTCCTTTTATAGAATTTGGCTGTATTTATCCAAGTGCAGTAAATTTTAATAGTGAAGCTCGTATTGATGATGGAACTTGCCAGTTTAATTATAATGATGTGAACGAAGACAATATCGTCGATATTTTAGATATTATTATTATACTTTCTGAAATAATAGAGCTTGAATAAAGTTTATCCTATTTATTCCTCAAAATTTAATAATTTAACTTCAATATCTAGTCCAACTATATTACCACCTAAACCACCATTATTTTCTATGACTCTATGACAAGGAATTACAATTAGAAGAGGATTTATGATTACCTTAAAAATATTCATATGATTGTTTAAAAAATATACTTTTATAGCTTAATAAGCTTTAATCTATTTTTTATATATTAAAGCCTACTATTTGGCAAATAAATATATATAAGAGTCTTCTTTTTTTCTATTTTAGTGAGTAAACTTATATAAGTATCAAAATAGTAATATTATAATTTTATAATTTTATGTTAGTTTGCCTCTAAGTTTCTAAGAGGCTTATAGAATTAATTAGTCAAAACCACGTAAATTTAACGATTATATTCTTAATAAATTTTATAATTTTTATTGGAAGGCAACAATGAGTGACTCAGCAAAAATCCAACTTAATAAGTTTGAATTAGATTCTAGAATAATTACAGGTAGTGAAAATGAAAAAGGATTTGATATAACAAAACTTAGGCCAACAACAGGCCATATTACTTTAGATCCAGGTTATGGAAATACAGGTGCATGTATGAGTGATATAACCTTTATTGATGGTGAAAAAGGTATTCTTCGTTATCGAGGATATCCTATTGAGCAATTGGCAGAAAAATGTAAATTTACTGAAATATGTTATTTATTACTTTACGGTGAGCTTCCAAATTCTAATCAACAAGAACTATTTAGTCAAAAAATAAAAAAGGAGCAAAATATCCATGAAGATATGAAACGGTTTTTTGATGGATTCCCAATTACAGCCCATCCAATGGCGATTCTTTCAGCAATGGTGACTTCTCTTTCTGCTTATCATAGTGATACAGATATTACAAATCCTGATAAAATTGATAATGACATTATACGACTTTTAGGTAAAGTAAAATCCTTTGCTGCTTTTTCTTATCGAAAATCCCATGGTTTACCATTTATCTACCCTCAACCAGAATTAAATTATGTGGAAAACTTCCTTCATATGATGTTTTCTGATGCACAGGAAAATTATGAAACGGATCCTATTTTAGCTGAAGCATTAAACTTATTACTAATACTTCACGCAGACCATGAGCAAAATTGTTCAACTAGTACTGTACGTATGGTTGGAAGTAGTCAAGCAAATCTACATGCTACAATTTCTGCTGGAATCAGTGCATTATGGGGACCATTGCATGGAGGTGCAAATCAACGAGTTATTGAAATGCTCGAACAAATAAGAGATGATGGTGGTGATTATAAAAAATATGTAAATATGGCTAAGGATAAAAATTCAGATTATAAACTATTTGGTTTTGGTCATAGAGTATATAAAAATTATGATCCACGAGCAAAAGTAATTTCACAAGCTGCTGAACGCGTTTTAAAAGCTTTAAATGTAGATGATCCTTTGATGGATATAGCCAAAAATTTAGAGCATATAGCATTGAATGATAATTATTTTGTTCAACGAAAATTATATCCAAATGTAGATTTTTATAGTGGTATTATTTATAAGGCTATGGGAATTCCAACAAATATGTTTACAGTAATGTTTGCTTTGGGTAGGTTACCTGGTTGGCTATCCCATTGGAGAGAAATGATAACAGATCCCAAATCTAAAATTAATAGACCTAGACAAATTTATACTGGTCCAATTTTAAGAAATGTAAAACCTGTAGGAGATCGATAAACTGAAAGCATATCACAACCTTGTCAAACATGTTTTAGAAACAGGAATTCGTAAAAAAAATCGTACTGGCACAGATACAATTTCTGCATTTGGTACACATTATAAAGTTGACCTTTCACATGGATACCCTTTACTTACAACTAAGAAGATATTCTTTAAATCTGTTATAAGAGAGTTACTTTGGTATTTATCAGGTGAAACTCATATTAGAAATCTTAGAAAACATACTAAAATTTGGGATGCATGGACCACTGAAGAAGATAATTGGGAAATTGGTAAAATGTATGGTTATCAATGGGTAAACTGGGAAAAATATACTAAAGACCCCAAAACCGGACAATTTGATAAAACTTATATAAATCAAATTGATGAGGTAATAAAATTAATTAAAAAAGATCCAAATTCTAGACGAATGGTTATTACTGCTTGGAATCCATCTGTTTTAGACGAAATTGCTCTACCTAGTTGTCATGCATTTTTTATTTTTAATGTTTCTGGTGATAAATTAAATTGTCATTTAACTCAAAGAAGTGGCGATATAGCACTAGGAATTCCATTTAATTTAGCTTGCTATGCAACATTAACACAGATGATTGCTCAGGAGACAGGTTATAAACTTGGTTGTTTTTCTCATTATATAAATGATGCTCATGTTTATGTTAATCATGTTGAAGGTTTAAAAGAGCAGCTTACTCGAGAGTTCAAGCCACTACCAACATTAGAAATTTCAAAAAAGCCATTTTGGGACTTAGATTTTAAAGACTTTGAAATAAAAGATTATAATCCTCACCCTTCGATTAGGTTTGAAGTTGCTATTTAATGGAAATTCATTTAATTTGGGCTCAAGATAGAAATAATGCAATTGGGGTTAATGGTAACCTTCCTTGGAATATACCCGAAGACTTAAAGAACTTTAAAAAATTAACTCTAAATAAACCCATTATTATGGGGCGTAAAACTTGGGATTCTTTAAAATTTAAGCCCCTACCTAAAAGACGTAATATTGTATTATCTTCAAAACAAAAAATTGATAATGCTGAAATTTATAAAAATATCCATTTTTTATTAAATGAATTAATTATTTCTAACATAAAGTCCATTTTTATAATTGGAGGTGCACAAGTTTATAAAGAGTTTTGGAATTTAGCAACGCATTTACATATTACATTAATTTCCAAAAATTGTGAAAATGCAGATACTTTTTTCCCAATTAAATACAATATGATTGAAGAAGAATTCAAAAAAATAAATTCAGAAAATTTGACTAATATTGCTGAATATCAGCTTTGGACTAAAATTTAATCTAAAGCCTCTTTAACTAACTTCCCTGACAGACCGGCAAATCCACCTAAAATAAATGGTAAAATTATAATTACTATTGCAAGTAAAATTGTATTATTTAAGCTTAACATAGTTGAAGTTCTTTCCATTATAATTTCTCCACCATTGAACCATCTATAAAATAAAATTATACTCCAACAACTAGATAAACTAAATCCAGGAAGAAAAAATGAAGTTTTTTTACTTTGAAGGAAAAATCCTATAAATAAAGAAAATATTACTCCGACCCACCAGTGCATTAATAGTAATATTGGAAATAATATAATATTTACAATTATAACTTTTTTAAAAAATTCCATTATTCCCTCCCTTTAAAAATTAACAATTTACCTGGAATTTCACCTGGATTTGAACTTGAATTTATATCTCTTAATTCTCCAATTCTCCATTTTTCTAACATATCCGAATAGAATTCACTTCCAGGATAACCAGATTGTCCTCCAGGCAGAATACCTTTTGCCTTAGGTGGATTGGACATTTCAACAATATATCTCCAAGAAGGACCAAAATGCTTTCTTGTTGCATTTGGAATTAATTTTCCACCACCCGTAAATAAATCTATTTCCCCAAAACCAGGAATTTTTGCTAAATGATAAATATCTGTTCCTCTGGAATTTCCCCACTTCCATTTTTCAGACAATTCTCCAAAATCATTATTAAGGCTGGTTAATGCACTATCAAAGCTTTGAGAAACAAGCATCGAAAAGGTTTCAATATTTGGAGTATTAATATTATCAATCCATTTTGCATCATGTTCTTTAGTTAAAAGCTGCTCCAACCTTGAATAATCTGGCCATAAAATATCATTATCAGGTTTTCCTAAATCGTCTTGCCATATAAATTTTTCTATGTAATCAATCCATTTATCATAAATTGTTGGTGCAATTTTTTCTCCATCAAAAAAGTAATCCCATTTACTTAATTCACCTATTGGATCGACATAATTGAGTGGTACTATTTGGTTTTTAATAGTATCTAAAAGTATTGGAAGAACTCGTTCTGCCATAAGATTTTTATTATCCATTTGGATTTGAATAAACTCCTCAAATCCTGCATTATCTAAATCATTTAATTTTTGATTTATTCGTTCACCTCTAAAAGATTCAACTAACCATGGTGAAAGATAATATGGATAATTATTATCCGTTACATGTTGATTGGCTGAACTGACATACCCTCTCAATGGATTTAAAACATGAGCTTTTTCATAATGCGGAATCGGCTCATTCCAAACATAATTAGGATCAGTACCATCCATAATAAATCGTCCCTGATTTTTCCATTTTGCAGGAGTATTCCCAGCATGCCATATTGCGATATTTCCTTCAATATCAGCATATACAAAATTTTGGACTGGGCATGTAAAATATTTCAATGCTTCAACATATTCATCATAATTCATAGCTTTATTTAGGTCATAAAATGTTTTACTTTCAGCGCTTTTATCATGAGCTAGCCAACGTAATGCTCTACCAACAGAAATCATTTCACCGCCATTATTACGTTCATTATACATTTTTTTTGATTGGTCCTTATAATTCCATACAATTGGTCCAGAATTTGTATATACAACGGTGTCAATAAATGATTTTTTACCCCTAATTTTAATTTCTTCAATCCTTTTTTTAGTTTTTATCCACTCATTATCATAAAAATATTCATCCATTGTTTCAGATTTAAAGACAATATCATACCAATCCCAAACATCATCTCCTCCATTTGTCTCACCCCAGGAAATAAAGTCATTAAATCCACTTATAACACATGGTGCACCAGGCAATGAAGCACCGTAAACATTAAAATCAGGTGTATTTAAATGTATTTGATACCAAATATTTGGCAGGGTTAATTGAAGATGTGGATCATTTGATAATAAAGGAAATCCTGATTTAGTTCTGGAACCCTCTATAGCCCAATTATTACTTCCAATCCGTTTATCTGGTTGAACTAAAATTTTATCCTGATATGGATTTCCTTTATACAATGAATCAGGCACATTTAATGGAATTGAAGGTGTTGAAAAAAATGTATTTTTAGGTATAATTGGATCTATATAATCAGGGTATTCAGGAAATAAATCATTTAAAACATCCATACTAACTTTATCCCTTAATTTAGTAAAATCTAAATCTGATGATCGACCACTTAGAGAAAATGCCATTGACTTTAAGAACAACAAAGTTTTTAGAGTGGTCCACTCTTCTGGTTTATAATCTAAAATTTTATATTCAATCGGATACTCATCCCATTTTAATGAATTTATATATGCATTAACGCCATCAGCATATGCTAATATTCCAGAATAAACATTAGGATATTTTTGAGTTTCTTTTAATCCATTTTCTGCTGCAAATACCATTCCAATTCGTCGTTGGAATTGATCATATTTTAAAGCATTTTCTCCGATTATTTCTGAAAGACGACCTCCCGCTGCATGAGTTTGAAATTCCATTTGCCAAAGTCTATCAAATGCAGTTGTATAACCCTGTGTAAAAAATAAATCATATTCATTTTTTGCAAAAATATGTGGAACATGATTTTCATCTATTACTACTTTAACTTCATCATTTAGATTAGGAAAAATATATTCATCATCAGAATATTTATCGGAATTAACCAGTGCCAAAAAACCATGAAAGGGGTCAAGAAACTTCCCTAATGGAGGAATATTACCATATCTATTATTTAATATGAAAACAGATGAAAATATACAAAATAGGCTTAAAACTGCTTTCAGTTTTTTCACTTAATTTTTCTTGAATTAATTAAAAAATATACTATTATAAATATCCAAACAATAATTATTACCGCATAAAACCATTCTTTAAACATTTAATCCTCTTAATTTTTTTTCTACAAAAATTCTAAATTTTACCATTGAAAATAAAATCAAACTAAAATTTATTAGTGAAAATTTAAATAACTTTTGAATTAAATCTGAGGATTCAGCAATTGCATTTCTTCCAGGGTGTGCTTGTGCTTCAGGTGCCCACATATCAACAGCAAAATAAATAAGTGGTACTTCAAAGAATGCAATAATACAAATAATTGCAGCTAGTCTTGCTCCCTTTTCTAATGTACCAGAAAATTCTCGAACCATAAAATACACAATATAAGTAATAAATATAAGAAGGGTAGTTGTTAATCTTGGTTCCCATGTCCATGGTTTACCCCATATTGGAGTTGCCCAAATTGGACCAGTTATTAAAACTAATACACAAAAAAGAGTTCCGACTTCTGCAAATACTAATGCATAAATATCAGAAAAAATATCACGTTTAAATAGAAATTTCAAACTAAATATCATTGCAATAAAATATGCAATAAAGAAGTTCCAAGCTAATGGCACATGATAGTAAAATATTTTTTGTGCCCACTCTTGATCTACAATCATCGGTGATTTATAAAAAATTAATATCAAATTAATAATTGATATTAACAAGGTAACAATGATTAAAATTAAATTAAATTTATTATTTAAAAATCTTTTCAGCTATTCCTCCAATGAATAATCAAATAAAAATAATCCCATAATTGTCATTCCAATAGCAAATGATAAAATAATCATATACCAGAAACTATAAAACTCAAACTTTAACCCTTTAGCTAGAATTGTAGTTGATTTAACTGCAGAAATAAAAACTGGAGTAGATAATGGAAAAAATAATAATATGCTTAAAACATCACTCATTTTAGACCTAAATCCCAATCCTCCTACTAAAACACCCAATGTAGAAATAGCCCAATTAATTAATGTTACAAGTAGCCAAAATTTCAAATTTTTAATTATAGGAAAATCAAAAAATAGGTGAAATAATGGAAATAAAATTATCTGTGAAATGAGTAAATATAAAATAAATGAAATTGATTTTGAGAGGAAAATATAACCTCTATCGATGGGTGAGCTTAATAATAAACTGATAGCATTAAATTCTTTTTCTTTAGAAAAATTCCTATTGATTCCAATATTCAAAGAAAACATAAAAGTAATCCAAGCAAGTCCAGGCAAAAAGAATTGTATAGAATTTGAGGAAGGATTAAATGAAAATGAAAAAATAAGTAGAGTAGAAATTCCAAATATTACCATAGAAAGCAGTGTGTCTTTTGACTTTAACTCCTGTGAAATTTCTTTTTTCAATAATATAAAAAATAAATTATTCAATCTAATTAAAATTGTTCTAATTTACCAAAAGATAGATTATAAACAGTATCACAGTATTTGGTTAGGAAATTATTATTATGAGAGGAAATTATTATTGTTTTTTCATCCTTATATTTAACAAGACAATCTTCTAGTATAGCTAATCCTTTTTTATCTAAAGCATTTGTCGGTTCATCTAAAATTAAAATTTCCCAATTACTTAATTTCATTCTTGCTATGTGATAACGCTGAATCATACCTGCACTGAATTCTATCAATGATTGATGGATTGAAACTTCTAAACCAACATTTTTCAAAGCATATTTTATTAACTCATCATCTATAAATTCCGATCTTAATTGAAGAAATAATTTAAGATTTTCAAGTGGAGTTAAATATGAATAGCAGTCTTGACTGTGCCCCCAATAAAATATTTTTTTTAGGTAATCATAATTTGAAGAAAATAAAACATCTTCAGATATGCTTCCACTTCCATGATCTGGCTTCATTATTCCAGATATTATTTTTAATAATGTGGTTTTACCTGATCCATTTTCTCCAGTAATTCCAATGGTCGACTTTGATTGAACTTCTAAATTTAAATTATTTATTACAGGCTTAAGATTAAATGATTTAGTTAAATTTTTTATTGATAGGTTCATAAATAATTATAGGATAGAAATGATACTGAATCAAAACCAGAACTTATCATTTTCTTCTAAATTTATCTTACTATTTTTGCTATCTTGTGAGAATTCATCTTCTTTATTTTCAAGGAGTATTGATGCTTCTAATTTTAACTCTTTATTTGTCCTATTAAAATCTTCCTCTGAAATAATACCCATATCATATTCATATTCTGTTTCTCGAATTTGTTTAAAAATATTGACTAATCGTCTTTTATTTGATAAATCTTTTAAATCATTTCCTTCTTCATAAATTTCAATATTTTTTGATAATAAAGGTTTAATAGTAAAATATATCACAATTATAAAAATTACAAAAAGTAAAGCAGGTATCATTATATCCCCATTTTTCTCATTGCTTCATCTACCGATTTAATTTTTGATTGATCAATATTTTGTTTATTTTCCGTAACATTATTTTGAAACTGATGAACAATTATAAACCCAATTAATAAACTAAAAATTAAAAGAAAAGTAGGTAATTTCCAAGTTAACCATCCTAAGCCTTTATTTTCCGGTAGTGCTCTCATTCTCTCTCCATGAATCCCAATGAAAAAGTTAATAATTTCATCATCCGTCATATTTTTTTTTATTATATTTTTAGAATATTCCAAAATATTTTTATTGTTATATGTAAGTGTTAGAGAATTATTAAACGTTTCTATATTAAATTCATCTTGAATTAGGTTATTAATTAAAACTTTAATCATTTCTGCTAACTGAGAATCATGTTCAGCAATCACACCTCCCCAGCAACAAGGAGCATGTAATTGCTGTTCAATTCCATACTGTCTTTCTGACTTAAACTCTGCAGAAAATAATACAGTTAACACAAATAAATAAAATTTATTCATTTATTTTTCTTGATGGAATTAATGCAACAAGCGTACCTAATATTAATACAAGTGTTCCTAGCCAAACCCAAGAAACTAAATTATTAATTCTAATTTTCAAAGTTGCTAAACCAGTCTCTAAATCCATGCTTCCAAGGATTAAATATAAATCCTTATTTAAGGTTGTTTTAAGAGCAACCTCAGAGTGCGGCTGACTATCTTGATCTATATAAATTCGTTTCTCAGGAAATAATGATGTGTAAAACAATCCACTTTTTTTGATTTGAATTTCGACAATATATGCATGATGATTTTGTCGAGTATTTGGATTAGTCTCTGGTGTTTCTTTCCAATAATTTTTCAATTCAAAAGAATACTCATTTATTTCTGTGATAGGATTTTCGGGTGTTAAAGAAACATCTGCTTCCTTGTCATAAGCTTTTCCAATAAATCCAAAAAACATCATTAATATTCCAATATGAACTATATAACCACCATATCTGGATTTGTTTCTTATTATAATTTCAAAAAATGCAATATGAACGGGTTCATTTGCAGTGCGCATTCTCGATCGAGTACCACGATAAAATTCAAGAATTATTGTTGAAAATACAAATGCAATTAATATTAAAGTAATTAAAGGATAAATTTTAGTAATTCCTAAACTAAAGGAAGTAATGCCAATTAAAATACTTAAAACAACAGGCAATAGAAAGTTCTTTTTAATACTGTTTATCGACGTTTTACGCCATGCTAATAAAGGAGCAATACCACCTAAAGCTAGCAATACTAGCCCAAAAGGAATTATTTTTTGATTAAACCATGTTGGCCCTAGTTTTATTTGAACCCCTCTTAATGCTTCTGTCATCACTGGATATAATGTTCCCCAAAGTACAACAAGCATCATTGCTACAAAAATCATATTATTAAATACAAAACCAGCTTCCCTACTAGCAAAGGAATCTAATTGGTTTTGAGAATTCAAATCTTTATGTCGATAAATAAGTAAGGCAATATTTAACACAACTAAGAAAACTACAAATCCAAAAAACCATATACTTAAATCTGTCGCTGCGAATGCATGAACAGATGATACAATACCACTTCTTGTTAAATATGTTCCAAAAATAGTTAAAGTGAAAGTTACCATTATAAGAATCATGTTCCAACGGACTAACATCTTTTTCTTTTCCTGAATCATTACGGAATGAATAAATGCAGTTCCGGTCAACCATGGAAATAAAGAGGCATTTTCGACAGGATCCCAGGCCCAGTACCCACCCCAACCAAGTTCCATATAAGCCCACTTTCCACCCATAACTATTGCTACACTTAAAAGTAACCATGTAAATAAAGACCACCTTCTTGTTAAACGAATCCAAGAGGCATCTAACTGCTGAGTTGCCATTGCGGCAACAGCATAGGCATAAGGAATTGTAAATCCAATGAAACCTAAATATAGCATCGGTGGATGTAATAACATAGCCCAATGCTGTAATAATGGATTTAATCCAGAACCCATTTTAATTGGGCCTTCTACTGGAGTAAATGGATTTTCAAAAGCAAGGCAAATAAATAAAAAGAAGATTAAAACTATTGAAATTACCATTGTAACCCACGGCATTAAAGTAATGAATTTTCTTCTGTTTTGATATAAAACAATTAATGTATAAATCGCTAAGATGAAAGTCCAGAAAAGTAATGATCCTTCCATTCCTGCCCAAAATCCACTAATTTTATAAATAGTTGGAGTATAGATACTACTATACTTATTTACATAAGTTAAACTTAGCTCACTGTTAAATAAAGCATATATTAAAGTAAACCCTGAAGCTATAATTAGAATACAGGATGAAATCATTGCATTTCTTCCTACATTAAAAAGCCTAAGATCTTTAGATTTTAAATACCATAAATTAAATACAAAACTAGTGATTGCAAGAAATAAGGCAAGTGAAATTAAAGATGATCCGAAGAGTGAAATCATATAGACTGTTCTCCAACAGATTCATAATTTGATTCTTCCTCATAGCGAGAAGCACATTTCGTCATTAGGTTTTCAGCAATAAAAATTCCTTCGTGATATACACCTTCTACAATAACTTGTGAACCATCCTTAAACAAATCTGGCACTGCTGCTGAATGATGCGTTATTGGTAAAGTCGCATCACCTTGTTTTAAGTTAAAATAAATATCTAATTTATTTTCTGAGTATTGTATTGAACCTTTAATTACATTACCACCAAGTCTAAATTTCTCTTGACTAAAAGATTCATGATGTTCCAATAAATCTGATACGGAAATAAATGGTACTTCTTCTGTTTTAAAGTCTAAAACCATCCATCCAATAGATATAATTGAAAGTCCTAAAATTGCTATAATAAATTTTGTTTTGGGCATTTATATATTTTTCTTGTTTTACAGAAGCTATAATTTACTTTAATTTCAATTTTGAATCTAAAAAAAACGAACTTGATTATCGTAATTTATACTACTTATGATAAGTAAAATTTTTGTAAATAAAAAAATTGCTCAAGTTTGCCTTATTATTACTACGGCAATTTGGGGGATTACATTTATTATGGTAAAAGAAGCATTAAATGATGCACCGCCTTATGCCTTTGCAGCTTGGCGATTTTTAATTGCTTCAATTTGTAATTTCTTTTTTATTTTTTTTCAATTTAAATCTTTTACAAAGATTGAATTAATTGGTGGAGTTTTATGTGGAATTTTACTTCACGCAGGATATGCATTTCAAAATTATGGTTTACAATTAACCTCAGCAAGTAATTCAGCTTTTATTACAGGAACATCTATTTTAATAGTTCCATTTATCTTGTGGGTCTATCAAGATAAAAAGATAGAATTAAGGGCTTGGTTAGCAATCATTATTGCTCTAATTGGTTTATTCCTTTTAATTAACCCCGATGGAAATGATATAAATTTAGGTGATATTATTACTATTGGATGTTCCATTGCTTTTGCAGGACATATAGTTATTCAAGATAATTATATGAAAAAAAACCCCTCAATTCTTCGATTTTTCTTCATTCAATTATTAACTGTTACAATTTTATCTTATGGGAGCTATTTAGCAATTGATACTAAACCTATTGTGTGGTCTGAAAGGCTAATTACAGCAATTTTAATTACTGGAATATTAGCTACTTTTGTTGCTATTGGGATTATGGTGTGGGCTCAAAAATTATTATCACCTACACATACTGCTGTAATTTTTGCACTTGAACCAGTTTTTGCAGCGCTATATGCATGGTATGCTGCTAATGAAATACTATCAATTACTAGTTGGATTGGTGGAATTTTAATTATTATTGGAGTAATTTCAACAGAAATAAGTGATGAATAATAAATTTTAATTTAATGATTTTTATTCTTAAAATACTGCAAGATGGAACTTGCACTCATCACACAATTCACATGGACTGATGGATTTTCTTTAATATCTAGTGTTTTAGGAACAATTTTATATGGCATAATTGTTTATGCTTTACTTTTTAAAAAGAAACCTCAGGTTCAAGAAAAAATAGTTCTTGTAACTGCAATTACATTTTTTTTGTATTTTATTGGAAATTTCTTTGCACTTTTTGCGAGAGCCCTTGCTGAAGACTTGTTTAAAAGTACGTATATAATTGGCTGGATATTAAACTTAATTGGCCTTTCATTTATGCCTGCAAGTCTACTTCATTCATTTTTTGTATATAAAGATTATAAAAATAGAAGTATTAATAATATTAATATTATTAATCCGCTTACTTATGGATTATTACATCTATTAAGCTTTTATTTTCTTTATCAATTTACTTGGAATATAGACAATAAAACTATTCTTCCATGGCCCGTACTTACTTCAAATATTACACCTCTTCAATTTAAATTATTTTCATGGTGGCTAGGATTATGTACTGCAATTTCTGGAATAATCAGTTTTAGTTTAAAAGGTAATCCCAGATGGAAAAGGTTTGATAATTACTTCCCAATAAACGGGATTTTCTTATTTCTTGCTTCAATTTTAACTATAAGCTTACTATCATCTCACCCTTGGACGATAGAAATTGCACCAATAGTTCGCTTTTTATTCCTTATTATGGCATTTATTCCTGGTGCAACCCTTGGCTATTATTTGGTTCGCTATCAATTTTTGAACGTATTAATAAAACCCACAATACTCTACTCTGTTTTGACAGCAATTATTATTATAGTTTATCAGTTTGGTATTCGAAATATTGCCCATTATTTATCAAATTATGATATGATTAATGTGCGAATGGTTGAAATTATTTTAATGGTTATATTGGTATTTTTATTTCATCCCATAAGAATTTATTTACATAGAAAAATGAACCAGTTATTTTTTCAGGACACAGAAAAATATAAATCTACTATTCATAAAGTCAGCCAAAATCTTAAAAAAATTACAAATTATAAACAAATTGAAAGACTACTTTTAGATAGACTAGAATCTTCATTGCATATTAAGAAAATTAAAGTTTTTCAAAATATAGATAAAATTGAATCTGAAATTTTAAAAAATAAATCTGATATAATAATAAACAAAGAGTTTGCAAGTGAAATCATTTTTGAATGGATGGAAAATTATGATTTTGATTTGGTTGGACAAATAAAAGATTCTGATGGTATACTTGGAATTATAGGACTAAAACTAAAACCTTACAAAGTTGGATTTAACCCAAATGAAATGCATTTACTTAACACGATTTTAAACCAATTGGCACTAACTTTCAGGAATTTAAAATTAGTTGAAAATCATATTAATTTAGAAAAAGCAATTCTTCGTCAAGAAAAACTATCAACACTCGGACAAATTTCCACAAGTATTAGTCATGAAGTAAAAAATCCACTTCATTCAATTTATACCTTAGTTCAAGTTATGGAAGAAGAAGAGCCAAAAGGTAAAGAATTAAAAAGAGATTTAAGTATAATTCGTACAGAAATTAAGGATTTATCTGAAATTTTAAATGAAATTTTAAAATATGCAAATCCAAAAACTCAGACAGAATATGTTCCTATCAATATAAATCAAATTATAAATAAAACCATTCGTTTACTATCAAAAGAAGCTCAAAATTCAAAAATTAATATTGATTATAAACCTTCACATGAAATTATTTTTATAAGTATTCCAGGAAAATTAAAAGAAATTATTTTTAACTTAACTTTAAATGGAATTCAAGCATGTAAAGATAAGGGTAAATTAATTAAAATCACAGTAACAGAAATTAATGATTTAATTAAAATTATCATCACAGATGATGGTCCTGGAATTGATAATAATATAGATTTATTTGAGCCTTTCTATACAACTAAAGATGACGGTACTGGATTAGGATTAACAATTGTAAAGTCTAAAGTTGAGGAATTAGGTGGAACAATAAAAGTCTATAATGGAGAATTAGGTGGTGCAGAGTTTATTATTTTATTACCAAAGGAGATTTATAGTTGAGTTTAATTAAAATTGTAATTGCAGATGATGAAAAAACAGCTCGAATTGCTTTAAAGAGATCACTAATTAAAAAACATATAATTTTTGAAGCAGAAAATGGTGAGCAAGCTATCAATCTTGTCAAGGATGAATCTCCAGACATTCTACTTCTTGATATAAATATGCCTAAAAAAAGTGGATTTGAAGTTCTAGAAGAAATTTCAAATATAAATAAAAGTATTATATGTATAATTATGACAGCGTATGGATCTGAGAGAATTGCAGTTGAAGCACTAAAAAAAGGTGCATGGAATTATATTGCAAAACCATTTCAATTAGATGAACTAAGAACATTAATTGGAAATGCATCTAAACAAATTTTTCTACAAAGAGAGAATCAAAAATTAAAAAATGATATTTTGAAAGAAAAATCTACTCTTTTAGGGCAAAGTCAAATAATGAATGAAGTACGTAATTTAATAGAAAAAATTTCAAAAACAGATGTTACTGTTTTAATTATGGGGGAAAGTGGAACAGGCAAAGAAATAGCGGCACATTCAATTCATAATCAAAGCATTAGAAGAGATAAACCATTTATTGCAATTAATTGTAGTGCGCTTCCAAAAGATCTAATAGAATCAGAGTTATTTGGATCAAAAAAAGGATCTTATACTGGTGCAATAAAAGATACTAAAGGTAAATTTGAATTAGCTCATGGTGGAACTCTATTTTTAGATGAAATTGGTGAGATGACAATTGATACTCAAGTGAAACTATTGAGAGTTTTAGAAGAAAAGGCTGTAACTCCAATTGGAGGTGAAAAAAAGATTTCAACAGATATACGCATTATTGCAGCAACAAATGTAAATTTGAAAAATGCAATTCGTAAAGGACGTTTCCGTGAAGATTTATATTATCGACTTTCTGTTGTTGAGATAACAATGCCTTCTTTGCGCGACCATTTAGAGGACTTACCACTACTTTTTCATTATTTCACCAAGCTTTTTTGCTCCGTATATTCAAAGCCTAAATTAAAAGTTACTCAAAAAATTATTGAAAAATCTAAATCTTATGATTGGCCTGGAAATGTCAGAGAATTAAAAAATATTATAGAAAATACTGTAGTTTTATCAGACGAAATTTTAGATGAATATATACTCTTTTCTAGGATAAATTTTAGTAATCAAAGAAATTACTCTTTAAACGGTCGTTCATTCAAGGACGCCAAACAAGAATATTTACAACCTATTGAAGAAGCACTCGTTATGGAAGCACTTGATATTTCAAATCAAAATATTACAAAAGCTGCAGAAATATTAGGAATGAAAAGACAGTACCTTCAACAAAAAATTAAATCTTTAAATCTTAATTAATACTGCAATATATATATTGCATGTAATTTAAGGAATTAGTGGATATAATTAGTTTATGAGAGAAAGACATATTTGGCAAGATATTTGAATTATACTAAATATATTATTAATTGAATAATAATCAGAAAGTATTAATAAATTGAAATATACAATTAAGTGCTTTAATATGCTATTAATCAATAAGGAGAAAATATGTTAAAGAACATTTTATCAGTGTTTATAATTACTACAGTGTTTTGTTTTGCAGAAAATATACTTCCAGCCCAAACTGATGCAATTAAGACGCTTGCATCTGAAAATGGATTTTCTAATGGAAGTCTAGATGAATACTTAATCAAGCATTATGGAACGACTATTTATGGTTTAACAAGAATTCAAGCTGTACAAATAATTAATCGATTTCAGTCTGATAATCCGCCCAAACCATTATTAAATACCTATATTAAAGAGGAAATACAGGCAGAACTACTAATTGCGGAATCTCTCGAAGTAGGAATGTCAAAACGTTTTTATATGATTGATGGAAATGTCATTGATGGCACCATAACTTCTATTGAAGAGGGTATATGTTCAATACAAACAATAGACGGAAAATTAAAAATTCCAATAAATGAGATTTTAGAAGAAACAGTAGATTTATTAAAAAAAGATGGGACAAGATATAAAGGTCCTGTAATTCATGAGACACTTGAAGAACTTGTAATAAAATCTAAATATGGCGAAGTAACCGTTCTGAAAAAAAATATTAAAGATTTAGACAGATATCAAGGTGGTCGTTTAGTTCCTAAAACTGAAGTTACAAAAAAGTTTTACCAAGGTGAAGCTCAGCTTATTACTGTATTTCTAGATCCAACAGGATTTCCTCTTGAAGCAAATGCTTTTTATATGAGTGGTCTCTCTGTAGGTTATGGTTTTACAGAACGCTTCATGATTACAACTAAATTTGCATCAAATTTTGCAGGTGATTTAAACTTACATCCAAAATTAAGAGTTTTTCACCAAAAAACTGCAGATACTGAACAGTCTTTATCTTTGGGAATTGGCTTACATAGAAATTTTCCAAAAGCTTCAATATTATCTAAATATTCACATTATGTTAATATAACACGTGATGGCGATCTAATAGGTACATTAAATGAAGAAGGTTTTAATTATTCAGACGGTGATAATTCTTATGATATTGAAGAAGCTTCTGATATAATTGGTAGCAAAGGTGTTTATGCAGAAGCCTATATTGTTTATACATCAAGAAGAAAAAATCCTACTGGACGTGGAAAGGTTGGATGGACTTTAGGAGCAAAAATAACAAATTCATTTATATTATTAGATGATTTAAATGAGATATATCCATCAGAAGGAGATGATTATATATTTACCTGGAGTGAAGATAGAGGTAAAATACCATTTCGAACATGGGCTTCTTTTGAATACGATTTAAGAAAAAATTTAAAATTTGTCGGTTCTACATGGATGGATAATGGTAATAAGTCAAAAACATTTGGAGAAGTTGTTTCAGATTTTACTGGTGATACAAGCGAAAATGGTGGTTCTTCATTTATTTTAGATAGCCCTAATGGAAAATTTACTCAATTTGATTTTGATTTTGGTTTTATATATGCTGTAAATGATAACTTTAGGGTTGGCGTTCATTTTCAACAGCCATATATTGATATTTATTGGAAATTCTTTGAATTTTAAAAATGAGTAATTTGACTTTTATTATAATATTTATGTTATTGTCGTTTTTATCAGGTGGAAAATTCGATCCTACAACAGGAGAATTAATTCAAGACTCAACAAAGGTTCAATTTAAATATGATCCGTTGACTGGTTTACCAATTATTATAAAAGATAATAGTAAAATAAATCAGATTGAACCAAATAATATAAATGTTTCTACTAAATTTTTAGATATTGAAGTCAAAGATAAAGCTATAAAAGATGCTAATAATGATTTTATGGGATTTTTTTGGACTGTTGGTGGTGGCCCCGGTAGCCTATGGGCATCTTTTTTGACGGGCCAATTTACAGCAGAAGTTTTAAATCTACCTAGTTTAGCTTTACCAGCGCTTATAGGTAATATTTATTTATTACCACATGTTTTTAGTAATACAGTAAATGTGAACATTCCATATTATCATAAAATATATTGTGAAAAAAATTTCTCTAGCTTACAAATTAAATTATATGAAAATGAATATAAAAAGGAAATTGAGATACTTCGATTGAAAGCAGTTCGAAAAGGCCAAGGTGGAACGGCAGGAATATTTTTTGGATTTGTGTTTCTAGTGATGGCATCATTATAATTGAGGAAAATTAATGAATAAATTGATTTTAATAGGCATATTATTCTTTATTTCCTGCAACTCTCTTGTCACAAAATTTGATGATATAGAACCAGCTGTAAAATATTCATCTAATTCTATAAACAATGATGACATAGTGAAAGATACACTATCTGTTATGACGTGGAATATTAGGTTTGGTGCTGGTAGAATGGATTATTTTGGCGACCATTGTGGTGAAAGAGTCATTTTTACTGAAAGTGAAATTAAAGAAAATTTAAATCAAATCGTTGATGTTATTAATAATAAAGAGGTTGATATTTTATTATTACAAGAAGTTGATGTGGAGTCAAAACGAAGTGCTTATATAGATGAAGTCCAATATTTATTAAATAAAACACACCTTAATTATGGCGTATATGCCTCAATGCATCAAGCACAAATAATCCCATTTAACGGATATGGACGAGTAAATGTTGGAAATGCTATTTTATCACGTTGGAAATTAACAGAATCAGAACGAATTCAATTACCATTAATGACTGATCAAAGTTCATTGGATCAATATTTTTATTTAAAACGAAATATTCTTAGAACTAAAGTAGAAATCGAAGATAGAGATAATATATTTGCTGTAAATACTCATTTAACAGCATTTGCAACTGATAATACAAAAGAAAAACATATTGA
This sequence comes from Fidelibacterota bacterium, assembly GCA_002689995.1. Classification (GTDB taxonomy): domain Bacteria; phylum Fidelibacterota; class Marinisomatia; order SCGC-AAA003-L08. Next base: position 80,712 of record NZIV01000063.1, read on the forward strand.
TCAATATATAGAGACTTTAGAGGATTTAAATTCTAATGGTTCTAAATTTATTTCTGGTGGTGATTTAAACTCCATTCCGCCAGTTAATGATAATGATACCATTCCCGATTTTTGTATTAAAGATAAATGTGAGAACGAAAATTTCCATTATGAGGCAGATGGGGGGCCACATAAGGCAGGTTCATATTTTGAATATGATAGTAATGAAAATGGCTGGTTAATACCACTTTACAATAATTATAATTCTGGAATACCTGAAGAAAATAGAAATAATATCGAACACTATACACATACACCTGGTTCCCAAATTGATTTAACAGATGGAGGTAGAAAACTTGACTATTTGTTTACTAATCTTGAAAAAGTCATTGAATCTGGTAAAACATTACAGGAAAATACAAATATTTCAGACCACGTCCCAGTAATTATAAACGTTATTCTACCAGAAGGAGAGTAGTTGAAATTATTTATATTATTAATAATAGCTTCTCAAGCTTTTTCAATAGACTTACCTTTAGAAAATACTGCATTTTTATTAGAAAAAGGACAAAAAGAAATTGGTATTTTTGCCCCCTTAAGGATTGGTAAAACTGAGAAAACAGAATTTTCGATTCATCCGATTTTAGGATTTATAATTCCTAATTTTAAGATGAAGAGTAAACTAACCATATCAGAAAACTTAAAAAATGTATACTTTTTAAAATTGACCTATCCAACACCACTTCTAAATATGGTGCAAAGAGAAGGTGTTGGTGGTTTAATTACACCAGGTATAGAATCAAATGCAAAGAAAGAAGTTGAAATCCCACATATGCTTGTGTCAGAACTTGGAATTATTTCATCAAGATTTATTAAAGAAAAGTTTTGTTTTTCCGCATCTGGGAGTATCGCATTTACTACTAAATTTGGTGATGTCAATGAAAGAATAACCATTGATTTACCATATTTTTATCCAAGAATGAAAATGTATAATTCTAAATTTACCTTAATTTCAGGCTTAACTTTTTCAGGGAAAATATGGAAAAATATTAGTTTCGATACTGAAAACTCACTAAGACTAACACTTGGAAGTAAAAAATATATAGCCTTTGAACATCATAATCAAATGTTCTGGAGTTTTAAATCTAATATGAAATTAGTTTTAGGATATAATATATATTTTGCAGAGTATCCATTTGGTAATCAATGGGATTTAATTCCACACATAGATTTAAAATATAGTTGGTAATTTGTACATAAAATATGATTCCCTATATCTCATCAAAAGCACTGCTTGGTTTTACAAAGGAATTTCAATCAGATCCATTTAATTTAATTGATAACTGCTTTAAAGAATTTGGTAATATTTTTCAATTTAGACTAGGAATATATAAACCAATAATCGTTCTTGATAGTAAAATCATTAATTATATACTCCAAAATCATTTTAATTATCCAAAAAGTATTTTATATGAAGATATGAAAACAATAATGGGAGAAGGCCTAATTACTAGTAAAGATGAGCATTGGAAAATTCAACGAAAAAAAATACAGCCAATTTTTCACAACAATTTATTAAAAGAGTATAGTGATAAAATAAACAGTATTTCTGAAAAAGCAGTGGACTCAATTATTGATAAAAAACAAATAAATTTAGAAAATTGGTTAACAGAAATATCATTAAATATTATCTTAGAAGTTATTCTTGGCTTAGAATCATTAAATAATAAAAAATTAATTAATGATATTAATATTATAATTAAGTTTTTTAAAAAGAGAAGTGAAAGTATTTTAAAGATTCCTATTTCAATACCAACGGATGAAAATAGAAAATTTAAACTTGCATATAAACGATTTTTAAATGAGTTAAATCAATTAATTGATAAAAAAGTAGAATCACATTCTTCTGATGTATTGTATCAACTGATAGTTGCACATCATAATGATGAGAACTATAGTCAGTTACTTGATGAAATTATTACATTAATATTAGCAGGCCATGAGACAATAGCACATAGCCTGTTTTGGACAATTTGTCATTTATCAGATAACTCTAAAATTGAAAAATATTTAATTAAAAGTCTAGAGACTAAAACAAATTCAAATTTAAGAAATATAATAAATGAATCATTAAGACTTTCACCTCCGGTTCCTATTTTAACAAGAAATACTTTAGAATCAGAAACTATTTATGGTAAAAAATTTAAAAGTGGTTCATTAATAATTATTCCTATTTTTAATTTTCACAGACTTTCAAAACACTGGAAGAATCCAAGTTTATTCAATCCAGATAGATGGACTAATCCAACTAAAAATATAAATAACATTTTTATCCCATTCGCATCAGGTCCTAGAAAGTGTATTGGGAATAGATTATCATATTTAGAATTAGAAACTATCATAACAAAAATATATTCAAATTTAAAATTTAAAAGAGAATCAGAAAATGAAATTAAGTATAATCCATTTATAACATTAAGACCAGATCAAAAAATTATAATGAATATTCAACCTATTTAAAAAAGTAAACAATAATGAATAATGTATATATAACCTCCCATGGTATTTTTTTACCTGGTAATCCTATAAAAAATGAAAATATTGAAAAATATTTAGGAATGATTAATGGTAAACCATCCCGAACTAGAAAAAAAATATTAAAACAAAATCAAATTCAAACAAGATATTATGCTATTGATGAAAATCAAAATACGCTTTATTCAAATGCTGACTTAGCAATAAAAGCAATTAATAGATGTATAAATAATTCTAATATTTTGCAGAATGATATAAACTTTTTAGCAACTGCAACCTCCCAAGGCGACTTACCAATTCCTGGATTTGCAAGTATGGTACATGGAAAATCTAAAATAGGAGAATGTGAAATAGCTTCCTATCAATCAGTGTGTGCCGCAAGTATGATGGCAATAAAAAATGCATATCATCAAGTCAAAATAAATGATAAAATAAATGCAATAGCCTGTGGTAGTGAAATCCCGAGTAGATTATTCAAAAGTTCAAGGTATGAAAATCAAAAAAGAAAACTATCATTAGAAGAAGACTTTTTAAGATGGATGCTTTCAGATGGATCCGGATCAATTTTATTACAATCTAAACCTAGTAAAACAAATATTTCATTTAAAATTGAATGGATTGATATAAAATCTTATGCACATAATTATGAAACGTGCATGTATGCTGGTACAAATAATCCAAATCAATCTTATTCATGGTTAGACTATAAAAATTTTGAAGAGGCAGCAATAGATGGTGCAATTAATCTAAGACAAAATTTAAAACTTGTCAATAATATGGTTAAAGTTGGTGTCGACCACTTTTTTAAATTAATGGACCAAGGTTTATTAAATACAAATGAAATTGATCATTTGTTATGCCATTATTCTTCTCATTCTTTTAAACAGCCTATTTTAGATTTACTAGATAAGGGAGGAGGATTAATTCCAGAAAATAAGTGGTTTACAAATTTATATTCAAAAGGTAATACTGGATCTGCATCAATTTTTATTATGATGGAAGAATTTATTTCAAAAAAGATTCCAAAACATGGTGATAAAGTGTTGATGATGGTCCCTGAAAGTGGAAGATTTATTTCTTCTTTTATGTTATGTACAGTTCTTTATCCAAAAAAGATAACTCTTAGTAATATTTCAAAAGAAAAAATATCTGCACCAAAGCTTCAAATTGGAAATTCCAAAGTACAAGAATGGCTGGTTAGACAATTAACACAAATTTGGATTGATTATGAATCGAAATTAAATAAAATACCAATTGTTAGAAAAATTAATGAATCTACAATTACACTTAAAGAATACAGAAAATTATTACTTAACTTAAGGCAACAAGTGGTGGATGGGGCACAATGGATTGCAAGAGCTGCATCTAATGTAAGTGTTGATTTTTTTGAATCTAGATCAGCATTTATTTCTCATGCAAGAGAAGAGCATCGAGACTTTAGAATGTTAGAAAAAAACTATACTGCTTGTGGTGGAGATATAAAAAAGATTCAAAATACAGAAAAAAATATTGGTAGTGAAGCACTATCAGCCTGGATGTTCCATCGTGCAAGCCAACCCAATCCCTTCGATTTATTGGGTGCAATGTTTATAATTGAAGGAATGGGTAATAATATAGCAGGTAATTGGGGTAAAAAAATTAAATCACATTTAAATCTTGAAAATGAACAAATTTCTTTTATGACTTACCACAGTTCTGCAGATGAAAATCATTTTGAAAGATTAGAACTAGCATTATCATCAAACTTATTAACAGATGAAATTGCAAAATCAATTGCAAAAACTGCTAAAGTCACTGCAAGATTATATTGTCTCCAATTAGAAGAATTAGATAATATTTAAATCTATGGTTAATAAATATGAAAATTATAAGCATGATTATAATAATCCTAATATCCAATTAGCAATCTATTTAGACAATAGTATTCCATTCAATAAAAAAGCAAAGAGTGCATTTTTATTTGATTCTTCAAGATTATCAAATAGAGTTTTATTACCTTTTGTCAAAGTAATTGCCAGAGCTTTTAGATTTTTAGTAATTGGTTTTAAAGCTATTTTCCCAAATTTATTAAATATGCCAAAATTTTTACATTGGCAGCTATATATAGGACAAAAATACTTTTTAACACCTGAAGCAAATTATTTAATAATGAGACATTTTAATATTGGATCAGAGATTTTACAATTTATTTCGGATAATGTTAATGTAAAATTAAGTTCAGTAGAATCAATTAAACCTAAAAAACTGAACGAAATAAAAAATAATGTTTATCTTAATCATGATTTAAATTTATTTAACTTTATTATTGAATTAAATCAAAAATTAAAAAAAGAAAAACGTAAAATTGAAAAAATAGACTTATCAAAAATTAACTTTAGTTCAGTTTCTTTAGATGAATTTAAATTTGAAAAATTTCCTAACAAAATTACAAATAAAATAGATTTAGCAACTGCGATAGAAATTTTTAGTCCAATATTCCAACTTTATTTAAGAAATGATGATCATGACAGGGCTGTAAGCTCTCTTCAATTTGATGAAACAATAGGTATTTATGCAGCAACAATTCTAGGAGTTCCAGAAAAATTAGTTTTAGTTAATAATCGACATCCGATGATATCTTTAAGTCCTATAAAATCTGGTTTTAGATTATTATTACATGGTTTATCTACAGAAGTACTTTTTGGCCTTCTCCAAGATTTAAAAAAATTACAAAAAGAAAGTTAAAAATTCTGAGATTTATTAAATATACATTATTTTTTTATATTTTTAATATTGCTTTTTCATTAGATAACAATTCAATAAATGCTCTTAGAGGAATATTGCAGACTCCTCAAATTATTAACTATTTTGAAAATGTTATTTCTAAAGTTGGCGTAATAATAAATGAATCTAATGAAAAATTTACATTAGAACATAATGGGGTAGAAATTCTACTTTATCATGATATATGTGATGATGTTGCTTATATCATTAATTTAAATTTAAATAATATTGAAAATATAGTTTCACATGCCTATGATGGTAAAATTGATAATCAAGAGTCTTGGAAAATTATAAATGTTTTATTTACACCTATGTTTAAATCAACATTTCAATTAACAATGAATAATAATTGGAGAAAAAAATTATCTAATCTTGAAGAAATTACCCATACATATTTATATTCATTCGATAAAAAAGAGTTAATAGGAAAACATACAATCATTAATAAAAGTCAATTAGTTGAAATAAAATTGGGGATACAAGGAGAAGCTAATAGAGTATATAAATTAGATTCAGATAATGCCCTTATCTTTCAAAAAAAAATGCAAAAAGCTATCATAAATGATAATTGGTATGAGTGGCTTAAATTTGCTAAATGGTATCGAGATTGGCAGGAAGATGTATCTATTTTAATTAAATAAGTCGATTTTTATATTAGATTCAAAAACTATTTTTGCAGGTCCACCAAGCCAAACATTTTTCCAAGTTTCATTAAATATTAAATTTAACTCACCACCTAGCACCTTAATTTTTAATGGACTTATTAATTTTAAATATTTATGAATATAATATGCCGATGCTACCGCACCAGATCCACATGATTGCATTACATCCTCAATACCTTTTTCATATGTTATAACTTTAATTATATTATTAGAAATCTTTTGAGAAAAATTAACATTTACACCATTTGGTTGAAAAAAATCTGAATATCTAATTTTTGGACCAAATTCTTCTACTAAATCTTTAGTTAAATTATCTACGTTGCAAACAAAATGTTTTGCTCCTGAATTTATATGTCTACCCAAATATTGAAATAAATTAATTTCCTCTGTAACAAAAGATGGTGGTTTCATTTTTATCCAAATTTTATCCGAATTATCAAATTTTAATTGATGTTCTCCATCACCAGCTAAAAAATTAACTTTTTTTTCAATTAATTTTTTTTTATATAAAATTTTACCAACACATCTTGCACCATTTGCACAAAATGTCTCCCATGTACCATCAGAATTATAATAATCCATTTTAAAGAAATTTGTTGTTATTTCTGAGACTATAATTACCCCGTCAGCGCCAACTCCAGTTTTTCTTTTACATATATTTTTTATAAAATCTTGATCTTTAATATTAATTGGACATTCATCTGCTATAAAAATTATAAAATCATTACCTGTACCATGTACTTTAAAAAAAGGAAATTCTTTAGTCATTTAATTATTAAAAAGTAATTTCCCAGAATAGTAAGATGCTAATATTAAAAGAGGAATAAATAGTCTCAACTTAATTAATAATTTTGGAAATTGATTTTGTCGTATCGCAATCTCCAATTGTTTGTAAAAATAATGTGATGCACCAATAGAAATCATTGCAATTCCCACTTTAACATGAAAAATTCCAACTTGAAACCAATGAGGTAATAATAAAAGTAAAAGAATCCCTAAAAAAAATAAGAATGAAGACAAAAACCATTCAATTTTTGACATTTGTTTAATTAAAGAATTTGATTTATTTTTAAGAAAAAAATAAGCTACTGAAAGTAATATTGAATTAAATAAAAAAATAATTGCTGAAGTATGATGTAGAGATTTAATGATTTCCATTTAAACTAATATCAGCTGACCATTTGCTTTTGATTTAATAATTGATTCTATTTTATCTGCAATAGATTCAGGAGTTGTCCAAGAATTAAAATTCGCATCGGGCATCGTGTTTCTATTTGTAGGTGTATCTATTATTTCTGGAAGAACTGCATTGCATGTGATATTATTATTAAATTCAAGTGCAATAGTTTTTGTTAAATTATGAATTAATGCCTTACTTGAGGAATAAGGTCCAGCAAATGCCATGCCTTTTTCACCTGCTCGACTTCCAAAGTTTATTATTCTACCAAATTCAGCTTTATTCATAACGGGTAAAATATTTTTTATAGAATTTAAAGCTGTCTTAAAATTGATTTGATACATTTTATCCCATTCATTCACGCAATCTGCAACATTATTTCCCATAATAAAACCACCAACCGTATTTATCCATACATGCGGCGCTCCTAAACGATCTAAAATTAATTCAATTGTACCTTCAACTTCATCATTTTCTAACAAATCACATTTTGTAAAATATATTCCATCTTGTTCTTTCCACCTCGTATCTAAATTTCTTGCTATACCAACAACAGAATGTGCTTTGAGTTTAAAATAATTAATAATTACTTCTGCAGTTGCTCCTTTTGCTCCTGTTACAACAACAACCATCTCATCTAATCGCAATTTTTTATCCTTTTAAATATCAGAATTTATTTCACCTGATAAAGTTTTTAATTCCTTTTCTACTATTTTCAATATTCCATCTACACCTAAAGATTCATAAATAGAAAATGGAATTGGTTTTCCTATTTTGACAAGTATCTCACAAGATGTAAGTTTCCATGTAGTTTTTGGTTTTAATTTAAAAGCACCATTTATTCCAATCGGAATAATGCTTGCCTGGGTATTCATTGCAAGATGAAACCCTCCTTTTTTTAATTTTCCTAATTTACCAGTAATTGTCCTAGTACCTTCAGGTAAAATTGCAATATTAATTCCTTTATTAAGAACTTTTTCTGCTTTTTCTATACCTCTTAATGCTTGATTCCTATCTTTTCTATTAATTGGAATTGCATTGAGCCTTAGTAAAAATTGTTTCCAAAATGGGTACTTTAAGTTATAGTCCGCAACTATACCAGTAAACATACCTTTCATAAAAAATGGGTATATAAATGGATCAAAGAAGCTACAATGATTACTCATAACTACTAATTTTTCATTAGATGGAAATTCACCTTCAACTTTTACTTTTGCACCCAAAATAGTTGCTAATATCCAGCAAAACAACTTTGAATACCTAAATACTAATTTAAGATTTATAAAACTAAAAATTATCATAATAGATAAACCAATTATCATTACGGGCAAGAAAACTATCCATCTAATAATTGATGAAATTATATTGATCATAAATTTTTTACTTTTATTTTATTAAGAATTTTATGACTAGCTTTATGAATTGGATAATTCGATTTCTCATTTATATTTATCCACTTATATTCAGAATGATATTTGCTGATTAAATTTCCAGATTTATATTGACATTTATATCCTTTTTGATCGATCGAAAAATGAGAATATTGATGTTTAACTGTACCTAAAAAAATCTGTGAATAATAATCTAATCCAAAATTACTTAAAACTCTTTTTAATGCTTGTTTTTGACTTTCCTTTGGTTCAATTTTGCCATTTGGTAATTCCCACATTCCACCAAGTAGACCTTTTGTATTTCTCTTACATAATAAAATTTTATTATTTTTTTCAATTATACCAACAACTGTATTATACTTTGGAGTCTTAGCTCTTTTAACTTTTAAAGGAATCTGATGTATCATATTATTCTTTAATGCTAAACAATTTGAACTAATGGGACATTCTATACAATTAGGATTTTTAGGCTTACAAATTAATCTCCCCAAGTCCATAATTGCTTGGTTAAAATCACCTGGCTTTGTAGTTTTTAGAATTTCTTTTGAAAGATATTTAAATATTTTCTTTTTTTCAGATTCAATGTCCTTTTTAAAACATAAATAACGAGAAATTACTCTTTTAACATTCCCATCAATTACTGGAATTTTTTTATTTAATCCAATTGAATAAACTGCTGCGTGGATGTATTCTCCAACTCCTCTTAGTTTTAAAAATTCTTTAGAATTTTTTGGGATTTTTCGGTTGAACTTTTCTAAGACTATTTTACATGAAAATTGGAAATTTCGAACTCTTGAATAATATCCTAAACCTTCCCAATATTTTAATAGCTCATCTTCATTTGCATTTGCTACAGACTCCAAGCTAGGAAATTTTTTTAGCCATTTAGTATAATAAGGAATTACGGTATTAACCTGCGTTTGCTGTAGCATTACTTCTGAAAGCCAAATTTTATACAAATCTGTTTCACCTCGCCATGGTAAAGAAATATTTTTAGATTTATACCATATTTGTATTGTCTTAGTAAAATTCAATAGTTATGAATGCTTTGTTTTAGTAAAGGCCCATGATAATTTTTCTAGAGATTCAAACACAACCTGACGATTTTCATGACCTAAAGCCGAAAGAAGTTTTAAACTAAATTGATTTAGTTTAAATTCTATTTTATCTTTTAACCTTAATCCTTTTTTTGTTAATGTTACTTTATAAATTCTACCATCATAAGTATCTTTCTTACGTACTACTAATTCAGAACCTTCTAATTTATTCAGATTTCGAGTTAATGTACTATTATCAATTCCTAATATTTTAGATAAATCGGTCATAGAGATTGATATAAAAGGAACAGCTAATAATAGTTGAACTTGAGATAAAGTGAAACCCAGTTTATTTCCAATTTCACGTAAAATTGAACTTGTTTCTAGGTTTAATTCGTGTATTTGCTCTGATATATTCATTGTTGTATCTTACAAGTTTAATTAGATTAATTCAAATTTGAATTTTTTAATTTAGTTTTTAATAGATTTATAGATAATTCTAAATGACTACTTATTATATGATGTGCAATTTGAAGCTCATCTTCAGGAACAGAACCTCTAATTCCTACAACAAAAGCACCTGCACTTAAGCCTGAATTAATTCCATGAACTGAATCTTCAATCACAACTGAATTTTGAGGTAAAACAGATAATTTATCAAAAGCTAATAAATAAGGGTCAGGATGAGGTTTATTTTTAGCAACCATGTCACCTATTACTATTTCTTCGAAAATATTACTAAATTTTAATTTTTTATCCACGTACAGAAACATTTCTTTAGGTGAAGCGGTAACTAAGGCTGTTTTAATCCCGTTTTCTTTTAATGAATTATGAAATTCTTTGAATCCAGTCATAATTTTTAAATTTTTATCAAATTCCGCTTTAACATAACGCCGACCTTTATTTATAAATTTTTCTCTATTTTCAGTAATATTATAGCGATTCATTGATAAATCATAAAATGTATGCTCATTACAACCTTTGAAAAGAACCCAGTCCTCTTCTGGTATTTCAACTCCATACTCCCTGAAAAGCTGTATTTGTGCCTTTGAATAAAGAGGTTCAGTATCAATTATTACACCATCCATATCAAAACAAACTGCTTCTAAGTTACTCATTTAATTCCTTTTAAAATATTACAATGATTACCAAATAAATCTTTTAAAAATTGTATATCTTCATTGAAAAATCCATGACCAATGACTTGATGATGATCAATATGAAGCTGTCCCATTAATTGCCAACAACCTGGTATAGATTTTTCTATAAATTCACAATTTGGTTCTTTTGTTCCATCTAGTCTAAATGGATAGCTCATCGATATTGTATTTACAATTCCATCATTTTGATACCATGTTGAATCCGGCGCTTTCATTGTACCTAATAATGTTCCTGACAACCATAAATCTGCATTCATTTTTAAATCTGGTAAATGTTTATTACTATCTTTAGTTTTTTTTGTACAAAAAGTAGAATAACTGAAATAGTGTACATTAGGATCTGAAATATAGCTTTGATTGAATTTCATTGAACCATCAAAAGATAGGTCAAATTGAGATAAATTTTTTGAATTAATAGCAGAAGATTTATTAATTCTAATTAAAAATTCCCTAATTGTTTCATTTTTATTTCGACTTAAACCCCACTGATCTAAATCAAAATTATAATATTTTTCAAGAAAACCATCATCATATATTGCTCCTAAAAAAACAGCCATTTTTATTGTCATAGGAAAACTTGTCATTACAATATCGGTTAATGTTGTACCATTTAATGGTGCAGAAATTGTCGTAATACTTTTAATGTAACCCTTATAATTTTTCGATAAAATTTCAGAATCTTCACCTACTCTCTCCATTTTCAATAAATACTCTAGCATTAATGCTGTTTGTCCTCCTTGACTATGAGAAATAATATGAATTGGATTATTTTCATCCCATTTTGGATACATTCCTTCATAAAATTTTCCCTTTGGTTTTTGTATCAAACCATATTTTTCTGAATGCGCTACTCCATAATTGACCTGTCCTCCTTTAATTTGATAATATGCCTCAATAGCTCTATCCCAATTTGATGAAACAGGTCCAACGGAAAGTGTATATACTTCGTAGCCCTGTTCTATCAACCAATTTTGTAAATCAAATTTTCCACCCCAATAATAAAAATTATCCATTTCATCTCTTCCCCAGCCTAGAAATCCATGTAAAAGAAAAATAGGGGTCCGAATTTCTGCTGTAAGTGATGACAAAAAAATAAGTATTATGAATTTAATACGATTCATTATTTTTAGTTAAATATAATTTTAAAGCATTAATGCGTTGTAATGTTGGTGGATGACTATAATTGAGCGCGACATTCAACCAATGAGGTGTTAAATTTGATAAGTTTTCTGCTGATAATTTTTTAAGACTAGAAATTAAATTTTCAGGCTTTCCTGTCGTTTTTGCAGAATACTCATCTGCTTCAAATTCATGTTTTCGAGATAAATAATTAAAAATAAATGCCAACACCATCTCAATAGGAGCATAAAGCATACCAAAAAATAATAAACTAGCATAAATGGATAAATTTTCCATTTTAAAAACTGTAAACAAATCTTCATTGTTAATAAAAAGAGACATAAGATAGAACATGATACCAGATTGAACTATCCCTAGAATTATACCTTTTTGGATATGTTTACACTTATAATGGCCAACTTCATGTGCGATTACAGCTAAAATTTCTTCATCTTTTTGTTTTTCTAACAAGGTATCAAATAAAGCTATCCTTTTTGTTTTTCCAATTCCACTAAAATAAGCATTTGAATGACTAGATCTTTTTGAGCCATCCATAACATCAACTTTTGCTATAGGAAAATTTACTTTTTCAACATATGCCTTGATTTCTGAAAGTAGACTACCTTCATCCAGCGGTGTAAATTTGTTGAATATTGGAGCAATAAATAAATTAAAAACAGGTTGAATTGCTAAACTTAGGAGAGAAACCGCACCCCACGCATATAGCCAGGCATAACTACCTAAACCTTCAAATAAATATAAAATTAAACTAATTATTGGAGCTCCAATAATTATTATTAAAAAATAACCTTTAATTTTATCAATAAAAAAAGTGGATAATTTCATTTTATTAAATTTAAATTTTTCTTCTATTATAAAGTTTTTGTAAAGACTAAATGGTGTCATAATTAAATCATTAATTATATATAAAATTCCGTAAAATAATAAACCACTAATAATATCATTATTTTCAAATTTTCTTACAAATAAATCAATATGATTAAAAAATCCAAATAAAATTACTAATAATGTTAAGATTGTAAAGAATGTTGATGTGAAAAATGAAAATTTGGTGTTTTCTCGAGTATAATCTTGTGATTTTGCATATTTTTCTTTATCGTATACATCAGAAAATTCTTCTGGTAATTTAGGACTAAGTGCATTCAAATTTAACTTATTAACTACAATAGATAATAAAAATTCAAAGACTATAGCAGAAATAATTATTAAAAAATAAATGTTCATTAGTTACCTACTTTGATACTTTATATTCATATATATATGTTGATATTAATTTATTAAAAAATTTAAAGCTAGTATATTGATGTCTAATAATTCCTAAAGCTTTAGAAGCAATTATATTTTTTTATCATTAATAAAAATCAACTCTGAGAGTCTAGCTCTAACTTTACTTAGTGTATGCTGAAAAATTTTAGAGATGGCTTTGCACTATTAGCTTCCTCAGATATAATGATATTATTAAATAAGTCAAAAAACTTAAGTTTTACTTTTAAAGTATTTAAATAGGAATTAATTATATTTGATATAAAATCCATTTATTTTTTTATAATTTGCAAACATTTTACAGTTAGTAATTTTACTAAATCTTAGCTAATCAAAACCGATTTAAATTTCTTAATATTTAATTTTCAACCATTATTTAACTTTATATTTAACAATTTTGAAAAAACTACAAAAAATTAATTTTTCTTTTCTCGAACTTTGTAAGTTGTACGTTAAATTCAGTATTTACAATACTATATTTATTTTTAGTTTTTTCAAATACAGAATAAATAAATGTACTTTTATCAAGATCTAAAAGTACACTAAATAAATCAAATAAAAATGTATTTTGCATTGTTATTAAAATAAGAATGATTAATAAAGTAATTATTTACTTTTTTACTTTAAAATCAATAGGCTAATATAATAATACATAAATGATTCTATTCCAATTTTCTCGTAATTTATCATATCTGATGATTACATATCTCGCCAAAAGAATTTTACATAGCATTCCAGTAATTTGGGGTGTACTTACAATTTCATTTATAATCTCTTATTTAATACCTGGAGATCCAGTATTAGCCTTGGTTGGAGATTTTTATGATGAAGAAACACTTAATCAGCTAAGAGAAGAACTTGGTCTAAATCAATCTATTTTAACTCAATATTTTATTTATTTAAAAAGTACATTGTCTGGAAATTTAGGGATTTCATTTCAAACAAAATCACCTGTTTCAAGTTTAATTCTAGAAAAACTAGAAATAACTTTTATACTTGCATTTTCTGCAACATTATTTGCTTCTATAATAGGAATATTTTTTGGTTTAATTTCTGCAATAAAGTTTCATGGTACTTTTGATAGACTGTTTATATTACTATCATTAGTTGGTATTTCTGTACCAGTGTTTTGGGTAGCACTTTTACTGATTTTTTTTATAGGAGTTGAATGGAAGTTGTTACCTCCAACTGGGTACGGTAGTTGGATATTCTACATTCTTCCTGTCATAGCACTTAGTACACGATCTTTAGCAATGATTGCTAGAAACACAAGAGCATTTATGTTAGATATTCTAAAAAAAGATTATATACGTACTGCAAAAGCAAAAGGGCTTTCTAAAAAAATAATTTTATTCAAACATGGATTGAAAAATTTACTTGTTCCAATTATAACAATTATTGCACACGATTTTGGTAACTACTTATCTGGTACGGTTTTAACAGAATCTATATTTGGATTGCCTGGAATAGGTAGAATGCTTCTCAATGCAATAATGCAAAGAGATTTTCCTGTTATCCAAGGAACGATCCTGTTTATGGCTTTAAGTTTTGTTTTCATAAATATATTTGTAGATTTGATTTATGGATGGATAAACCCTAAAATTAGGGAAGAATTTATACATGGCTAGGTCAAATCTAAAATCTACTAAATTACAAAATGATATTTTTGGTATCATTGGATTTTTAATTTTATGCATATTTTTATTATTACCTTTAATTCAATCTTTTTTACCTTCTCCTTTTGAACAGAATTTACAGAATAGATTATTAGAAGTTGGTTCTGGTAGATATATTTTTGGTACTGACCAATTTGGAAGAGACTTATTCTCGCGGCTGATTTATGGTATTAGAATTTCATTGGTTGTAGGAATATTAGGAAGTGTAATATCTTCACTGATTGGCATTTCTATTGGTTTATTATCTGGTTATTTTGGTGGTAAAATTGACTCTATTCTTATGCGATTAACAGATATGATTATGGGCTTCCCTACATTATTATTATTAATTGCGCTCTCAGCTGTAATGGAGCCCGGTATAAAAACCGTAATTATTGCAATTAGTTTTGTATCTTGGACTGGAATGGCAAGGATTGTACGAAGTCAAGTATTATCCATTAAAACAGATGAATTTATTTATGCAGCAAAATCATTAGGTTTTTCAGAATTTAAAATCTTACTTCACCACGTTTTGCCAAATTGTATAGGACCAATATTAATTTCATTTACTCTAGGAATTTCTGGAGCAATTATGGCAGAGGCAAGTCTATCCTTTTTGGGTTTAGGTATACAGCCACCTATGCCAAGCTGGGGTATTATGATAAGTGAAGGTAAAGCTTTTTTTAGAATTGCCCCTGCTTTATCAATATTACCAGGATGTGTAATTGCATTTGCAGTTATAGGATTTAATTTATTAGGTGAAGCACTTAGAGATTTACTAGATAAATAATTAAATTCCTAATTCATAAATTTGCAGTGTACTTTCTTCAGTAAATAGATTTAGATTATAATCTCCCCATAAATTTAAAATTTCAAACCCTGCTTCTATTAGCATTCTATTCATTGTATCTGGCCAATACATCCTTGTAGAAAATTGACTTATTAAAAAATCTTTTTTAGTCTTTGAAGAGTAATACCAAGTTAATTGATTTATCTCTTTATCGGGATCATAATTATTAGTTTCCTCAATTGTAACTTCTTCGTTTATTTGAGAATCAAAATATTCTATTGTAGAATAGCGTAAATTTTCTGGTCGATAATAATGAAGAGGTGAAGGCATGTATATATCAATATAAAACTTGCCATTTGCTTTTAAATGATTTTTCACACATTTAAAACATGCTTCAACTTGTTCATTTTTTAAAAGATGTAAGAGTGAATTATAGGCAATTATTATAATGTCAAATCTCTTTTTAAGATTAAATTTTGTAATATTACCATGTATAAATTTTGCATTATCAAATCCATGATTTGAGGATTGCTTTAAAGCGTAATCACAAAAAGATTTTGATAAATCAATTCCTGTAATATTTAATCCTTCTTTTAATAGTGGGATAGAAACCCTTCCTGTTCCGCTTGCTAATTCTAAAACTTCATTTCCATTAGCATTTTTACATAAAAATTTCCACATTTCAAGGTCATCTTTTTTCCACCAATTCTCTTCTTCGTAACGAATTGGATTATCATATATTGAAAATTTATTCAGATTCAGCCTCTAGTTGAGCTTTAATACATTCTTTAATTTGAATACGCATATATCTTAACCTCCGTTTATTCCCACCTTTTTGCTCAACTATTTTTAAAACTTCAAGTGCTTGATGAAAATATCCTTGATTCTGATAAACTTCTGCTAAAGTAAAAGTAGCCATTCTCATACTTATTGGAACAACTTGCTCTGGAATTGTAATTGATTGGTTTTGTTTAGTATCTTTCTGAATTACTTTTTTAGTAATTTGCTCTTCAATTTGAACTTCTTTAGATTTAACTAAATTCTTTAACCAATTTGAACATTCATCGTCATTTGGTTTAATCTTTAATAAAGAAGTTGCCGAAGATTTAATTATTTTTTCATTACGATTCAAATCTTTTTGGATACGAAATAATAGTTTCCATGCGTTGACATGAGCTGAATGACGATGTACTACAAATTTTAAAACTTTTTCGGCTTCTTGTAAATTATTTTCAAGAATATGAATTTGCGCAATAATAAAATTACCTTCAATCGACTCAGGTGCAGCCTTTAATCCATTTTTACAAATATGAGAAGCTAGCTTAAGCTCTTCATCTTCTAAATAGATATACGATAAAATTGGAAAATATGGTGAACTTGGATTTTCATTTACTTTTTTTATTAACCAGTCTTTATCAAAAGATACCATTATAAAGGAATATTCCCATGTTTTTTTTTCGGATTTTTATCTACTTTTGTTTTGAGTAACTCTAAACCACTAATAATACGATTTCGTGTTTCGGATGGTTCTATTATATCATCGATATATCCTCGTTTTGCTGCAACAAATGGATTAGCAAATTTTTCTTTATATTTTTCTGTTAGATCGTCTATTTCTTTTTTTGAATTTTTACTACCTTTAATTTTATTTTTCCATATAATTTCTACAGCACCCTTCGGTCCCATTACTGCAATTTCTGCTGAGGGCCATGCAAAATTTAAATCTGATCTTATATGTTTAGAAGACATCACGTCATATGCACCACCATATGCTTTCCTAGTGATTATTGTAATTTTGGGAACTGTTGCCTCCGCAAATGCATATAATAATTTCGCTCCATGCTTTATAATTCCATGCCATTCTTGATCTCTTCCGGGTAGAAATCCAGGTACGTCTACAAAAGTTATAATAGGGATATTAAATGCATCACAAAATCGAACAAATCGAGCTCCTTTAACTGAAGAATCAATATCTAATGCTCCAGCAAGGTGAGCAGGTTGACTCGCCACAATTCCAATAGATTGACCATTCATTCTAGCAAATCCGACTATAAGATTCGCTGCATATTCTTTATGAACTTCTAAAAATGAATTGGAATCTATAATTTTAAAAATTACACTATGCATATCATACGGTTTATTTGAATTTATAGGTACAACAGAATTTATTCCATCTGAATTAGGTTCTAAATTTTCTTTAACTAAAATAGGTGGTCTTTCCATATTATTTAATGGTATATATGATATTAACTTTCGAATTTCTCCAAGTAATTCAATTTCATTATTATATGAAAAATGGGCAACACCAGTCCTGCTGGCATGGGTTTCTGCACCCCCTAATTCTTCCATAGTAATATCTTCATGCATAACTGTTTTTACTACACTTGGACCAGTTACAAACATATGGCTTGTTTTTTTTGCCATAAATACAAAATCAGTAATTGCAGGAGAGTACACAGCTCCACCGGCACATGGACCTAAAATTGCAGATATTTGTGGAATAACTCCAGACGCTAAGGTGTTTTTTAAAAAAATATTTGCATATCCTGCAAGACTGACAACACCTTCTTGAATCCTAGCACCTCCAGAATCATTTAAACCAATAACTGGTGCACCAACTTTTAATGCCATATCCATAATTTTACAAATTTTTTCAGAAAATGCTTCAGATAACGAGCCTCCAAAGATTGTGAAATCCTGAGAATATAAAAAAACTTTTCGATTATCAATTTTACCATAACCTATTACTACACCATCTGTCAAAAAAGATTTTTTTTCTAAACCAAAATCTGAACACCTATGCTCAACAAATGGATCTAATTCAACAAAAGATTTCTCATCCAAAAGAATTTCAATTCGTTCACGAGCTGTAAGTTTTCCTTTTTTATGTTGACTATCTAAACGCTTTTTACCACCTCCTTCTTTTGATTTGGCACGTTTTTGATGTAGTATATTTTTTAAATTATTATAATTATGTTCGATTTTCTTTAACCCATCCTTGGACATAGTCAATTGTTACTTGTAATGAAGTTCCTGGGCCAAACAATCTACCTACACCCATTTCCATTAAATCATTAATATCCTTATCAGGTATAATTCCACCACCTGTTAATAAACAATCACCAATACCTTCTTTTTGCATTAATTCTAATACACGAGGGAATATTGTCATATGGGCACCACTTAAAATTGACAATGCAATTACATCCACATCTTCTTCTAAGGCTGCACTAACAATCATTTCAGGAGTTTGTCTTAAACCAAGATAAATAACTTCCATGCCAGCTTCTATAAAAGCTCTCGCTAAAATTTTTATTCCACGATCATGACCATCAAGTCCTGGCTTTGCCATAATTACTCGAATTTTACGATTCATTTATTTTTCCTTACTATTTAAAACAAAAGTAACAGGTCCATCATTCAAAATATACACATCCATCATTGAGCCAAATCTTCCACTTTGAACTATTATTCCATAACTTTCTAATTCATTGATAAATAGCTCATATAATTCGTTTGCTTTTCCAGGTTTTGCCGCTAATGGAAATCCTGGTCTATTTCCATTCCGCCAATCTGCGCATAGTGTAAATTGACTTATAACTAATGCCGAACCATTTACATCTTGAATTGATAAATTCATATTATGATTTTTATCAGGAAAAATACGGAAAGATGAAATTTTTTTAGCAAGGAACTCTACATCAATTTTATTATCATTTTTATAGACACCAATTAAAATATTTAAACCAGATTCAATTTTTCCAACAGTTTTTCCTTCAATAACTACTTTAGATTGTTGCACTCTTTGTAAAACAGCTATCAAATCAAGTTATCCAAACACTAGATTTAGAGGTTAAATCACGTAAGTTTTGAACAAATTTTTTAGATGGATTTACCTGACAATTATTTGCAATAATCCTTTCAACTGTCTTCCCATCATCTAAATAAAAAAGTAATTTACAATAACCCTTACTATTTTTAGAAATTCTAAATATTTCCTGAATTAATTTTTCATCCGTCTGGTTTTTGTCGATACGAATATTTACATGTTTACTTAAACTTTTCCTGGCATTTTTTAAAGCTATAAATCGATTTGCATTTAAAAGTAATGTATCGTTTCCCTCAAATCGATTTGAAATAGCACCTATAAAAAATACCATTTTATCAACTTTTATCAGTTCATTATATTTTTCATAAACATCAGCAAAAACAAAAATCTCACACCTACCTAGTTCTCCCTCAAGCTTTATTATTGCCCATGGTCGATTTTTTTTATCGAATAACTGACGAACATCTGAAATAATACCACCGATTCGGATTTCTTTGGGTAATCGTTTAGTATTAAAATTTATTAAGTTTACATTGCTAAACTCTCTTAAATCGTCAAAATGTTTTTCTAGTGGATGGCCTGATAAATAAAATCCAATGAGATCTTTTTCCTTAATTAATTTATCTTCTTGGCTCCATTCTACAACATCTGGTAATGATGGCTCAGGAATGACTACTGACATGGTTGTACCAAATAAACTTTCCTGATTAGAGTTAATATCCTCTAAATATTTTTGACCAAACTTAATACTAATATCTACAGCTTCAAAGTTTTGTGATCGATGACCTTTTAAGCTATCACAAGCTCCCGCGACAATAAGACTTTCTAAAACTTTTCTATTTGCTGACTGAGAATCTACTTGCTTACTAATATCAAAAATAGATTTAAAAGTTCCATTTTTTTCACGTACATCTACAATTACTGATACTGCTTTTAAGCCAACATTTTTAATAGCAGAAAGTCCAAAGCTTATTTTATTACTACTAATTGCCCTAAATTCAGGAAAAGAAATATTTATATCGGGTGCCTCAACTTTAATACCCATATCTCTAGCTTCGCTTATAAGAGTAACAATTCGATCAATATCATTCATTTCTGTATTCATATTAGCTGCTAAAAACTCCGCAGCATAATGAGTTTTCAGCCAAGCAGTTTGATATGCTACTAAAGCATATGCTGTAGAATGACTTTTATTAAATCCATATTGGGCAAATCTTTCAAGAAGATCAAAAATTTCTACCGATAACTTTTGACTTATTTGTAGTTTTTTTGCTCCTTCAACAAAATCTACCTTAAATGCTGCCATTAAATCCGCCTTTTTCTTGCCCATTGCGCGACGCATCATATCTCCCTGGGCCAAACTAAAACCACCAATTTTTTGAGAAATTTGCATCACCTGTTCCTGGTAAACAATGATACCATAAGTTTCTTTTAAGATAGGTTCTAAGGTCGGATGTAGAAATGTAATTTTAGATTTACCATGTTTTCGTGCAATAAAATCTGGAATATTTTGCATTGGACCAGGCCGATATAAAGCATTCATCGCAATTAAATCTTCAATAGATGTAGGTTTTAATTGTTTTAAGTATTCACGCATTCCACCAGATTCAAATTGAAATACACCAATTGTTCTTCCATTTGCAAACAATTCAAATGTATTTTTGTCATTTAAATCCAGTTTATCAATGTTAACTTTAATTTTATGATTTTGATTAATAGCTTTTATTGTTTTATCTATAACTGTAAGATTACGAAGTCCTAAAAAGTCTAACTTAAGTAAGCCCAATTCTTCCAGTTCATTCATTTCAACTTGAGTTGCTACATCATTAGTCCCTGGCGGTTTATAAAGTGGGACATAATCTGTTAGTGGTCCTGGAGCAATTACAACACCTGCTGCATGTGTTGAAGAGTGTCGGTGAAGGCCTTCAAGAACTTTAGAATATTCTATAAGTTCACGATGAGTTTCATCCTGTTTCGTAATAATTGCTAATTCTTTATTTACATCTAACGCTTTTGTCAAAGTCATTTTTGGTTCAGCAGGTATTAATTTTGCAATTCGATCTACTTCTCCATAAGGCATACCTAAAACACGTCCTACATCACGTACAACAGACTTAGCTTTCATTGTTCCAAAAGTAATTATTTGAGCAACAGAATCATGTCCATAGCGATCTTTTATATAATCAATGACTTGCTGACGGCCTTCTATACAAAAATCAATATCAATATCAGGCATTGATACACGGTCTGGATTTAAAAATCGTTCAAAAAGCAAATTATAACGTATTGGATCAACATCTGTTATTCCCGTTGTATATGCAACAATAGAACCAGCTGCAGAGCCTCTACCGGGGCCTACGGGTATAGTTTGATTTTTTGCATATTTTACAAAATCCATGGTAATCAAAAAATAGCCTGCAAATCCCATTTTTTTAATTACACCGAGCTCATATTCTAATCGTTGTTGTACCGATGAAGTTATATTTCCATAACGCTCAATTAGTCCTTGTTGACATAAAATTCTTAGATAATCATCTGCAGAATTTGCACCTGATGCTTTAGGAATTTGAAATCGAGGTAAATGATAATCTCCCATAGGAATTTCCACATCACATTGCTCTGCAATTGCAAGTGTATTTTCTAATGCTTCAGGACAATCCTTGAACAATTCATACATTTCATCTGTAGATTTAATATAAAATTGACGCGGTTCATATCGTAGACGATTAGGATCATCTCTATCTTTTCCTGTTCCTAAACAAAAAAGAACATCATGAGCTTCCCAGTGGTCTTCCTGTGCATAGTGACAGTCATTAGTCGCAATAAGTGGAAGTCCTAAATCTTTAGATAGTTTTTTAAGCACTACGTGTGAACTTTTTTCTTCTTCAATATCATGATTCTGCATTTCAAGATAAAAGCGTCCAGGAAAAATTTCAGAATATTCTATTGCAGCCTTTCTTGCATTATCATAATCACCTATAGAGGCATAGTAAGTTACCTCTCCAGCTAAACATGCTGTAGTGGCAATAAGGCCTTCATTATATTTTCGAAGTAAATCTTTGTCTACACGTGGACGATAATAAAACCCTTCAAGATAACCGATAGATACCAGTTTCATTAAGTTTTTATAGCCAGTTTCATTTTGGCATAATAAAACTAAATGATGATAACCCCATTTTTTACCACTTGCCGTTGTTACCTGCTTACGTTCATTATGCTTACCCACAGAGACATATATTTCACATCCTAGAATAGGTTTTATACCTTTTTTTCTTGCCTCTTTATAAAATGGAATCATTGAAAATAGATTTCCATGTTCTGTTACAGCAATAGAATCCATATTTAAATCAGTAAGAGTAGAACACATCTGCTCTACTGACTGGGCAGCATCTAAAAGTGAAAAATCTGTATGGTTATGTAAGTGGACAAAGTCTGCCATATATAAATTAATTTTTTCTTAAAAATTTTAAATTATTATTTTTAACATAAAACTTATTAGTAAAATAAGAGAAGAGGATTAATTTTTAAAAATTAAATAATATCTCATATATTTATATCCTCTATAACTATCATCATATTTTCGTATAATTAATCATTTTCATTTGATGTTTCTGCAGGCGTTAAAGAAATGATAAGCATTATTAATATTTTTTCCTACAACGTAATCTTTAATATTTATCTATTAATTTATTAAAGTATATTCTTACATACTTAGACATTTATTTAACGATTACTAAATTAGTAATTCTTTTAAAAATTGACCTGTATAAGAAGTGTTTATTTTTGCAACCTCTTCAGGAGTGCCCGTTGCAATAATATTACCTCCAGCAAATCCTCCTTCTGGACCAATATCAATTATCCAATCTGCAGTCTTTATAACATCAAGATTATGCTCAATAACAATTACTGAGTTACCTTTTTCTACAAGTCCATGCAATACATTTAAGAGCATTTTAATATCTTCAAAATGAAGACCTGTAGTAGGCTCATCAAGAATATACATAGTTCTACCTGTACCAGTTTTAGATAATTCTGTAGATAATTTTACTCTCTGTGATTCACCTCCTGATAATGTTGTTGCTTGCTGGCCAATTTTAATATATCCTAATCCAACTTTTAATAGTGTTGATAGTTTTCGATAAATTGAATAGTGGTTTTCAAAAAACTTACAAGCTTCTTCAATTGTCATTTCTAATACATTGGAAATATTTTTACCACGATAAGTAATTTCAAGAGTTTCTCTGTTATAACGAGCACCTTTACAATCCTCGCACTGAATATACATATCTGCCATAAAATGCATTTCAATTTTAATAAGTCCAACACCCTCACAGGTTTCGCAACGACCGCCTTTTACGTTAAATGAAAATCGTCCTGGTTTATATCCTCTGATTTTTGATTCAGGTAATTGTGTAAATAGTTCACGAATATGTGTAAATAGTCCAGTATAAGTTGCAGGATTTGAACGAGGTGTTTTCCCAATTGGAGATTGATCAATATTAATAACTTTATCAAGATAAAGTAACCCTTCAATTGAGCTGAATTTTAAAGGTTTAATGCTACTATTATAAAATTCACGACTTAGTATAGGATAAAGTGTTTGATTAATTAGAGATGACTTACCGGAACCGGATACACCTGTGACACAAATCATTTTTCCTAAAGGAAATTCTACGCTAACCTCTTTTAAATTATTACCTTTAGCACCTTTAATGATTAAAAACTTCCCATTTCCTTTTCTACGTACTTCTGGAATTTCAATTCTTCTTTTTCCAGATAAATATTTTGCTGTAATAGAATTTTTTACTTTTTTTATCTGATTTACGGTCCCTTCAGCAACTAATTCTCCACCATGAACACCTGCTCCTGGACCAAGGTCCATAACCCAATCAGAGGCAACCATTGTTTCTTCATCATGTTCAACGACAATAACAGTATTGCCTAAATCTCGTAAATGAGTTAGTGTATTGATGAGCCTTTTATTATCTCGCTGGTGTAATCCTATAGATGGTTCATCAAGTATATACATAACGCCTACTAACTGAGAACCAATTTGGGTTGCTAAACGAATCCGCTGCGCTTCACCTCCTGATAATGTTCCTGCAGAACGGTTAAGTGTAAGATAATCCAATCCTACATTAACAAGAAATCCTAATCTTGAACGAATTTCTTTTACAATCTGCTCTGCAATCAATTCCTGTCTTTGAGTCAATTGCAGAGTTTTAAAAAATTTAAATAATTTACCAATGGTTTCCTGTGTAAGATCTTCAATATTTTTTCGATTTACTTTAACAGATAGACTTGCAGACTTTAATCTTGCACCCTTACATTCTGGGCATTTCTGAATAGCCATATATTTTTCAATCCAATCTCGCATTCCAGTTGATTTGGTCTGTGTATATCTTCGTTTTAAATTATTGATAACTCCTTCAAATCCTTTTTTTAATTCACCTGAAAAATTTTCAGAACTGTAGGTCATATTAAACTTTTCATCTTTAGGAGTGCCATATAACAAAACTTGTCTAACATGTTTTGATAAATCTTTCCATGGAGTTGCAAAAGAAAAATCATAATGTTTAGAAAGACTTTTCATAATAGAACCATACCAAGACCCACGAGGTTGCTCTCCGATTGGACTAATACAACCTTGAATTAAAGATTTATTTTCATCAGGAACAACAAGATCAGAATCTAAATTCATCTCTGTACCCAATCCATCACAATTACTGCAGGCACCAAAAGGAGAATTAAATGAAAACATTCTAGGTTGAAGTGGTTCAAATGATATATCGCATTCAGGACAAGAAAAATGCTCGCTATATAAGTGCTCTGTCTTACCAATCTCATCTATAATTACAAGGCCATTACCGATTTTTAGTGCAAGCTCCAAAGACTGTGTTAACCTATCTTTTACAGAATCTGATATCTTTATACGATCAACAACGACTTCAATATTATGCTTTTTATTCTTTTCAAGATCAGGAATATCTCTCAAATTATAAATATTACCATTTACACGTACACGAATAAACCCTTCAACTGATATTGATTTTAATACATCTTTCTGTGTCCCTTTTTTACTTCGAACTACTGGTCCGAGAATCTGAATTTTAGAGCCATCATCCATATTCATAATAATATCTACAATTTGCTGAACAGTTTGTTTTTCTACTGGCCCATTACAATTATAACAGTATTGAATACCTATTCTAGAAAAAAGAAGACGAAGATAATCCTGAATTTCAGTGATTGTTCCAACCGTTGAGCGCGGATTTCGACTGGTTACTTTCTGTTCAATTGAAATCGCAGGCGATAGACCTTCTATATAATCTACATCAGGCTTTTCCATGATGCCTAAAAATTGGCGAGCATAAGCAGAAAGAGACTCAACATATCTACGCTGGCCTTCTGCATATAAGGTATCAAAAGCTAAGGATGATTTACCTGAACCAGATAGTCCTGTAATAACCACAAGTTTATTTCGTGGGATTTCAACATCAATATCTTTGAGATTGTGTTCACGAGCTCCTTTAACAAAAATATGGTTTTCAAATTTGAATGAATTTTTTTCTATAGATTTTGACATAAGTCCGAAAACTATTAATTATTTTTAATGTCTTTCATTATTTTTTTTGAAATTTTTTGTTATAGAATGAAAATCCGATAATTGCCTTAAATTTATATATGTTTTTCTATCCTACTTATTAAATAATTGGAGATAATAATTAATGCAATATTTTTGGAATGAAGCAAAAGTATTTAAAGATATCCGCTTTGAAACTGGTGAGGGTGATGCAAAAGGAATTTTAAAAATAACTATTAATCGTCCTGAAGTACGCAATGCATTCCGACCGCAAACTGTAAGCGAATTACAGGAGGCGTTTATACTTGCAAGAGAAATGACTGAAATTGGCGTAGTGGTTTTATGCGGTGAAGGTGAATTTGCGTTTTGTTCTGGAGGTGACCAAAAAATTAGAGGTGATGCAGGTTATATCGGTGATGATGGAATTCCGCGATTAAATATTTTAGAAGTTCAACGCCAAATCAGAACCTTGCCTAAACCTGTAATTGCCATGGTTGCAGGATATGCCGTTGGTGGCGGACATGTTTTACATATGATGTGTGATTTAACAATAGCGTCAGAAAATGCACAATTTGGTCAGACAGGTCCAAAAGTTGGTTCGTTTGATGGTGGCTGGGGCGCTTCTTACATGGCTCGTATAATTGGACAAAAACGTGCCAGAGAAGTTTGGTATTTATGTCGGTTCTACGATGCAAAAACTGCACTAGATTGGGGGCTAGTAAATACTGTCGTTCCTTATAAAGAGCTAGAAAATGAAACTATTCGATGGTCTTGTGAAATTCTAGAAAAATCACCAACAGCAATACGGATATTAAAAGCATCCTTAAATGCAGATTGTGATGGTCAATCCGGATTACAACAGCTTGCAGGCGATGCCACGCTATTATTTTACATGACAGATGAAGCCAAAGAAGGTCGAGATGCTTTTAAGGAGAAGCGCGAACCAAATTTTGGTAAATATCCACGCTTCCCATAGGAGATTACTTTGAAATCAAAACAAAGAATAATCCTTACACTTATATTTAGTCCATTAATAACTATAGCAATCTATATTGTTTTTTTATATATATTATAACAAAATA
Organism: Fidelibacterota bacterium; assembly: GCA_002689995.1. Classification (GTDB taxonomy): domain Bacteria; phylum Fidelibacterota; class Marinisomatia; order SCGC-AAA003-L08. The sequence goes on from NZIV01000063.1 coordinate 107,761, forward strand.
TAAGCTAATATCTGTTTTACTTAGTGATTATGATTGTTTTCATCATCATGACTATGTTTAGGATCTTCGTCATGATGGTGATGTTCATCTTCTTTTTTATTTGAGTGGTCATCATGACTTTGAGGTTCACCGTTTCCATGAGAATGTTCTGAATCATCATCGTGGCCATGTTGGTCTTCATAAATTTCTACTTGATGAGTTGGCTCTTCATGATGATTATGCTGGGAAAAATAATTATCCAATTGAAAAAATACCAAATACATACCAGCAATTACCAATCCCCAGTTTGCAATTTTAGAAATTACATCCATAAACATGCCTCGTGTCAAAAGGATTAGTGGATATGCAATCGCCAATGCACCAATCTGTCCAAGCTCTACACCTAAATTGAATGATAAAATGGACATGAGTAAATTACTCTCATCTAATGCTAATTGCTGTAGTCGTGTAGATAAACCAAATCCATGGATTAACCCAAATATAAAAACCATCATGATAAGATTTGGCGGTTCTATTGAAAAGATTTTTTTGAATCCCCCAAGATTTTCAAGGCCTTTGTAAATAACGCTGAGAGCAATTATAGCATCCACTAAGTAATAATTAGCGGTAATTTCTAATAAAGTTGCAAAAATTAATGTGATACTATGTCCAAGTGTAAAAGCTGTAACAAATTTTACTATATCAGAAAATTTTGTTAGAAAGAAAATTACGCCAATTAAAAAGAGAATATGGTCATAGCCGGTTATCATGTGTTCGGCACCAAGTGTAATAAAATCAGACAGTGAACCATATACCATTTTGGCTTTATTCGCTTCGGAAATGCCATGTGAAAATGCAAACTCAAAAAGTAAAATTGATATTAAAAATTTATTTAAAAATCTCATAATAAACTATCCTTGTTAAGATGATTTAAAATTATGCCGCCGGCAACTGCGACATTTAAACTTTCCTGAATACCTGAACCTTCAATTGTAATTTTCTGATTAATAAATCCATCTAAATTTTCTGATATTCCATGAGCTTCGTTTCCTAATATGAGAATCCAGTGAGGAATATTTGTATCAATATCCATCAATGGCTTTCCATCCATATAAGCCCCTAAAACTTGGTGGGGTAATTCTTGGTTTTCACTTAACAGTTCATCGAGGTTAAACACATCACAATCAATTTTAAAATGAGCCCCCATCGCTGAACGCACAACTTTAGGATTCCAAATATTTGCACAATTTTCAGATAATAAAATTTGCTCAACACCAAACCAGGCTGCTGTTCGCATTATGGTTCCTAAATTTCCAGGATCTGAAATATTATCCAGATATAAAATTTTATCAGCAATTTGAATATCTTCGTTTTCGTCAAGTATTTGAATTTCTAACGCAATACCTTGAGGGTTTTTAGTATCAGAAATACGTTCCATATCCTTTTGAGATATTAGGGTTGGCTCAATAGTAACAGAACGTGCCAAATTTAGAGTTCTAGCATATTGAAGTTTTTCTAGATTTTTTTCTACGATAAATAATTGTAATAATGGCCATTGAGATTCAAGACAATCTTCAACTAATCGTAAACCTTCAATTAAAACAGCATTCTCATTTTTTCGTCCTTTAGGAGAATGAAGCGATTTTAATCTTAATATTTCATTTCGAGTTAGCAATTAAAATTCAAGTTCAATTTCTACAGGGCAATGGTCTGATCCCAAAATCTCAGGACGGATTTTTGCAGAAACTAAATTAGGGCGTAATTGCGGTGATATCATAAAATAATCAATTCTCCAGCCAACATTTCTTTCCCGCGATTTTCCCATATAGCTCCACCATGAATAATGTCCATTCCCGTCAGTAAATTCACGGAAAGTATCAATAAATCCTGCATTAATTAAATTGTCAAAACTTGCTCGCTCTTCATCTGTGAATCCAGCGTTCCCTGGACGAGATTTTGTGGTTTTATTGGATTGTGGATTTGCTAAATCATCTTCTTTATGAGCTACATTTAAATCTCCACAAAGCACCACTGGTTTACGTTTTTCCAAATGTTTAAGATAATTTAGAAAATCAACTTCCCACTCATTTTGACGGTAATCTAAACGTGATAAATCTCTTTTTGAATTTGGTGTGTAGCAATTGACTAAATAAAAATGTTCATAATCGGCAGTAATCACACGGCCCTCATTATCATGTTTTTCAATACCTATTCCGTTAGAAACTTCAAAAGGTTTTACTTTTGAAAAAACTGATGTTCCAGAATATCCTTTTTTTTCCGCAGAACACCAATAATCATTATATCCCGGCAATTCTATATCCACTTGTTCAGGGCGAGCCTTTGTTTCCTGAAGACAAAAAATGTCCGAATCACTATCATTAAAAAAATTCATAAATCCTTTATTAATTGCTGCTCGAATTCCATTAACGTTCCATGATGTAAGTTTTAATTTCATAAGTCCTCTAGTTTAAATTGGAAAAATAATGTAGGATAGATGTGATTTTTACTTCAACTTGTTCACCTTTAGTCATATCCTTAATTGCGACAAACTTACTCTTAATCTCATTTTCTCCAATTATAACAGCAAATTTAGCATTCTGCCTATTTGCTTCTTTCATCTGAGCTTTCACTCCTCTTTGAGAAGGTTCTGTTACTACCGTTAAATTTAATTTTTCACGCAAATTATGAGCTATTTTAAGCGCTTCAGGTAATGCTCTTTCCCCAAGAATAACTATGTATATATCAATTGATTTTCTTAAGTCTTGCAAAGATTCTTCTAAGACTATTAATAATCTTTCCATACCTGCAGCAAAGCCTACCGCAGGAGTCGGCTCACCCCCAAGCTGCTCTACCAAATTGTCATAACGACCACCACCACAGAGAGCATCCTGTGAACCAAGTTCAGATGATGTGATTTCAAATGTAGTGCGAGTGTAATAATCAAGGCCTCGGACTAATTTAAAATCTAATAAATACGGAATCCCTAAATGATCTAATAATTGTAAAACTTTTTCAAAATGCTTTTTATCGTCATCGCTTAGAAAATCAGAAATTAATGGTGCATGTTCATCCAGCAATTCTTGACAATTTTGATTTTTACAATCAAATATTCTTAGCGCATTTGTATCTAATCGGTGATTACAAGTTTTACATAAGCGCTTAGAGAATGGCTTTAGATAAACTCGTAACTCTTTTAAATATTTTGGACGAACATTTGGGCTTCCAATTGAATTTATTTTTACTACCATCCCATCAATGCCAAATGATTTATAAATATTATAAGCAACTGAGATAACCTCAACATCTATTTCTGGATTCTCGGAGCCAAAGGCTTCAACTCCAAATTGATGGAATTGACGTTGACGCCCTTTCTGGGGTCGTTCTCTTCTAAAAAGGGCATCAATATAATAAAGACGATTTATAGGCTGCAATCGCCCTAAATTATGCTGTATAAAAGACCTTACAACCGGTGCAGTTAATTCGGGTTTTAATGTTAAATTATTATTCCCTTGATCTTTCCAAGAATACATTTCTTTAGAAACTACATCGGTATCTTTTCCTACCCCACGTATAAATAAACCTGTCTCTTCAAAAGCGGGCGTCCTTATTTCGCCGTAGCCATAATTTTTAATTAAGGAATGTATTTGCTTTTCAACACTCTCCCATTTAAATGTATCCACTGGTAATAAATCATGAGTACCTTTAATGTTTTTTATTTTAGAAATGATAAATACTCCTTAAAATATATAAAAAATATAAAAAATTTATATTTTAAATTTCAGGCTTTGAAGGGATAAAATGCGAACAAATATTCAAATAAAATAATTTTAAATTTTAACTTTAAAAATTAATAAAAATAGCGCTTTAGACTGATTTAATGTACATATCCTGAATATCAACACTATTAAATGGTTAAAAGTCTATGAAATTAAATGAGAATATTAAATAATAAGTTGCTGTGCTTTATATAAAAAATTTGAATTAGTTTCTTTATTAACTTGAAGCAGACTCGTATTTTTTAATACCAACCTTCCAAACAATTCTTGATAAAATTAAAAAAATAATTGCAATGAATATTTGGCCAAATAGAAAATTCCATCCAGGCCCATAAAGAAGCATTCTTGCTGGGACTGATGAAATTAAAGCCATAGGTAAAATAGTAAACATGGTACGTCTTAAAAGTCCTACATAAATGGAGTCTGGTCGTTCTGCAAATTTAAGAAATTCATGGCTCAACCAACCACCAACAGTAAAATTTTTAAACCAAAAGGCAAGACAACCAGTCATAAAATCTATAGAATACCATATAGACTGCCCAATAAAAAATGATGTTATGAATAAAAAAATATTATCAATAGCTTTATAATCAGAATTATCTCCGACTAGTTTGGCCAAAAGTAATACTAAAATTATAAGACTAATTATAGCATAGGATTTAACATAGCGAAATGAAACCATAAATTGGCCATTAACAGGCCTTATTAGAGTAAAGTCCAAATCTCCAGAGACAATTAATTTATTTAATGTAAATAAATTACCTGAAAAAATCATCATATAAACCGTGTCTGCTAGAAAAGTAATTACTAAAAATATTTTTACATCTTGGGATGTAAACCTACCTAAAACATCTACATAGGAAAAAATAATACTAAAAAAATAATAGTGCGCGCCGTAATAAACAGCATCAACGATTAAACTACCTATAAAATTTGCCTTAAACTCCATGTCTCGTGTAAGTGTATTAGAAAAAAATGACAACCATAATGATAAATATCTAACCACCGAAGCCTTCATATTTTTTTATGCCTCTTTCATAAAGTAAATGCCCGGTAACTACCGTAATCAATGTCCAAATACATCCTTTTAAGAATAACCAATCCCATTGTTCAGCCGGAATCTTGCCTAAAGCAATATTTACAGGAATATTCACTAAATACGGTAAAGGTGTATTTTGAATGAATTGTAACATATAATTAGGAAAAAACTCTAATGGAATAATTGATCCAGCAAATACACGGCTTGACAAATTAAAAGCTAGAATTAATACCCTGACCTCTCCAAACCAGAAAGCACAGCAGACTATTAAGAAATAAAGAGAATAAGATAAAAAAACAGCCAAAGTTAAGAATAAAATAAAACCAAATCCCTGAATAGGATGATGAAAAGCCCAGCCAGGAAAAAATAGCTGAAATAGAATTATCATTATAAAATAGCTAAAATAAAACAAAGAATTATATCCAATAAACAATGAAAAATGATAAGAAAAAAAGATATTGGTCGAATTAAATATTTGTTTAATCCACCAGCGCGAATGCATTCAATCATTTCAAAGGATGTTACCCATGATGATTTTAATTGTCCAACCATAATTCCAAAAAAAATATAAACAATTAACTGATTTAAGGTAAAGCCGTTAATAACTTCTAGCTGACGCGTATCATAAATTCTTTCCCAGAGTACATACTCAATTAAAATTCCTGAAAACACAGCAAATAAACCAACAACAGTATTAGCCTTATATTCTAAAGCTTGAATCCAGGTCATACGCATGACTGTATAATATTTTATTGCTGCAGATCGCATTTATTTTTTAGGTATAAACTTCACTGGATTTGTGAAAAATGCTTTCATAGTCTGTTCGACAGGTAATTCTTCTAGTGAAACCGAAGCAGGACTGTCTAATTCAAATAATCTATTTAAAAATACCGTCATTTCTTTTTCTGGCAATTCTGCTATAAGTGATTTTTCCTGTATTTTAATGTTTGGATTTTTAAGGACTTCCTCTAAATGAATGTTTTCAAGTTTTGATGAAAACACAAACTGCAGGCGCTTTTTAGGATTAATATATCTTACTAATTGATCAAAATTACCGTCATACAGTCCTTCTCCTCTATGAATTACAAATACACGTTTACAAAGCGATTGAATATCATTCATATAATGACTTGTCAAAAGAAATGTAGTCTGGTAATCACGATTATATTTCGTTATAAACTCTCTAATTCTGAACTGTGAAGTTACGTCTAGACCTATAGTAGGCTCATCTAAAAAAACAATCTTGGGGCGATGAAGCAAAGCTGCTATAATTTCCATTTTCATCCGTTCGCCCAACGATAGTCGTCGGACTTGTACATTTACTTTGTCTCGAACATCAAGTAGGTCGATCATTTCATTCAGTGTATCTCTAAATTGTTTTTCTGGTATTTGATAAATTTTCTGATTGAGTAAAAAGCTTTCTCCTGCAGGAATGTCCCACCATAATTGATTCTTTTGCCCCATTACAATTGACACTTTTCTAAGGAATTCATTTTGTCGTTCCCACGGACTAAACCCATTAATTGAAACCATACCAGAGGTTGGATGTAAAAGTCCGACTAATGTTTTTATAAGAGTTGTCTTTCCTGCACCATTTTCACCCAAAATACCAATAATTTCACCTTCATTTATATTCAGTGAAATAGATTTTAATGCGTGAAAAGTTTCATATTTTCTATTAAAAAATGATTTTATTGCACCCTTTAAGCCTGCTTCTCGTTTAAAAATTTTAAACTCTTTTGATAGATTGTTTATCTGAATTGACATAGGACATAAATTAATGGGAAAATAATTTAGTTTGAAACTAAAGTGTTAATATTATTTTTATTTAAACTAGTCATAAAAAAATTAATTCAATAATTCTTAATCTTTCATTAATAAAAATTATATTGAAAGGAAGCTTTTTATTTAATCATATGAATAAGATAAAAATTTTCTAAATTTTATTAATATCTTCATGTTGGACTGCATTCTATGAATTCTGTATTTTTTATATCTATCCAATTTAAAATTCGACGATATTAGAAACAATTTTTAGAAAGGAATCGAATGAATCGAATTCTTAGAAGCTTATTACTTGCATTAATTATATTCAACAATTTGTTATTGATTGCACAGAAAGAATCAATTGAAATTAGAGATAAAAGTAATCCTATTGTTAAAAAAACATCAAAAGGTACAGGGAAGTCTTTCTATGATATTGTAAAAGGTATGGACGAAATAAATGGTTTATTCACGATGTTCTGGGATAAAGATAAGGATAAAGTATATTTAAAAATTAAACAAACCCAACTAGATAAGGTTTACTTTTGTGATGTTACACGAAGCAGTGGAGACGCCTTTATGTTTGATAGTGGTGCTATGTTACAAAGCTTTCCATTTATATTTAAAAAAGTAGGAGATAGAATTCAATTTATACATAAAAACGTAATGTTTCGTGCTGAACCAGATGCAGCAATAAGCAGAGCTATAGATAATAGCTTTTCCCACTCAATAATTGGAAGTGCTCCTATTGTGGGGCTTCCTAATGAAAAAGATGGGTCAATACTAATAGATGCAAAAAATATTTTTATACAGGATATACCTCGTGTCAGCTTGGTTTCTGGATATTATCAACGAAAATTTAATTTAGATAAACAAAATAGTTATTTCACCGATATTGCATCTTTTAAAAGTAATACAGAAATTGATGTTGCTCTTCATTTTAAAAATAATAAGCCTAAGTCTACTTATACTTTGCCAGATCCAACCTCTATGGTTCATAAGTACCATTTTAGTCTCAGTGAAATTCCAGTATCTGATTTTAAACCACGGTTAGCTGATGATAGGATTGGTCATTTTTTGACAATGTATCAAGATTACTCTTCGCTTCTAAAAGATTCTCCTTATGTTCGCTATGTAAATAGATGGCACTTAGAAAAAGCAGAGCCACGATTTGATATATCTAAACCTAAAAAGCCAATTGTTTATTGGATTGAAAATACAGTCCCCGTTGAATATAGAGACGCTGTAAAAGAAGGTGTGTTATTGTGGAATGATGCCTTTGAAAAAATAGGCATAAAAGAAGCCATTGTCGTAAAGCAAATGCCCGATGATGCAGCATGGGATCCTGGAGATGTACGATATAATGTCATAAGATGGATAATTAGGCCCGGGTCCGGATATGCCGTTGGACCATCAAAAGCAAATCCCTATACTGGTGAATTATATGCCGCGGATATTCGTGTTAGTTCTGATTTTGTTAGATCTTTTTACAGGAGATATACAAAGCTGATAGGAGGAATTGATAGTGAAAATATGGGTGTTGATGAAGCTTTTAATAGTTGGTGGAAAAATGAAGTCCCTGAAAAACAATTGTTTAACTCAGAGTCATGCCATTATGCATCTAACAAAATGGAAGAAATAGATTTTGCATGGAACTATCTTTCTGGAACAGGGGCTTTAACTGAAGGTGACTTAAAACAATTTGTGCACGATGGTCTTGTGGATTTAATTGTTCATGAAGTTGGTCATACATTAGGGCTAAGACATAATTTTAAAGCAAGTACTATTTTTACTTCTGAACAGTTGAAAAATAAAGAATTTACTGATGAGCATGGAATCACTGGCTCGGTAATGGACTATAATCCTGTCAACTTATCTTCAGATAAAAACAAAAAAGGTAATTATTTCCAAACAAAACTAGGGTATTATGACTATTGGGCAATTGAATATGCATATGGTTTTCCTAAAGAAGGACAGAGTGAAGCAGACTATTTAAAATCGGTTGCCAGCAGAGTCAGTGAACCATATTTACAATATGGAACAGATGAAGATGCACACAGCAGTTCAAGAGGAATAGATCCAATGTGTACGAGATACGATATGTCTAGTGATGCAATTCAGAACTATGGAGAACGAATTGAATTAGCTAATGAGCTTTGGGATAATATGTTAGATAAATTTGAAAAAAATGGAGAAAGATATACTACAATGAGGAGTGTCTTTTCATTAGGCGTTAGCCAATATGCCCGTTCAATTGCAAATACAGCAAAATTTGTCGGGGGTATTTATCATCGCCGCGACCATATAGGCGACCCGAATGGGCGTATTCCTTTTGAGGTTGTGCCATCAAATCGCCAACGAGAAGCTGTGCGATTTTTAAGTGAAAATATATTACATAAAAATTCATTTGATTTTGATCCTGAATTATTAAATAAACTTGCTCCTGAAAGATTGAATGATTTTAAAGGAACACCTTGGAGAACGTCTAGAATAGACTTTCCAATTAGAGGAATGGTACAATATTTACAATCTAATGTATTATTTTCGCTATATGCTCCACTAAGAATGCAAAGGATGCTAGATAATGAGTTAAAATTCAAGAACAATAAAGATAAATTCACTCTCTCTGAAATGTTTGAAATACTTAGGTCTGATGTATGGAAAGAAGTAGAAAAACGAGAAAATGTGAATAGTTATAGAAGAGAGCTACAAAGAGTTCACTTAAAAATGTTAATTCATATGGCGATTAAATCAAATAATCAATTCCCTAGAGATGCAATATCTTTAGCGCGTGCAGACCTAGATTATTTACAAAAACGTATTTCAAGGCTAACAAAACTACAAACGTTAGATTCTTATACAAAAGCTCATATGGCAGAAAGCTTATCTCAAATTGAGGCTGCACTATCAGCACAACTTCCAAAAGAATATTAAATAATTAGAAAGGCTCTAATGGCAAAAGGTGTCACACCTAAAAGTGAAAATTTTAATCGCTGGTATACAGATATAATTACTAAAACACAAATGGCTGACTATGGTCCTGTAAAAGGTACAATGGTTATTCGTCCCTATGGTTTTGCAATTTGGGAAGCTCTTCGTAATGCCTTTGATAAACGATTTAAAGAAACAGGGCATGTTAATGCTTATTTTCCATTATTTATACCGAAATCATTTTTATCTAAAGAAGCAGAACATATCGATGGATTTGCTAAAGAATGTGCCGTTGTTACTCATTCTAGGCTAAAATCTGTAGAAAATGGGAAAGCCGTTGAAGTTGATCCCGCTTCAAAACTAGAAGAAGAAATAATTGTTCGCCCTACAAGCGAAACTGTTATTTGGTCAATGTATAAAAAATGGATTAACTCCTACCGTGACTTACCAATTCTTATTAACCAGTGGGCTAATGTAGTGCGCTGGGAAATGCGTACAAGATTATTTATTCGTACAAGCGAGTTTTTATGGCAAGAAGGACATACGGCTCATGCTACAAAAAAAGAAGCTCTAGAAGAAACCTATAAAATGCTAGAAGTTTATAGAGAGGTTGTAGAAGACATTATGGCTATTCCTGTGATTACTGGTAAAAAATCTAATTCTGAAAAGTTTGCAGGTGCAGTTGAAACGCTTTGTATTGAAGCTATGATGGGTGATAAAAAGGCGCTGCAGGCGGGTACCTCTCATTATCTTGGCCAAAATTTTGCTAAAGCTTTTGATGTAACATTTCAAACAGAAAAAAACACTGAAGAACTTGTTTACGCAACAAGCTGGGGTGTAAGTACTCGCTTAGTTGGAGCACTAATCATGGTTCATGGTGACGATAAAGGATTAAGACTACCTCCAAAAGTAGCTACTAATCAAGTTGTAATTCTACCTATTACAAAAAAGAATGTTAGCATGGATTCAATTAAAGAATATATTATGCCAATGTTTAATAATTTAAAAAAACTTGGTATTAGAGTTCTTATTGATGATAGACAAAAAATATCCCCGGGCTTTAAATTTAACGAATGGGAAATGAAAGGTGTTCCTGTTCGAGTTGAAGTAGGCTCAAGAGATATTGAGAATAATAAAGTATTCGTTGCAAGAAGAGATACTGGTGAAAAGCAATCTTTTGATATTGATGAAGCTGGAGATAAAATTGCAAGCTTATTGGTTGAAATTCAACAAAACATGTTTAATCAAGCTGTTAAGTTCCAAGATGAAAATACTTTTAATGTTACAGAGTGGTCTGAATTTAAATCCAAAGTTGAACAGGGAGGATTTATAAAGTGTGGCTGGGATGGGTCAGAAGAGTCCGAAATGAAAATTAAAAATGAAACTAAAGCTACAATTCGCTGTATTCCATTTGATGAACAACCTAATGGATTAAATTGTATTTATAGTGGCTCACCTGCAAAACATGAGGTGATTTTTGCTAAAGCATATTAAATGGTTCAGGAGTCTTCTGGAATTATTTTAAAGTCAATCCCGTTTTCTGAATCTAGTATAATATCTAGGGTTTTTACTCCAGACTTTGGCAAAATTTCACTGATTGCTCGTGGGGCAAAAAAATCGAAAAGTGGTAGTTCTGCCATGCTCGAACCAATGAACATTGTTGAGTTTCAAATGAATTTTAATGAGTCAAAAGACTTACAGGTTATGAGGGATATTTCAATTCAACACAATTTATCTACAATTCGAACCAATATAAAAAAAATGGCCACGGGACTTGTTATTGTTGAGATTCTTGATAAGACTTCTCACCAACTTGATCCTTCACCTATTTTATATCGTCTAGTAAAAAGTTCAATTTCTCAACTAAATAGCTTAGATGTCTCAGAAAAGACCTTGTATATTTTTTTTTTAATACAATTTTCTAAATATTCAGGATTTAATCCTATTTCCGAAAATTGTCATAATTGTAAAAGATTGCTGTCAAGTGCTTTTTATAATATGAAAAATGGTTTACTTGCTTGTAAAAATTGTCGAAGTATAGACTCAATATTTTTGGATTGTGATGTTTTTTTACTAATTAAAGAAGTTTCTAAAACAAATATTAAAAATTTAAATGATATTTTAATTATGCAAAATATGTTGCAGATAATTGAAAAATATTTATTACGTTTTATGGAATTTCATTTACATGGAATGCATAATATTAAATCTTTAAGTTTTTTAAACTCAGTACTAATAAAATGAATAATACTGTAAAAATTGAAACAAAAGATTTTGAATTTAATATCAAAAGTAAAATTGGATGTTATATTATTCATGGATTTTCAAGCTCAACTTATGAAACAAAAGAGCTTGCGGAGTTTTTAGGAGCACAAGGCTATCGCTCTTTAACACGAAACCTACCTGGACACGGGACTACTGTTGAAGAATGTAATACGGTAAAATACCAGGACTGGCTAAGTTTTACCGAAAAAGACCTTGCTGTTTTGTCTAACTCATGTGATAAAATAGTAGTAATAGGAATGAGTATGGGAGGTGTAATAGCATTGCATTTGGCATCACTTTTTCCTGTTACATGTGTAATTTCAGCAGCGGCTGTTTTCCATTTTAGAGATCATAAGAAATTAAAATATTTAAACTTTATTTTATGTCATCTATTTCCAATCCGCCCAAAAATAAAATCCTATCCGAAAAAGATTAAAGCTAGCTTAATATTCCATGGCTATGAACAATATCCTATGATTGCATTAAATGAATTCATGAAAATGAATAAAGTTGTCTTCCAGGAATTAAAAAAAATAAAATGTCCTTTGTTATTATTAAGTTCAAATATTGACCAGACTTCGATGCCAATAAATATAGAAATTATTAAAAATAATGTTCAATCTAATGTGAAAATAGTGAAAAATTATAACTATGCTACACATAATATTTTTGTTAAAAGTAAAGACCAAATGATGGTTTTCAACGATATTAAAATATTTTTAGAAAACCATATTTCTTGAGATATCAATATACAAGCAAAGGTTTTCGGACAACCGTTAATCGCCCTCATTTTTTTGTTCCTCAAGGCATAAAAACAATCATTATCATAAATATTATAATTTACATATTTCTGGAACTCTCAGGATTGAAATCTGATATATTTCGACAATTTGGATTAATTCCTTCTAAGACTTTATTTGAAGCATATATTTGGCAACCCTTTACTTATATGTTTTTACATGACGGCTTTTTTCATATTTTGTTAAATATGCTTTTTTTATGGATGTTCGGAAAAGATGTTGAACAATCATGGGGTAAAATTACATTTTATAAATATTATCTTGTCACTGGCGTAGGCTCTGGTATGTTGAATGCAATAATTCATCATGATTCAACTATTCCTGTTGTAGGAGCAAGTGGTGCGGTTTTTGGAATCCTTCTTGCCTTTGCAATGCTGTATCCAAACAGAATTGTTCTACTTTACGGGCTTGTGCCAATTAAAATTAAATACCTCGTTATTGGATTGGCGATTATAGCTCTTTTTTCTTCAATTTTAATGAATAATTCACGGGTTAGTCATTTAACGCATTTATCAGGAATGATAACTGGCTATATATACCTAAATTGGAGGTGGTTGAGCTCTAGAAAACCTAAATTCACCAAAAAAAAACAGGTTTCACGTACTTACTCATTAAATCAAAATAAAAAGAAAAAAATAGACAATAGACTTATTCAACAAAATGTTGACGAAATTTTAGATAAACTCAATGAGAATGGTTGGGAAAATTTGACTGATACTGAACAGAAAATTCTGTATCGTGCTAGTGAAGAATACTCTAGAAGAGATCAGCCGAATTAATTTTTGCTTTGGTCTTAGTCATTTCTAAAATGACTAAAGTATTTTTTTTAAAACATTTATGCTGAACTATTAGTGATTTGATAAAATAATAAACTGTCGCAACATAAAAGGCGTGAAACCATCCTCTGCTCATTTGCCCCATTAGCCAACCACCATCAAAGATAATCATAGCTACAAATAACAATGTAGCCATCATTGTAGGTGGATATAATACACGCTTTATTGAAACTGATTCTTTATGATATTTATGGTCAGTATCAGGGTTTTCTTGAATATATTCTTTAATTGAAACCCCTGTTCCTACAAAGAAAAACATAACTAAGGTTTCTGCTGCTACATAAATTAAACTAATAAAAATATCCAACTTTATAGGAGCCATTCCAAAAAAACCAATCTGAAAATAATGATTAAGTCCAATAATCATTAATCCTGCTGCTGATAAAGTTAATAGAATATAATTTAAAATCATGAAAAAAAACATATTAATATCTAAACATTAAATTTAAAAAATATGATATCACCGTCCTTGACCAAATAGTTTTTACCCTCTAATCGAACTTTACCCGCATCTTTCAAAGCAGATTCAGATTTATGTACCATCAAATCATCAAAATGGTAAATTTCTGCCTTAATAAATCCTCGTTCAAAATCAGTATGGATTACACCGGCGGCCCCAGGAGCTGTTGTATTTTGGCGCACGGTCCAAGCTCGAACCTCTTTTTCCCCGGCAGTAAAAAAAGTTTCCAACCCCAGCAAACCATATGCGCGACGAATAAGTTTAAATAAACCTGGCTCAGATAAATTGTATTCTTCAAGAAAGACTGAACGGTCACTCTTGGGCATTGTTGAAATTTCCATCTCTATATTTCCACAAAGACGAATTGCTTCACATCCATTTTCATATGCATAATTAAATACTTTTTCTGCACGTGAACTACGATTTTCGACCTGTATTTCATTTTCATCTACATTTGCTATATATAAAACAGGCTTATTAGTTAAAAGTGCAAGAGGCTTTAAGATTTTGTGCTGATTTTTTGAGAGTTCAATGTTGCGCAGCTGTAAACCTTTATTTACTTGTTCAAGTACATACTCTAGGCATTCTTTTTCAATATTAGCGTCTTTTTCACCTGTTCGTGCTTGCTTATTAATTTTTACCAGACGCTTTTCTATTGATTGCAAGTCTCGAATTAATAATTCAGTTTCTATAATTTCTATGTCTCGAAGAGGCTCTAATTTCCCTTCAACATGTGTTACGTTAGAATCTTCAAAACAACGAACAACATGGACGATTGCGTCAACTGTTCGAATATGTGATAAAAACTGATTTCCCAAACCTTCTCCATTGCTTGCTCCGCGAACAAGTCCAGCAATATCTACAAATTCGATAGTGTTAAAAATTTGTTTTTGAGGCTTTATATATTTTGAAATCTGTACCATTCTTTTATCAGGGACCTCTACTATTCCTACATTAGGATCAATCGTGCAGAAAGGATAATTTTCGGCAGGTATTCCCGACTCTGTTAATGCATTAAATATGGTGGACTTGCCAACGTTAGGCAAACCTACAATTCCGGCTTGTAAACTCATGCTTAAAACTACGGGCATATTGTAGTTTATTACAAAAGACAATAAATAGATATTTTTACTTGATTTTGAAGATTGATTTTCAAACTAAAGATTTGCTCAGAATTATATTGCTCTTGGTTTTTGTTATCTATATTCTTTTATTATTTATTGTTAAATAAATATTGATTAATTATTATTATTATTTCATAAATTAATAGGCTGTTTTTAGATATAGAATTAAGGTGATTTATGAAAGTTACAATTCGCAAAAGTAATAGAAAAAGAAAAAATAAGCATGGCTTCCTAAAAAGAAACCGTTCAAAAAATGGCAAAGCCATGATGGCTCGACGCCGACAAAAAGGTAGAAAAACTCTTTCTGCTTAGATTTTGAAGTATTCACTAGATGGTCGAGAATTTCGTCAATTATTTTCTTCACATAAATCCCTGATTATCGGGGATTTATTATTTCGGTACAAAAAAAATAATTTTTCTAAATTAGGGTTAATAGTATCCAAGAAATATGGTAACGCCGTTAAACGAAACCTCTTCAAGCGTCGCTGTAGGATGTTATTTGATACATATTTTAAATCAAAAAATATATGTATTATAATACAGCCAAAAGCAAGCCGTCTATCTTGGATTCAACTAGATCAATGTTTTATAAAACTACATAATCAGCTATATGGCTAAACTACTTATTGGGCTTGTCAGTATATATCGCAACACGATTGGACTTGTTTTGCCTCCTGCGTGTAGATACTCTCCGACATGTTCAAGATATATGATAGATTCAATTGAAAAATATGGCTCATTCTTTGGTTTGATTAAAGGACTAAAAAGGATTGGTAGATGCCATCCTTGGTCTAAACACAATCACTGGGACCCGGTAAAATAAGGATATAATGGGAAATTCAGGCAAACAGCAATTACTTGCTTTTTTATTAATTATGGTGGTGTTATTTTTAACGCCTAAATATATGGAGTATATTTCTCCTGCTCAAAAAGAAACACCTTCAGAGTTAGCCTTAGAAGATTCGAGCTATTACAATAATAAAACAACTGAAGTTTTAAATAAAAACACTATTCATCCCGTCGTTGATAATATAAATAGTTATAATGAGGTCGTTTTTTTTATTGAGACACCTTTGTATATCGCTGAAGTTTCAAGTATTGGCGGTGGTACAATTAAATCATTTACTTTAAAAAATTATATTAGCGGGTATAGTGATGAGGGTGTTTTTATAGAAAATGGTTTTGTTTCAATATTGCTTCCTGATGATAATCAATGCTCCCCATGCTTAGCTTTAAGAGATAACTCAAATAATGATGTCTTATTTTTTGATAAGCCCTTTTTTACTAATATTAAAAATGGTGAAAGGTTCTTATTGGATAGTGGAGAGTCGCATACATTTTACTTTAATTTTAATGACTCTATGGGGAGTGGGGTTTCCAATTCATTAACAATGTATGGAAGTTTTTATCACTTTGATTATGAATTTAATGTAGAGTCTTTAAAGGAAGGTGATTTTACAAAAGAAATTGCTTGGACAAAATCTTTACGTCCAACTGAAAAAAATCAAGACTATGATGTTGCTGAATCGGGAGCCGTAATATGGCAGGTTGATGAGCATGATAATATTTTGCAAAACTCTTCCGATAAAATTTACCTAGAGACACTTGATGGTAGAACGGATTGGGCTGCAATAAAATCTAAGTACTTTATCGCGTCAATTATCCCAGAAAACAAAGGTATATATGGTTCTTACGAAGCAGAAAATCAAGTTTTTGCAAACAGAAAGGTTACCCCTGGATATAAAATTTATATTGGCCACCACAAAAATGATAAAATCCTTTCGGGAAAAGTTTATTTGGGGCCCCAAGATATTGTAGAAATGAAAAAAACTGGCAGTAATCTTGAAGAGGCGATTAATTGGGGTTGGTCATTTATACGTCCAATTAGCAAATTAATTCTAAAACTATTGAAGTATCTGCATAATCCTTTTTCTGACTTTACAGTTAATTATGGTATTGTTTTAATATTATTTGCATTTATTATTCGGGTCTTCACAGGACCTCTTACGAAAAAAGCGACTGTTTCAAATCAAAAAATTCAACAACTACAGCCTCACATAAAAAAGCTTCAGTCAAAATTTAAAGATGATCCAATGAAGCTTAATCAGGAGACAATGGCTCTTTGGAAAAAACATGGTGTAAACCCTTTAGGAGGTTGTTTGCCAATTGTCGTACAAATGCCTTTGCTGTTCGCTCTATTTGTAACTTTCAGAACTACTATTGAGTTTAGAGGTGAACCTTTTATTTTATGGATTACAGATTTATCTCAGCCAGACATAATATTTAATCTTCCGTTTCATATACCTATTTATGGTGCACATGTTGCAATTTTACCTCTTCTTATGGGTATCACTATGTTTTTTCAGCAAAAATTTACATCTGCATCTATGGATAGCTCACAAAAACCATTGATGTATATTATGACGGGATTCTTCTTTCTTATTTTTAATTCATTTCCTTCTGGGTTAAACCTATACTACGCTACTTCAAATATTTTAAATATAGTTCAACAGTGGAATCTTAAGAAAACTACAACGATATCAAACCGTTAATGTTGAAGCCTATAACACAAGATGATATTGTTGCCCTGGCTACACCTCCAGGAATAGGCGCAATTGCTGTTATTAGGGTTTCTGGGTTAGAACTAGAATCTTTATATAAAAAAGTGACCCGCTCTAAACTAGCCCCAAAACCAAGATATTCAAACTATACCACTATTTACCAACCCAACAACAAACCAATTGACAACTGTTTAATAACTTATTTTAAGAAACCTAATAGCTTTACAGGTGAAGATGTTATAGAGATATCAAGCCATGGAGGACATTTTATCCCTAAAGCAATACTTGGTATGCTTTATAGGGAGAAAGTTCGCCAGGCAGCCCCTGGGGAGTTTTCTTATCGGGCGTTTATTAACGGAAAAATGGATTTAATCCAGGCAGAATCAATCTCTGGCATAATTGCATCAAAAACAAAAATAAATGCTAGTGTTCAATTAAGTAATTTAAATGGCTTCTTGTCGAAATCTATTGCAAGAATAAAGGAAGAGACGGTCCATCTTTTAACTATTTTAGAACATGAGTTAGATTTTTCTGAAGAAGAAATTAATTTTACAAAAAAAGATGAAATTTCAAGCGTCCTAGGCTTGATATATACCAAGACAGCAAACATATTAAACAGCTCTAATTTTGGCAAAGCCATAAATAGCGGCGCTAGAGTTGTTTTGTGCGGTAAACCAAATGCCGGAAAATCATCTTTATTCAATAGGCTTTCAGGATCAAGCAGGGCAATTGTAACAAATATAGCCGGCACTACTCGCGACACCATTGAATCATGGATAGAAATCGCAGGTATACCTGTTTGCATTGTTGACACTGCAGGTATTACTAAAACAGAAAACCCTATTGAGTCACATGGAATAAGAAGAACAAATACTGAAATAGCAAACTCAGACATATTGCTAGTGCTAGACGAGCAAAACCCATCAAAATTTTATAAACAAAACAGGCTTGAAAATTCTAATAAGGATGTAATACTTATCCACACCAAGTCTGACCTGTTTTCTCCGAGGGATATCAACAAAAAACACATAAAGATATCTGTAAAGAAAGACAGTGGAATTAGCACGTTATTAACAGAGTTATCCACACTATTAAAGCAAAACATGAGTTACGACTATTCTGTTGACCCTGTTGTTGTGAGTGAGCGTCAGAAAATTCTGCTAAACAAAGGCTTGGCAGTTTTAGGTGTTGCAAAAGAACAAATAAACAGAGATGTTGACATGGTTATTTTATCCTCTTTGTTGCGAGAATTTATTGAGCACCTTGAAGAACTTCTTGGAAAAATTGGAAATGACGATATCTTTAACAATCTATTTTCCTCTTTTTGTGTTGGAAAATAATCTTGTCTAAAAAATTAGTAGTTATAGCAGGAGGAGGACATGCTGGGATTGAGGCTGCTCTAGCTGTATCTAGAATGGGCGGCAAGGCTATGTTGGTAACAATTGATACAAAAGCGATAGGAAGAATGTCCTGCAACCCCGCTATAGGCGGCCTAGCCAAAGGGCACCTTGTTAAAGAAATAGATGTTTTTGGTGGTGTAATGGGGTTTTTTGCTGACATGTCTTGTATTCAGTTTAAAACTCTAAACAAATCTAAGGGTAGGGCTGTTTGGAGCCCTAGAGCCCAGGTCGACAAGATTAAATATGCAGCCCATGTATCTGATTTCGTAAGGTCACAAAGAAATATTATTATAAAACAAGGTGAGATTGTTGGTTTTAAAACAAAACATGGAAAAATCTCCTTTGCAGTTTTAAGTACTGGGGAAAAAATTTATTGTGAAGCTTTAATTATTACTTCTGGAACCTTTTTAAATGGGTTAATCCATATAGGTAAAGAGACCTTTAAGGCGGGACGATTTGGGGAAAAAGCGTCCTCTGGACTAACAGAATGTCTTCAAAACTATGGACTTAAAACCGGAAGGCTCAAAACAGGTACCCCACCTAGACTTCTAGCAAGCTCAATAGACTGGACAAAAACGGAAAACGCGAGCGGAGAAAACAATCCATTCCCTTTCTCAATTCACACAAAAAGACCTTTTAAGCCTAAAAACCTTAATTGTAAGATTGTGTATACAGACCTAGATACGCACAACACAATTAGAGAGAAAATAAATGAGTCTTCGATGTTTTCAGGTCAAATAAAGGGTGTAGGGCCAAGATATTGCCCGAGTATCGAAGATAAAATTTTTAGATTTAAAGAGAAACCGTTCCACCAACTTTTTATAGAGCCTGAGTGGGAAAACTCTAAACAAATATATCTAAACGGGTTTTCTACAAGCCTTCCTAAAAAAGTTCAAATTAAATCATTAAAAACAATACCAGCATTTAGAAACATAGAACTAATTAGGCCCGGCTACGCAATAGAATACGATTACTTAATACCATCACAATTAAAGCGAAGCCTAGAAAGCAAAGAAATCAAAGGTTTATTTTCAGCAGGACAGATAAACGGTACCTCTGGATACGAAGAGGCGGCAGCACAAGGCTTGATTGCTGGAATTAATGCAGTAAACTACATAAAAAAAATAAAGCCTCTAGTTTTAACTAGAGAAGAGGCTTATATTGGTGTTTTAATAGATGACTTAACAACAAAAGATATTAACGAACCCTACAGAATGTTTACTGCAAGCGCTGAGTATAGGCTCCTTTTAAGACCTGACACAGCACAGCAAAGGCTTAACAAGGCAGCAATAACGAGCGGCACTCTATCAAAAAAACAACAAAAAACAGCAGTAAAATACTTGAGAGAAATAAACAGCAATATAGTCGAATTAAAAAAAGACAGACTTAGTAAAAACTCTCACTACAACAAAATACTAAGAAATGAGACATCTTATCTTGAAATTTACAAAGAAAAAGTTTTCAACAAAAAGTCTTTGGAAGCCTTGTTTGCAGCCGAAACATTAATTAAATATGAAGGCTACATTAAAAGAGAGAAAGAAAGGCTGATCAAAACAAAGTTGATGGAAAAAAAAGAGTTTGAACAGAATTTTAACTTTATGCTTATTCCGAACCTGTCAAACGAAGCACGAGAAAAATTGCAACGTTTAAAACCTGAAACACTGGGTCAAGCATCAAGGATTGCAGGCGTTAAACCTTCCGACATAGCTTCACTGGCAATAGCTTTATCTAAATAATGTTTCACGTGAAACAATCCTTTTTTATAGAGTTTTTTGAACAATTTAAAAAGAGCATAACCTGTCAAAGCGCTGTCGAAATGCCTTTAGAGCTACTTTTGTTTTTATTGAGGGAGTCTAACTGTAGAGCTGTGGTGTGTGTAGAAGATCATGCTTTTTCAGATGTTTTTCATAACTATAGCTATATATACAGGGGTGTTGATTTTTTGCCGCCACTATGTTTTTTTGATAGAGATACTCCTGTAGGATTTAAGTCGAATGCCAACGAGCATAGAGGGCGAGTACTATCAAAGCTTTCCGTTGGAGAAATAAGCAATATTATAATATCCACAAAAAGGGGGATATCAGAAAAATCAATAAAGCAAAACCACACGAAATTTATTAATTTTGATACAGAGCTAGACTATGAAGAGCTTGTAAACTTTTTAAGCTTATCAAGTTATGAGCCTGTAGAAACTGTTACTAAATGTGGTGAGTATGTTTTAAAAGGTGGTATAGTTGATGTTTATCCATTTAACAAAACATACCCTGTTCGTTTTTCCTTTTTAAGTGAGAGTGTTTCTGTTTATAGGTTTGATGTTGAGAGCCAAATTACAGACAACCCTGTTTTGTTGCGTCGGATTGCTGATAGACACATGTCTGGAGAGTCTTCGGTTTTAGATGTTGTTGGCGAAAAATTTAAAATATTAAACCATAAAGTAACAAACCTTGTCGAGGGGTGTATGTCTATTTCTTTTAATTTGTTTGATAAAGACTTTAGCGATACATCGTTAAAAGTTTTACCAAAAAAAAATCTTACTAATAATGGTTATGTTTTTTTAGACCAAATTCTTGTTCCTCGTTGGTTTTTAAGTCGGACAACAAGCTTAGAAAAGCCAGACATGGCCGATACTATTGACTTTAAGTCTTTAGCGATAAAAGATAGAGTTGTACACAAACACCATGGTGTTTGTGAGTATGGGGGGCTTTATGATTTTGGTGACAAAGGTGTTTTTGATGAGCGGTTACTTTTAGAGTTTTTAGATGGAGGAAGAATTTATGTTTCCACTCAAAACTTAGGTTTAATTGAGTACCATAGCTCGAAAGAGGAGCCAGCATTTAAATTGGACAGCCTTTCCAAGAAGGGTGTTTGGCAAAAGAAAAAAAGGTTGGCTAAAAAACAGGTTGATGATATAGTTGATGATTTGTTGAAGAATTATGCTTCTCGCTCTATCTCTAAAAAAAATCTAGACTCTTTTGACTACAAAGCTGAAAAGCGTTTTATTAAGTCGTTTCCTTTTGAAGAAACCTTGGACCAAACTCAGTCCTGGAAAGAGGTTTCAAAAGATTTGGAGGACAAAAAACCTATGGACAGGTTGCTTTGTGGTGATGTTGGTTTTGGGAAAACAGAGATAGCACTTAGAGCAGCCTTTAAAGTTGTTTATTCGGGAAAACAGGTTGCTTTATTAGCCCCCACAACTATACTTGCAAACCAACATTTTCACACATTTATAGAAAGGCTTTCACCTTTTTCAATTAATGTTGGTTTAGTTTCGAGTTTTAAAAATAAATCTGAAAATAAAAGCACTTTGGAAAAGCTTAAAAACAACATGATAGATGTTGTTATTGGCACGCATTCTTTATTGTCTCCTGGTGTTAGTTTTTACAACCTCGGGCTGCTGGTTGTTGATGAGGAACATCGCTTCGGTGTTAAACAGAAAGAGAAGATTGTTGACATAAAAAACGACATAGATGTGCTTTCTATGTCAGCAACACCAATTCCCCGGACACTACACATGTCTTTATCTGGAATAAAAAACATCTCAACCATAAATACTCCCCCAAAAGCCCGGTTTCCAATCAACACACAAGTACAATACTATGATATTGAAAACATAAAATCCATAATTATGTTTGAGGTAGGAAGAAAAGGTCAAGTTTTTTTTATTCACAATAACATTAAAACTTTAGAGAACATTGTAAGCGTTTTAAGAGATGTTTTGCCTGGTCTTAAAATTAATTTTGCGCACGGTCAAGAACAAAAAAAATCTCTTGAAAGAAAAATGTCTTTGTTTATTGAAGGTAAAACGGATGTTCTTGTATGTACATCTATTATAGAAACAGGAATAGATATTCCAAATGTCAACACCGTCATAATCAATCGAGCCCACCTTTTTGGGTTATCACAGCTTTACCAGATTAGAGGAAGAGTTGGAAGAAGTGATAGACAGGCGTTTGCATATCTAATGATTCCAAAGGGTTATAGGTTGTCTAAAAATGCATATAAAAGATTAAAGAGCATTGAAAAAAATACATCTTTAGGCTCGGGTTATAATATTTCAAAGTCAGATATGGAGATAAGGGGTGTGGGTTCTATTTTTGGATATAAGCAAAGTGGAGGATTAAGCCAAATAGGTTACGGATTATACTCTAAACTGATAAAGGAGTCTCTTGAAGATAAAAATTTTGTTAAAAAGTCTTTTATAATAGACCCTGAGGATATTTCTGTCAAACTTTATATAGACATGGCTATACCCCTTGATTATATTTCATCAGAATCTATTCGCTTAGAGTTTTATAGAAAGTTGTCACAATGCGATAAATTAGATCATTTTATGAAAATAAAATATGAACTAGAGAACCGGTTTGGTCCTCAGCCAAACTCTGTTAAAAACCTTATAGACAATTATAAGGCAAGGATATACTGTGCTAAGCTTGGTATAAAAAGCTGTGTTTACAGCGATGGTATATTACAGTTAGTTTTTTTATCTGCAGGTGTATCTAGGTCTATAGACTCTTTGATTCCGTTTATTGTTGAGTTTTGTGCCAAAAGAAGCATTACACCAAAGTTTTTACCTGGCGACAGAGAGGCGTTGCTAGTAAACATTTCATTAAATAAAAATTTAGATATTTATACTTTTTTGGAGTCAATATTAAATAAATTAACTACTCTTATTTTAATGTAAACGGAGCAATATGGTTAAAACATTATCAATATTAATAATTTTATTCACTTTTGGCGTCGCCAAAGAACATGTTGTTTCAATTAACGGAACCAACTATGGTGAAAACGAGTTTTTTGAGTTTTACCCAAAATCTGAGTGGGAGAGAATTAACTCGAATCAAAAAGAAAGAATATTAAATGATTTTATTCGAAAAAAAGTTGCTGTTATAGATGCTAAGGAAAAAAACTTCCTTAACAACCCAAAAACAGCAATAAAACTTAGAAATAGGTCTGATTTTTTATATGTAAATAAAACATACGAAAAACTTGTTGCCCTTCCACTTGTACCTAAAAAATATATTGAAAGTGGAAAAAAACATATATTGAGAGATTTAAATATTAGTCATATTTTGATAGGTTTTATAGGCAGTGAAATGCCTGGTGATTTTACTCTCTCCGAACAGGAAGCATACGAAGAAGCAAGCGAAGTGTTATCTTTGACCTCTAGTTTTACTGATTTCAAAGAACTGGCAATAGATAAATCTGACGACCCTAATGTGGTCAACAACAAGGGTAACCTTGGTTGGGTTTCTTGGGGTAAAATTGACCCTGAATTTCAAGAAAAGGTTTATCAGTTAAGTAAAGGAGATTTCTCAAATCCTATAAAAACCAAATATGGATACCACATTGTTTATGTTTTAGATGAGAGAGTTTCTGAGGCGGCCAATTATCCCAAAGAAAAGTTAGTTGAAAGGGTAGAGTACAGCTCGTTAGGGCTTGTAAAGAGTAAACTTAAAAATGCGGCGGATAATTATGATAAAAACTTGCTCA
Organism: Fidelibacterota bacterium; assembly: GCA_002689995.1. GTDB lineage: Bacteria > Fidelibacterota > Marinisomatia > SCGC-AAA003-L08. Next base: position 132,186 of record NZIV01000063.1, read on the forward strand.
GTGTAATAGGTTTTTCACTAAACGAAAGCGCTATGGTAGATTTAGGAAAAGTTTTAAGCGAACACCAAGAAAAGATGACATACATGAATAATGTAGATATTATTCCTGTTTTAGAAGGTTATGATAAAAAAAATAATATTGTTTTTTTTAATAATAAAGGGTTTGGTGTAAAATGGCTTATTAATAAAATTTCAAAATCTTCTCCATCCAGAAGGCCTTCTATTGATAGTGTTGAAAGTTTAAAGCTTGCTATTAGAACCCTGGTATTGCAGTTGCTCGCAGTTGAAAAAGGTAAAAAAAACAATTTAGATAGCTCTTATGGTTTTCAATCTCAATATTCAGGTATTGAAGAAGAAATACTTTATGATGCTTATGTTAAATATTTAGTTAATAGTGCTCCTGAACCGTCTGAAGAAGATCTAAAATCTTATTATAAAGAGTTTAAAGAAACAAAATATAAAGAACCTGAAAAATATTCTGTTTATAATTTAAAAGTTAAAACTCAAGCACTTGCGGATAGTCTACATAGGGAAATAAAAAGTGGTTCAGATTTTTTTGTATTATCTAAAAAGTTTTCATTGCTAAGCCCTAAAAATGCTGGTAAAATGCACCTTTTTGATAAAAGTAAAAACAAAGATATTATAGAGGCTATAAAAAATATAAATCCTGGCGATATTTCAAATGTTTTTAACTCTAGAGATAAAAAGTGGTCTATTGTTTATTTTGAGGAGTTAGTACCTGCAAATATACTGCCTTTTGATAAAGTTAAAAACAGGATAAAGACAGCTCTAAATAAGCAAAACCAGGATTTACACAAAGAAAACTCTTTTTCTAATCTAAATAAAAAATATAAAGTTACTAAAAATGATAAATTTTTTAAACCAGAAGAGCAAATTAAATGACTAAAATTTTTATAAAATTTTTATTTTTATGTTCTCAAACTCTATTTTGTGAAGAATTTGTGGACGGTATTGTGGCAAAAGTTGAAGGAAACACTATAATAAATAGCGATGTATTACAGACTATTCAAATGCAAGCCATGCAAATAGGTGTAGATATCTCTACTAGACCATCTTTTGTTGAAGAAAATTATAATCAAGCTCTTGATTTTGTTATAAATCAACACGTTATTTTCGAGTTGGCAAAAAAAGATACACTAATAGAGGTTTCTGGTGATGAAATTCATTCAACAATCGAAAGTGAAGTTGATTTAATGGTTCAAAGAGCTGGTTCGAAAAACGCCTTAGAAGAAATACTTGGTTTATCAATTCAAGAATATAAGGTTGAAATGTGGAATGATGTTGAAAAGAGGTTGTTAATTGAAAGATTTCAGCAAAGTTTTATGGCTAAAATAAAAATATCTCGTCAAGAAGTAATTAATTTCTTTTCTGACTACAAAGATTCAATTCCTGTTTTACCCCCAAGAAGCACTTACTCTGTCGTTGAAATCCCTATAGAGCCAAGCAAAGAGGCAGAAATAAAGACAATCTCATTATTAAAAGCAATAAAAGATAGTATATTGACATTTGGTGGTTTTTCTGATTTTGCTCAAAAATATTCCCAGGATCCTGGATCTAAAAACAACGGTGGTGACCTAGGTTACATTTTGAGAGGCAACCTTGTTAAAGAGTTTGAAGAGTCTGCTTTTTCGCTCGATATAGGAGAGATCAGTAACCCTATAAAAACAGACTTTGGATACCATTTAATTCAAACAATCAACAAACAGGGCGAAAAAATTCATGCTAAACATATTTTAATTCAAACAAAACCAACAAATAAAGATAAATCTAATACGAGAAAATTATTAACAAATATTTATCATAAAGCTAAAAATAATGTTGAATATTTTGATTCTCTAGCATATAAATATCAAATTGATTACCAAAATAATTCGGGTGTTTTTAAGCTAGTTCCTGATAATACAATTTCATCAAAAGTTTTCAATATTATAGAACCCTACAAAGATGTATTGGGTTTGCTTGACCCACAAGAGTCTGGTAATAATAGCTATATTCTTATTTATGTAAAAAATAGAGTAAAAAAGGAAAAACCTTCCTTGGAAAATTCTTGGCAAGAGCTAGAGTTAATGGCAAAAAATAACAAAATAGCAAATAAATTTGAAATGTGGATAAATAGTGAAAAAGAAAACCTTTTTATCAAAAGGTTTTAACAACAAATAAATAAAAATATAATTTGATAAAGTTATGCCCATTATCAACAGAGTTATCAACATAATTTTTTTATTTATTAAATAAATTTAAGTGCTAACATTTTAATATCACTAAATATGTTGAAATTTTTTTTTTAACATATAAACATTACATAATAAAAATAACTTTATTTAAATAAAACTTAAATATATATAAAAGGATTTAAAGATTATATGAATTTTAAATTATCAAAAACAGAATTATTAAAATCTCTTCAGAAAATCAACAGAATTATTCCAGCTAGATCTACTCTTCCTATTTTAAGCTGTGTACTTTTTGAGATAAAAAACAATATTTTAAAGTTAAGAGCAACTGATTTGGAACAATCAATAATGATTGAAATAGACGTTAACTCTGATAATGAAGGAGTTTTTGCTATTCCTGTTAAAACTTTATCAGAGATAACACAAGAAATACCAAGTGAGAGTTTGTCTATTAGTGTAACCCCTAATAATAAGGTTGAAATAAAAACTGATTTTGGAAACTATACTATAATGGGAAAAAATGCAAAGGAATTTCCGGAGACTCCTGTTATTGAAAATCCTGTTAAGGTTGATATGAGTAAAGAGGAATTAAATGATATTATTCAAGATACTCTATATGCTGCAAGTAAAGATGAAATGAAAATTTCACTACAAGGAGTCTGTATAAATATAGAAAAAAGAAATGTTGTGGCTGTTGCGACAGATGGTTTTAGACTTGTAAAAAGAACAAGCAAGTTTAAGGGTAATAATGATTATTCAGGTCAAGTTATTATACCTTCAAAATTTTTAAATGTATTACAATCACATTTGTCAAAAGGTGATTTATCATTAATGTTAAGTGTAAACCATATTCAAGTAGAGAACGATAAAATGACTTTAATTTCTAGAATTATAAGAGAAAAGTATCCTGATTATGAAAGTATTATCCCTTCAGATAGTGATAAAATTGCTGTTGTTGATAAAAACTATTTACTTTCTGCGGTAAAAAGAGTTTCAATTTTCTCTAATAGGACAACCAAACAAATAGCTTTAACTTTTGAAAAAAACAAACTAGTAGTGACTACAGAAGATCCTGAAAATATAACATCAGGATATGAAGAGATTTCTTGTAAATACAATGAAGAACTTATTAAAATTGGTTTTAATGCAAATTATTTAAAAGAAATATTAACCCATCAATCTTCAGAAGAAGTATTTATAAAGTTAAAATCTTCCTTAGCAGCTGCAATGATAATCCCAAAAGATGAAAATCTTAGTAAAGAATTATTATCTTTATTAATGCCTATTAGAATATAAAATGTGGCTTGAGAATATTAATATTCAAAACATTAGATCTTTAAAAGATTTTCAAACAAATTTTTCAAACAAATTAAATATTATTTTAGGTCCTAACGGATCAGGAAAGACTTCTATTTTAGAATCTATTCATCTACTTTCACTTGGAAAATCTTTTAGAAAAGGATCCGAAAAAAATCTAATTAACTCGAAAGAAGATTTTATTAGAGTAAAAGGTATAATCAATTCTAAACAAAGACCACTAAATATTAGTTTAAGTAAAAATTATTCCGAAAAAAGAATAAAAGTAAATAATATAAAATTAAAATCAAGATCAGAGTTGATAGGTCTTTTTCCAACAGTAATTTTCTCACCAGAAACCCTAGATATAATCTCTGGCGGTAGAATAGCAAGGCTTTCTTTTTTTAATAGAATATTTTGTACAATAGATAAAGAATATACACATGATTTAATTCAGTTTGAAAAAATTTTAATACAAAAAAAATTTTTATTAAAAAACAGAGATGAATCTCAGTTGGATTATTGGAATGAATTGTTTGCAGAAAAAGCCCATAAAATTTGGAAAAAAAGATATAAATTATGGATTGAGTTTATTGAAGATTTTAAAGATACTTGGAACGTAATTTTTCCAGAAAAAACTGCGAGCATTAAGTACATGAATTATTCAGAAATGAATGTATCGAAAATAATAAATAAATTAAAAAAAATAAAAAATTTAGAGGTTCAGTCTGGAAGACTAAATTATGGACCACAAAAAGATGAGTTTATTTTTTTTTATAACTCAACACCCATTAAAGAATTTGGATCTCAAGGAGAAAAGAAGTTTTTTCATTATGTACTTAAGTTAGTAGAAGGAGAGTATATAAAAAAAAAGTCTGGAAAAACACCTGTTTTTCTTTTAGATGATTTGTTTGCAAAAATAGACAGCATAAGAATTGAAAAAATGTTAGGTACAATGGTAGATAAATTTCAAATGTTTATAACAAGCACAGACATTCACAAAGAAGGAGTTAAGTCTTGGGTAACAAATGAAACAAAATTAATTAATTTATAATTCATTGGCTATTCAACTAAAACACGCTTTAAATAGTTTTTTTGAAAAAAATGATGTTAAAGAAAAGGTTGAAAACAGCAATATTTTTATTGTTTGGAATGATGTAGTGGGCGAAAATATAGCAAAAGTCACAGAAATAGATAAATTTAAAAACAATATTTTATTTATTAAAACAAAGAACCCGGCATGGCGTTCAGAGCTTTCTTTTAAAAAAGAAACATTTAAAAAAAAGATATTTCAAAAATTACCTAAGATGAAAATCAAGGATATAAGATTTATATGAGTGAAAAAATAACAGAATATAGTGCCGAAAAAATTCAAGTTCTAAAAGGGCTTGAAGCGGTAAGAAAAAGACCTGCAATGTATATTGGAGACGTAGGAAAAAAGGGTCTTCATCATTTAGTGTGGGAGGTTGTAGATAATTGTATAGATGAAGCGCTGGCAGGACACTGTAATAAAGTTATAATAAGAATACTTGCAGGAGAAGGAATTTCGGTAGAAGATGACGGAAGAGGTATACCTGTAGATATTCACAAAACAGAAGGAAAGTCGGCTCTTGAGGTGGTTATGACTGTATTGCATGCAGGTGGTAAATTTGACAAAGACACCTATAAAGTATCTGGAGGTCTCCACGGTGTTGGAGTTTCTGTTGTAAATGCTCTATCATCAGAGTGCTCTGTTGAGGTAAATAGAGATGGCAAAATTTATACACAAACCTATGAGAGGGGTGTAGCAAAAAGCGAGATTAGTGTTATAGGTACAACTATTAAAACAGGGACGAAAGTTACTTTTCACCCTGATTTTGAAGTATTTAATTATGAGAAGTATCATTTTGATGTCATAGATGAAAGAATAAGAGAGCTAGCTTATTTAAACCATGGATTAAAAATATCTCTTGTAGATGAACGAACTCCTGACGGTTTAAGCACAGAACATCATTATAAGGGGGGCCTTTCAGAGTTTGTAAAACATATGGATAAAGGACACCACTCAATTATAGATAAACCAATCTATATTGAAGGAGAAAAAGAAGGGGTTCCTGTTGAGTTGGCTTTAGCTTATAATGATAGTTTTACAGAAAATATGCTAACATTTGTAAATAACATTAATACTATTGAAGGGGGTACGCATCTAGCAGGCTTTAAATCAGCACTTACCCGCTCATTAAATACATACGCAGCAAAAAACAACCTTTTAAAACCTGTAAAAGGTAAAATTGTAACATTTACTGGAGATGATGTAAGAGAGGGTTTAGTTGCTGTTTTATCAATAAAAGTTGCAGAGCCACAGTTTGAAGGTCAGACAAAAACAAAGCTAGGCAACGGTGAGATAAAAGGTGTTTGTGATACAATTATCAGAGAGGGTTTAAGCGAATATTTCGAACAAAACCCTTCTATTGCAAAAAAAATTATAACAAAAGCAGAAACAGCAGCAAGAGCAAGGGCTGCTGCAAAAAAAGCCAGAGAGCTGGTCAGAAGAAAAAATGTACTTGATGTTTCTGCTTTACCAGGCAAACTAGCAGATTGTTCAGAAAAATCACCCGAACTATGTGAATTATATCTTGTAGAGGGTGATTCTGCTGGTGGCTCGGCGAAGCAAGGAAGAAATAGAAGGTTTCAAGCAATACTTCCGCTGAGAGGTAAGGTTATTAATGCAGAAAAAGCTAGGATAGATAAGTTGTTGGCAAACAACGAGATTCAAACACTAATAACAGCAATTGGAGCAGGATTTAATGATGATAATGTTGAAGAGACATCTGTCGGAGATTTTAATTTAGAAAAACTAAGATATCATAAAATTATAATCATGACAGATGCCGATGTAGATGGAAGCCATATTCGTACACTATTATTGACATTTTTATATCGAAAAATGCCCGACTTATTCTTTAATGGTCACATATATATTGCTCAACCGCCACTATATAAACTATCACAAGGTAAAAAAATGTATTATGCCTTTGATGACTTAGAAAAAGATCGCATAATCGATAAAATGAAAAAAGAGAACCAATCTAAAAAGGTAGATTTGCAAAGGTATAAAGGTTTAGGAGAAATGAACCCTGATCAGCTTTGGGAAACAACTATGGATCCTGAGCGCCGAACATTATTAAAAGTAACCATAGGAGAGCAAATGCGAACAGATAGAACTTTTACAGATCTTATGGGTGGAGATGTTGAAGCCCGAAGATCTTTTATAGAGACAAACGCTAAGTTTGTTGTAAACCTCGATGTATAAGAGTTAGGATTTAATATGTTAGATATTGTTGGAGGAAACACCAAAGATCGCGATATAATAGAAGAAATGAATGAGTCTTATCTCAACTATTCAATGTCGGTTATTGTTTCAAGGGCACTACCAGATGTAAGGGATGGTTTAAAACCCGTTCATAGAAGAGTTTTATTTGGAACGTCTGGGCTGGGAGCTTCTTGGAATAGAAAATATAAAAAATGTGCAAGAATTGTAGGAGAAGTATTGGGTAAATACCATCCTCATGGAGACAGTTCTGTCTATGATGCACTGGTAAGGATGGCACAGCCATGGTCTCTTCGATATCCGTTGATGGATGGTCAGGGAAACTTTGGTTCTATTGATGGAGATTCAGCGGCTGCGATGAGATATACCGAAGCAAGAATGGCAAGAGTTTCTTCTGAAATGTTAAGAGATATTGAAAAAGATACTGTAGCTTGGGCAGAAAACTTTGATGACTCTTTAGAAGAGCCAACGGTGCTACCATCGGTTATACCAACCTTATTAATGAATGGAGCTGATGGTATTGCGGTTGGTATGGCAACAAAAATACCGCCGCACAATCTGTCTGAGTTACTTTCAGGGTTAAATGCAATTATTGATAATCCAAAAATTTCAATTGATGAATTAATTGAGAGCCATATTTCAGGACCAGACTTTCCTACAGGAGGCATACTGCTTGGTACAGACGGAATCCATAATGCATATAAAAAAGGAAGAGGAAGACTTGTAATACGTGGCAGGGCTGCTATTGAAGAGTTCAACAATAATAGGGAAAGAATTATTATCAACGAACTTCCTTTCCAAGTAAACAAAGCTAATTTAATTGAAAAGATTGCAGATCTTGTAAGAGATAAAAGGCTTGAAGGAATTTCTGATTTACGAGATGAGTCGGATAAAGACGGCATTAGGATTGTTGTAGAATGTAAAAAAGATGCCATAGCAGATGTTGTATTAAATAATTTATTCAAATTAACTCAGCTTCAAGATTCTTATGGTGTGATTATGCTTGCTCTTGTAGATGGTGTACCAAAAGTAATGAATATCAAAGAAGTCCTTAATCATTTTCTTGATTTCAGAATTGAAGTTATTGTAAAAAGAACTAAGTTTGAACTTAAAGAAGCTGAAGAGCGGGCACATATTCTTGAAGGGTTAAAAATTGCTTTAGAAAATATCGATGAAGTTATAAAACTTATTAAGAAATCTAAAGACCCCTTGATGGCTAGAGAGTCTCTGATGAGACGATTTAGTTTAAGCGAAAGGCAATCAAAAGCTATCCTAGAGATGCGCTTACAAAGATTAACTTCTCTTGAAGTAGAAAAAATTGTTGAAGAATATAAAGAGCTTTTAAAACTTATTTCAAAGCTTCAGACAATTCTTGGGAGCGTAGACTTACAATATGAAATAGTTAAGTCAGAATTTGAAGAGATCTCTAAACAATATGGTGATGAACGACTAACACAAATTATCGAAGGAAGCGGTGATCTTTCTGTTGAAGATATGATTGCAGATGAAGATATGGTTGTAACAATCACTCATAATGGTTTTATTAAAAGATTACCATCATCAAACTGGAAGCGACAACGAAGGGGTGGTCGTGGAATGAGGGGGGCTGGAGCGAAAGAAGATGATTTTGTTGAACACTTGTTTATTGCTTCAACTCACAGTTATATTTTGTTTTTTACGGATAAAGGTAAATGTTATTGGCTAAAAGTTTATGACATTCCAACCGGCGGTAGAGCTGCAAGAGGACGAGCGGTTGTTAATTTAATCGGATGCAACTCAGGAGATAAAATAAAAGCCTTTGTTGCTGTTAAAGAATTTAATAACACTGATTTTATTGCGATGGCAACAAAAAATGGTTTAATAAAAAGAACCGCTCTTAGTCAATATAGTAAGCCTCGCAAAGGTGGAATATATGCAATTGAAATTCGTGAAGGGGATGAATTAATTGAAGCAAAAATTACTAGTGGTGAAAATGATATTATTTTAGGCACCCGTCAAGGAAAATCAATTCGTTTTAATGAGAAAGATGTAAGGCCTACAGGAAGAAAAACAATGGGTGTTAAAGGAATTAAACTTGGCACAAAAGATGATTCTGTGGTTGGAATGATTGTTGTTAAGCGAGAAGGAACTATTTTGGTTGCATCTGATAAAGGGCTTGGCAAGCGGACTGGAGTTATAGAGTATCGGACTCAAAATAGAGGTGGAAAAGGAATTATCACATTAAAAACTACTAATAAAGTTGGAAAAATGGTTTCAATGCTTGAGGTTGTAGATAATGACGATTTAATGATAATTACTAATAGTGGAATAATGATTCGTCAACCGGTTAAAGATATCCGAACAATTGGTAGAAATACACAGGGAGTAAAATTATTAAAACTTGATAAAGGAGCAAAAATTTCTTCAATTACACGAGTTATGGAAAAAGAAGAAGACCAAGAGGATGAGAGCGAAGAATAAATGGTAATACCTGGGAGCATAAGCCCGGATTCGATTAAAAATATTAATAAAAGAATTCGAATAGCTTGTGAACAATCAGGGAGGCATGAGAAAGATATTAACATTGTAGCAGTGACAAAATCTTTTGGCCTTAATGCAATAATATCAGCTTTAAGTTTAGGGATACGATGTATTGGAGAAAACAAATCACAAGAAGTTGAATTTAAAGTTCCGCAAATAACCAATACTTTAGATAAGGAAATTCACTTCATTGGGCATCTTCAATCTAATAAGGTTAGGAAAATTTTAAATCTAGTTGATGTGATTGAAACAGTTGATTCATTAAAGTTGGCAAATAAAATTAACAATTTATCCAAAGAACTTAAAAAGAGAACAAAAATATTTCTTCAGGTTAATACGGGAAACGATCCTAAAAAATATGGTTTTAATACAAAAAAAATAGTTTTAGCATCAGAAAAAATATCCCAAATGGATAATTTATATTTGTCAGGGATTATGACAATACCTCCAAGATTAAAAAATACGACTAAACTTAAAGATATTTTTAATAAAACACGAAAAATTAGAGATGAAATTCAAAAAAATATCAACCCCAACTGTAAAAACTTATCAATGGGAATGAGTGCTGATTTTGAGATAGCAATTAAATGTGGAGCCACACATATTCGACTAGGGACAATACTATTTGGAAAAAGAGATTAAAGTTGATTAAAATTTATACTAAAAGACTAGCTTTATCAAAGTTATTGTCAACCAATGAAGTTACAGTTGTAGATGTTTTAGATAATAAATCATTAATTAATCATATGTTGAATATTAAAAAACTAACAAGTTCGATTGAAATATGGGATGTGACCAAAGGGTATAATCCAGGCTGTATAGTGGAGGTAAGTGATCATATAAATAAAACGGGAAAAAACCCTTTGTTTGGAAACCAGAAAGCCCTAGGAATTGATTTTCCAGACATAACAAGCTTATATCAAAGTGAAAATGGGGTAATTACATCTTGTTATGGAGAGAGTTTTGATAAAATTAATGATAAAAATATTTCAACTTGGATGTGTCATATCAGCATTGTTTCCCGTGCTTTAGGAATAGAGAGGATTAATGCTAAATTAATATCAATTTAAGAGTATTTTTATATTATTAAAATAAAAAAAGCCTCCAAATAAGAAGGCTTTTTTTTATTTAAGAAATTAGCTACCCTTAACCTTAACTTTAACTTTCCCGGTAAATCCTTTATTTAATCTAACCTCAACAAAATGGCTACCTTCACTTTTTATAGCTTCAGATATTTGAATTTCTTTTCTATCAATTTCATACCCTTTTTCAGCAATAGCATCTGCAATCATTTGTGCCGTTACGGAGCCAAATAGCTTTCCTTCATCGCCAGCTTTAAGTTCAAACTTTAAAGTCAGTTTGTTTAGTTTACCTACTAAGGTTTCCAAATTAGACCTAGTTTTTGCCTCTTTTTCAGCAATTTTTTCAAGCTCAAGCTCTAATTTTTCAACATTTCTTTTAGTTGCAATCTCTGCAATCCCTTTTGGTATAAGATAATTTCTAGCAAAACCATCTTTAACAGAGATAACTTCACCAGGATTACCTAGTTTGTTATATGTTTGTTTTAATATAATTTTCATAGTTTCTCCTTATTGATGACGAATATCATAAACGTATGGAAGAAGAGCCATATGTCTAGCTCTTTTTATTTCTTGAGTAAGTTTTCTTTGATATTTAGAGGAAACACCTGTAACAAAACCTGGAATTATTTTACCCTGTTCTGTTATATACTTTCTTAATAACTTTGTTTCTTTGTAATTAATTCTAAGATCTTTATTTTCTTTGAATGGACATATCTTTTTCGAAGTAATAAATGCCATTTTTCTATCCTTCCTTTTCTTCGTTGGTTTCGGTGTCTTCCTTAGAGGTTTCTTTTTCAACACCCTCTCTTTTACCTTCCTGACTTTCATCAGGTTTAGACTTTTCAACTTCACTTTTATCTTCGACAACTTCTTCTTTTTCTGGGGAGCTTGACACCCTTGTTAATCCAGAAATTTGATCCTTAATATCTTCTATTGATTCTTCAACGTCTGACTCATTAATATTAATTATCATATGTCTTAAAATATTTGGGTTATTTTTCATATCAAAAGTCAATTTATTGTTATAAGTTCCATCACCTTTATACTGAACAACAACATATGTTCCAAACTTTTGTTTTTGTATAGGGTATGCCATTCGTTTTTTGCCCATTAATTTTGTATAAACTACTTCACAATTATTTTCAGATAAATTCTTATCAACTTCTAATATTAAATCATGTAAGCGGCCCATTTCAAGAATAGGGTGAACGATATACATTGTTTCATAAAATTTCATTTTTATTCCTTCTTAACTTTGTAATAATGGTGCAATCACTAGAGAGACTACAGACATCAATTTAATTAAAATATTAAGCGATGGACCAGATGTGTCTTTAAATGGATCGCCAACAGTATCTCCAACAACGGCTGCTTTATGAGGATCTGTTCCTTTTTTATACTCTTTACCATTGATTGTAATACCTTCTTCAAACATTTTTTTAGCGTTATCCCATGCACCTCCAGCGTTTGATTGAAAAATTGCCATCAAAACACCTGAAACAGTGACCCCTGCGAGTAGGCCTCCCAGGGTTTCTGCGCCAAAAACAAAGCCAACGACTACAGGAGAAATAATTGCTAAAAGACCAGGCAATACCATTTCTTTGATAGCAGATTGTGTTGAAATTTCGACACACTTACCATGTTCAGCTTTAGTTAGTCCTTTTTCATATGTTGCTTTTTCTTCTTTAGTCCAATTAGATTCATCTCCTTTGTTTAGAACTTCTAAAGCATTTTTTAGCTCTGGGATTTCTCTAAATTGTCTTCTAACTTCTTCAATCATACTCATTGCCGCTCTGCCAACAGCGCTCATTGCCATTGCAGAGAATACAAATGGAAGCATGCCACCAACAAACAAACCAGCCATTACCTGAGGGTTTGATATATCAATATTTTTTATCCCGCTTTTAACCATAAATGCAGCAAATAAAGCTAGTGTTGTTAAAGCCGCGGAACCAATAGCAAAGCCTTTACCAATTGCGGCAGTTGTATTGCCAACAGCATCTAGCTTATCAGTTCTTTCTCTAACCTCTTTAGGCAACTCTGCCATTTCAGCAATACCTCCAGCATTATCAGAAATAGGTCCGTATGCATCAACGGCTAATTGAATTCCTGTATTTGCAAGCATACCTAACGCAGCCATTGCAATGCCGTATAGTCCTGCAAAATGGTGTGCACCCACAATACCTGCAGCTATAATTAAAACAGGTATTGCCGTAGACTGCATACCAACTCCTAATCCTGCAATAATATTTGTAGCAGGGCCAGTCAAGGATTGTTGAGCAATTGAATTTGTTGGACCAGTACCCGTACCAGTATAATGTTCTGTGATTAAACCAATACCAAGACCCGCTGCTAAGCCGATGGTTGTGGCCCAAAACACACCCATATTCGTGTAGGTTGTATCTCTCATAACAAATTCTGGTGGCAATATCTGACTTATTAATCCATACATAACACATACCATAATAAAAGCAGAGCCAAACTCACCTATATTAAGAGCTCTTTGAGGGTCTCCGCCTTCTTTAACAGAAACCATGAAAGTTCCAATAATTGAAACAATAATTCCTGAACTTGCAATATATAATGGTAGTAAAACAAAGTTTGAATCAAAAGTCCCTGAAACTAGTATTGTAGCGCCTAAAACCATGGATCCAATAATTGACCCAACATAAGATTCAAACAAATCCGCACCCATCCCTGCAACATCTCCGACGTTATCTCCAACATTATCGGCAATTGTTGCAGGATTTAAGGGATGATCTTCAGGAATACCCGCTTCAACTTTACCCACCAAGTCTGCCCCTACATCCGCTGCTTTAGTGTAAATACCTCCACCAACTCTCGCAAATAATGCAATTGAAGACGCACCAAGTGAAAATCCAGAAATTACATTTAAGATTTTATCTATATTATCTCCGTATATGTTTGTATAAAGTAGAAACAAGCTACCAAGCCCTAAAATACCTAAACCAACGACACTTAAACCCATTACAGAACCTCCGGTGAAAGCTACATTTAAAGCTTTCGCAAGGCCTTTTCTTGCAGCATTAGTCGTTCTGTTATTTGCTTTTGTTGCAACTTTCATTCCAAGGTAACCTGCCAACGCTGAACAAACAGCACCAGTTATAAAAGATACAGAAATTAATATGCTTGAATTACTTTGACTAGAATTAGCAAAACCTAATAAGCCTGCAACAACTAATACAAAAACAGATAAAACTCTGTATTCAGCTTTTAAAAAGGCCATAGCTCCATCAGCAATATTTGCTCCAATTAATTTCATTTTGTCGCTTCCTTCGTCTTGAGCTGTAATCCAGCTTGTTTTCCAACCTGCAAACAACATTGCAAAGACACCAGAGCCAATAATTAACAAATTACTTATTTCCATTTAATCCTTTCTTATAATAGTGGATTTTTTATTAAACTTATTCATTGTTTCTTGCATTGAATTAATTAGAAAAAAGTCTAAGGCATTACATGAAAAATCAACTATATCCTTTACTGTTACATGTTCATTTTTTCGAAACTTTCTTAATACGAATTTTTCAGAAGGTCTCATCTGACCATCGTTCGCAATTCCTATTTTAATTCTAGGGAATATGTGGTTACTTAAATGATAAATTACATCTTCTACGCCTCTATGCCCTGCTGATTGCCCGCTTTCTTTAAACCGCAGTGTTCCTAGAGGCAGATCAATATCATCATAAATAAGAATTATATCACTTATATGGATTTTAAAATAATCTAGCGCCGATTTAATTGCAAATCCACTATTATTCATATATGTTGTCGGTTTAATTAGAATAAGACCGGTATTTATTTTAGAATAAACATAATCACCCTTACCTGCTTTAAATGTTGAAGCATTCCTGCGTGCAAACTCATCAACAACCATAAATCCAAGATTATGACGCGTACCATTATACTTCTCTCCTGGATTGCCTAAACCGGCAATTGCTTTCATCAATTTTACTACGAGCCGCCTTCATTACTATTAGGCTTGTTTTCTGCTTTTGCCTCGTCATCTGTGTCTTCAAAGCTGAAGTCTTCTGCTTCAGAGCTCTCAGTTACGAGGTCTTGTTCAGTAATACCCTGAGTGATTGATGCAACCACTAAGTCTTCAGATGCAGTAATTTCAATATTTTTCGAAACATCAATATCTTTAACATAAAAGCTTTCATTGATACCAAGTTCGGTGACATCTAACTCTATAAATTCCGGAATATCTGTTGGTAAACATTTAATATCAATATCATTTAACGACTGTGTTAGATGACCTCCATCAGCAGAAACACCTTTGGCTACTCCGGATAGCTGTAGAGGCACTTTAATATCAATTTTATCTTTTAAGGAAACTCCGTAAATATCAATGTGAAGAATATTATCTTTAACGGGATGATATTGAACATCTTTAAATATAACATTTCTTAATTTACCTCCTACACTTACTTGATATAGATGTGCTCCAGATTTAAAAGCTAGATTTAAATCTGAACTAAGTATATAGAAAGGTACACTGCTTTTACTATCTGCCGAATAGTAAATACCAGGAATTTTACCTTCTTTTCTTAAGTTTTTTAAGTTCTGAGACCCTAGTTCATCTCTTTTATGAACTTCTATTTTATATGCATCTGCCATTTTAATTTCCTTTCATTAAAAATGAAACATCGAACTTAACGAATGACCTGAATCGATTCGTCCAATTGATTCGCCAAATACCTTGGCAACTGAAACTAACTCCAGTTTATTAAACTTTTTATTTTCCGGCACTACAAGCGTGTTGCAAACAATGATTTTTTCAATCGGAGCACTTTTTAAGCGCTCAATAGCGGGACCAGATAAAATAGGGTGAGTTGCAACACAAGTTACATCAATAGCGCCATTGTCAATTGCGGATTGAGCCGCATTACATATTGTACCCGCAGTATCAATCATATCATCAATGATCAAAACATGTTTATTTTTTAAATCACCTACAAGATTTACCACTTCTGCTTTATTTGCTTTTGGTCGTCTTTTATCTATTAAAGCAAAACCAACACCAAGGCTTTTAGCATATGCTTGACTCATTTTTGCTGATCCAACATCAGGAGAAAGAACAACACCATTTTTTTCATTAAGCTTTATACTTTTTAAGCGGTCAAACAAAGCGATTCTTGAATATAGATGATCAAAAGGCACGTTAGCAAAGCCTTGGATTTGAGCTGTATGTAAATCCATGCAGATTATTCTAGATACACCTGCAGCTTCTATCATGTCTAGCATTAATCTTGCAGAAATTGGAACTCTTGGCCTGTCTTTTCTATCTTGCCGTCCATAGCCAAAGTATGGAATCACAGCAATTACATTTGCTGCAGATGCACGGCGAGCTGCATCCAACATAAGCAGTAATTCTAAAAAATTATCTGCTGGAGGATTTGTAGATTGAATGATATAAACATCTTCATTGCGAATATTTTCATCGAATGAGACATGTATTTCACCATCACTAAAATTGTGAATATTGACTTTACCCAAAGGAATACCTAAATAATTAGCAATTCCTTTTGAAAGCTCTATGTTTGATCTTCCGCTAAATACTTTCATAAAATATGCTGGGGGACAGGGAGTCGAACCCCGATTCCATGGACCAAAACCATGTGTCCTACCATTGAACGATCCCCCAATTTTTTTTGCTGGGGCGGGTGGACTCGAACCACCAACCGTCTGATTAACAGTCAGATGCAACTGCCAATTGTGCTACGCCCCAATAGCTCCTAATTTAAATAACATTAAAGAACAAAATCAGTTACGAAAGTGCGGTAATTTTTCGGAAATGAATTCCGAATATCAGTCAAATCAAAATTTTGATTATAAATACCAAACACAGTCGAACCACTGCCCGACAAACCGGAATAAATTGCACCTGCTTTTCTTAGAGACTGAATAATCTCTCCGGTTTCTGGATATGTTGATCTTACGACTTTTTCAAAGTCATTGTCAAATAACCGCCAGTTAACTTGCGGTTCCAAGGGTGCAAATTTAATCTTTTTCTTATGTACATCCAAATATTTATTTATATTTTGATATGCCCATGCTGTAGATATTGAAAAATTCGGACAGATTAGTAATACTTTTTTATTATTTAAAAAAGTAGAATTAAGAGGTGTTAGTTTTTCACCTTTTTGTTCTCCGTGTTGTACTTTACCTTCTATAAAAAAAGGGACATCTGATCCTAGCTTAATAGAAATTGATATCATTTCATTAGTTGATAAATTAAGTTTCCAAAACGTATTTAAAGATTTAATAACCGTTGCAGCATTACTTGAACCACCTCCTAATCCTGCTCCAACAGGTGTTTTTTTATTTAGATGAATATTATATTCAGGCATATCTTTATTTTTTATTGAAGAAATTAATTTATAAGCTTTTACAACAATGTTAGAATCATCATTCGGAACTACAATTCCATCTGTAGTGAATTTAAAAGTGCTAGATTTAGTAAAGCTTAATTCATCACCCATTTTAAGCTCACAAAAAATTGTACTTAAATTATGATAACCATCTCTTCTTTTATTTAAAATTTTCAAGCAAAGATTAATTTTAATTGGAGATATTATTGAAATTGAATTAATGCACACTAAAAAAAATAGCTATGTTAATAAATTAATAAAAACTGATAATTTTTATTTATTAATAAATAGAGAAAAGTTTAATGATTGAAGTAAACAATCTTTCAAAATATTATAAAATATCTAAAGAACAAAAAAAAGATAGAGGTGAAAAGTTTTCTGAAGATTTTGTCATAGGAGTGAAAAATATTAGTTTTAACTGCATACCTGGTAGAATCTTTGGTTTAATTGGACCCAATGGTGCAGGCAAGACAACAGCTTTACGTATGATAGGAACTATGCTAAAGCCATCAGGTGGTAATATTACTGTCAATGGTTTTGATACAATAAAAGAATCATACTTTGTAAAACAGAGATTAGGGTTCTTATCTGGAAATACGGGTTTATATGATAGGCTCACAGCAGAAGAAATGGTAAGGTACTATGCAGATTTACATCAAATGTCTAATAGTGAATATATGAGACAACGAAACTATTTATTTAATCTTTTAGATATGAATCAATTTTCATCCACAAGAATTGCTAAACTTAGCACTGGAATGAAGCAAAAAGTAAATATTGCGAGAACGATGATTCATAATCCAAAAGTAGTTGTTTTTGATGAGCCTACTTCTGGCTTAGATATTATGGCTTCTCAAAATATAATTAAATTAATTCAGGAGTGTAAAAATAATAATAAAACAATTATTTTTTCTTCCCACCGTTTTGATGAAATTAAATTACTCTGCGATGATTTAGCTATTATACATAATGGTAAATTATTCTTTAATGGTACTTTTAAGAATTTTATTAATCAAATGAAGGCAAAAACCCTAGAGGATGAATTTATTAGATTAATAGGGGGGGCTAAAAGTGTTTAGAGTTTTAACTATAATAAAAAAAGAATTTATAGATTTAGTTCGCGATAGAAGAACAATGTTTTTCATGGTTATTTTTCCAGCAGTTATAATTCCTCTTTTATTAAGTGGAACACCTAAAATTGCAACTATTTTTATAAAAAAAGAAATTGAAAAAACACTTAAAGTAGCTATAGTTGGAAAGGAAAATGACATAGAATTAGTAACGTTTTTTAAGGAACAAGACAAAATAAACTTATACTTTGACATAACAAAAAATCAATTAAAAGATTATATTTTAAAAGATAGCCTTGATGGAGGAATTATCATATCTTCACACATTGAAGATACTATAAAAAATCATTGCCAAGTAGAATTAAAACATTATTTTCGATCAGGAAAGAATAAAAATATATCAGAAAGTAGGGTTGAAAAATTACTTAAAACTTATTTTGAACAAATAATTGAAAATCGTTATAATGAAATGAATTTAGATAAGTCTATTTTTGAACCATATATACTCTCAAAAATTGATGTTGCAACAGAGCAAGAAAAGTTTGGAAAGACAGTTGGCACATTTTTACCATATATACTTTTAATTTTTTGTTTTAGCGGAGCAATGTATCCAGCATTAGACTTAGGTTCTGGTGAAAAAGAGAGGGGTACATTAGAAACTATTTTAACTTCACCCGCAACTAAAATAGAAATTTTGTTTGGTAAATTTATTGTTGTGTCTTGTTTTGCAATAATGTCTGTTATATTTGGATTAATTGGAATACTGGTTGCAGTTAATATTAACTCAGACATTCCGGAAGAAATCGTATCTGTAGCTATGAGAATTCTAGGTATTAAATCTATATTTTTAATATTAAGCTTACTTTTTCCTGTTGCATTGTTTTTTGCTTCATTTTTACTTTCAATTTCATTTTATGCTAATTCTTTTAAAGAAGCTCAAAGTATCATGGGGCCTTTAAACATTTTGATTATTATTCCAATTATGATAGGTATGATGCCTGGAATTACATTAGATATTTCTAATGCATGGATTCCAATTTTAAATGTATCGTTGGCAATGAATGATATTATTGCAGGAAACTTGTCCTTTCCTCTTTATTTTGAAGTTATGGGTTCATTATTATTTTTTACAGGAATTTCTATCTGGCTTTCTGTAAGGTTTATAAGTCGTGAGAGTGTAATTTTTAGAGGTTAAACGAGAAAAGACTTATCTTTTAAACTATGAACTCATAGTGTCTAAAAATTCACGATTACTTTTTGTTCTATTCAGTTTTTCAAGAAGAAATTCAATAGCTTCAACGGAAGACATTTCTGCAAGTAGTTTTCGTAAAATCCACATTCTAGATAAATCTTTTTTACTTACAAGCTTATCTTCACGTCTTGTGCCAGATTTAGATAGATCAATTGCTGGCCAAATTCTACGCTCACTAATTGCCCTATCAAGCACAAGCTCCATATTACCTGTACCCTTAAACTCTTCAAAGACTACTTCATCCATTCTCGATCCGGTATCAATTAGAGCTGTTGCAATAATAGTTAAGCTACCTTCACCTTCAACATTTCTAGCAGCACCAAAAAATCGCTTTGGTTTATGGAGGGCTTTAGAGTCTACACCACCTGATAAAATTTTACCACTATGAGGTATAACTGTATTATGAGCTCGAGCTAATCGAGTAATCGAATCTAAAAGAATAACAACGTCATCACCAGATTCGACCATTCTCTTTGCCTTCTCTAAAACCATTTCAGATACATTAACGTGACGCTCTGGCGGTTCATCAAAAGTTGATGCAACAACTTCAGCTTCTACACTTCGTTCTAGCTCTGTTACCTCTTCTGGTCTTTCATCAATTAATAATATTATTAATTTTGTATCTGGATGGTTTTCGCTTATTGAGTTTGCTACTTTTTGCAGCAACATTGTTTTACCTGTTTTTGGAGCGGCAACGATTAAACCTCTCTGCCCTTTACCAACAGGAGATAATAAGTCTATCACCCTAGAGGAGTATTCTCTTTGGTAGGTTTCTAGCTTTAATGATTCCTCAGGAAATAAAGGTGTTAAGTTTTCAAAAGGAATATTCATTCGAGCTTTATCTGGCGCTTTATCATTAATTGTTTCAACTTTTAATAATGCAAAAAAGCGCTCTTTTTCTTTAGGAGGTCGCACCTGGCCAGAAACTGTATGTCCGGTTTTAAGTTTAAACCTTTTTATTTGAGAGTGTGAAACATATATATCATCTGGACTAGGCAAATAGCTGTAATTTAGTGAGCGTAAGAAACCATAACCATCATTCAGTATTTCTAAAACACCTGAAGCAAAAATATTGCCTTTATTTTTAGCCTGTTTTTCTAAAATATATTTTATTAATTCATTTTTTCGAAGTCCTGCAAAATCGGTTGCACCAATTTCTTCTGCAAACCTTCTTAAGTCTCTCATTGTTTTCTTTTGCAATTGAGCAATATTCATATTTTTCCTGTTGAATATTTATTAGTTTGAAATGATTTCACGAAATAGAGGATTAGGGTCTATTAGCAGGCAAACAATAAAATGATTATGCCTTAGCTAAAAGTTAGTACAATTTTATAAATTGTCAAAAGATATTTTAAATACATTTGAAATTAATTCTCCAAAATAATGTGTACCTACAATACACAGTGCATCTTCTGGTTCTAGTTTTTGAATAAAACCTTCTAAATATTTATTTGTAATACAAGATACTATCTCTGTCTTTTTGTGGTTTAGTAAGCTATTTCTCAGTTCAAAAGCTGGCATGTAATTTTTTACTCTTATTTCAGTACACAAAACTTTATCAAATAAATTTAATAATTGAATTGAAGTGTCTGATATGTTTTTTCTCGATTGCAATGCAATTAATAAATACTTTTTTCCAGCTATTTTCTCTGAAGAAAAAGTGTTTAAAAATGCAGATATACCGTTAGAGTTATGTCCTACATCAAAAATAATTTTTGGACTATTAGAGAGCACCTGATATCTACCATACCATTTTAATGATCTCATTGCACTAGAAATATGTTTATCACTTACAATATATTGATTTAAAGACTCTATAATAGACATTGCAAGCCCAAGGTTTTGATTTTGATGCTTCCCATGTAATGAAGTTTTTTTATTTTCTTTAGGATCTACTACTTTCAGAGAACACTTATTTTCTATTGCATGATTTTTTAAAACAGCTAGTACTTTTTGATTTTGCTTTATAGTAAAACAAGGAATCTGTTTTTTCATAATTCCTGCTTTTTCATATGCAATTTTTTCTATAGAATCGCCTAATATTTCAACATGATCCATTGCAATTTTAGTAATTCCTGTTGCGATTGGTTCACAAACCGTAACACTGTCGAGCCTTCCACCTAATCCAGTTTCCATTATTGCTATATCAACTTCCTGCTTTTTGAAGAGCCAAAATGCAATGGCAGTTATTGTCTCAAAAAAGGAAGCATCAGATTTTATAACACTCCTCCCATAGTTACTTAAAAAATTATAAATCTCTAAATTATCTATTGCATTACCATTAATACGAATTCGTTCATTGACTCGGTTTAAATGAGGTGAAGTAAAAAGTCCTGTTTTGTATCCAGCTGTTCTATAAATTCTTTCTAATATTGCACATACAGAGCCCTTACCATTTGTACCAGCAATTTGAATTGCATTTAAACCTTTTTGGGGATTACCGCATTCACGCATTAAGTTAATTGTTCTTTCATGTCCTAGTTTAATTTTTCTAGGTTTCAGAGATTTAAGAAAATCGTTAATGTTCATTAAAAATTACTAATATATTTGACATTACATAGATTAGAGCCAAAAAATCTGCTACCCAATTCGAGGAATTTTTGCGGCATATCTGTAATGTAAAAAGAAGTCTCTGATTGCTTTTTATTAGAAAACATATTTTGTTCAATCATGAACTTTTCTAAAATATTGGATAACGCTAATTCAGAGGTTATTAGTTCAGCATTATCACCTAAAAAATTCTTCAATGCAAACTTTAAAATTGGATAATGAGTACAACCTAAAATAAATTGATTAATATTTAATTTTCTTAAATCATTTAAATAATAATTAATAATCTCATTAATAATCAGCTCAGAACTTAATCCTTCTTCTATAATTGGCACAAATAATGGGCAGGCTTTTTCTATAATATTTTTTGTACTTCCAATTTTTTTAAATTGATTTGAATATGCTTTTGATTCAATAGTTCCTCTTGTACCAATAACAGCTATGGAGTTTGATTTTGGGAATTTATTTTCTACATATAATACTGCTGGCTCAATTACTCCAAAAACGGGAATAGAAAAATAATTTTGCATTACGTTTAAAGCTAGAGCTGAACTTGTGTTACAGGCAACAATTATCAATTTTACATTATGGTTTGTTAAAAACTCACCAATTTGTTTTGAATAATTAATTATAGTTTGAGCGCTTTTATTTCCATATGGTACTCTAGCTGTATCACCGAGATAAATAAAAGATTCATTTGGAAATTTTTTTTCTAAACTTCTAAGTATAGTTAGTCCGCCAAGTCCACTATCGAAAATTCCAATTGGTGCACTATTCATCAATTATAGCATTTTCATATTTATCTTTAAATTCAACTAGTGCATTAAAAATAGCACGAGCAATTTTTTTTCTAAATCCCTTTTTATTAAGATTTTTTTCTTCACGAGAATTGCTTAAAAATCCAGTTTCAATTAAAACATTCGGCATTGATGCACCAACTAATACTTGGAATCCAGCCTGCTTAACTCCGCGATTATTGGTGTTGAAAACTTTTGCTAATTCTTTTTGGATAGCTGAAGCAAAAAACTCACTTTCTTTCATAAATACTCTTTGAGCCATTGTAGCTAAAATTAAATTTTCATAAGATAAATCTCGGTAAGAAAACTTATTTTCCTCTAAGCTTATGACAGAGTTTTCTCTTTGAGCAACATCAATTGCATCATCTGTTTTACCAGGACGAAGCAAGAATGTTTCAAATCCACTAACCTTATGATTCGTTGTAGAGTTAGCATGGATGCTAATAAATACTTTTCCACCTGATTCATTGGCAATTTTAGTTCTTTTCCATAAAGGCACAAATATATCATTTGAGCGTGTATAGATGACGTTTGCACCCATTTCTCTTTCAATTATCGCACCTAATTTAAGAGATATATCTAGGACGATATCTTTTTCCATAGTACCTTTTTGTCCTATTGTTCCAGGATCTTTACCCCCATGACCAGGATCAATTACAATTGTATCTAACAACCATTTTTTACGAATTTCCTTTATACGCTCCGCATTTTCTGAATGATCCACACGAATAACGATTAGAAGATCATTTGTATCTTCATCTTTTTTTATATCTACATCATCAACCGTAGATTTTAATTGAAATGAGATTTGACCGCTTTGAGGTAGTTGAGATATTCTTATTTTTTTAATAGGATTTGCAATTTTTGTATTAACAATTGTACTAGAATCAAGCCTACCCCATGGAATGGTTAAGCTTAGCCATTCTCCGGGACGTTTAACTAGTGTTGAAGAAATAGAGTTTAGGTTAAAATCACCTATGTTGTGAATTATTATAGAACACCCATTTGTTCTTTGTTCGAAGGAAATATCTGTAATATTAAATTTAATTAAATCCATTATTACAATATCTTTTGATGGATCTAAAAATGATTTAACTAATTTTAGTTCTTCAAGAACTCTAAAAAACCCGTGATATGGTACAAAAAAATTATTATTTTGATATTCTACCCATAACGGCATGTGGTACAACTCGTCATTTACTCTAAAAAATGAACCACCATTATTCAGATTAATTTTTGTACCTAAAAAATTTATTTCAACTGATTCGAAATCCTGTAATTTATATGAAACATTTGGTAGTTTTTCAAGGTCAGCTATTTTTATGAAAGGAAATTCATTAATTCTATGAACAGGAATAGAGATATCTTTAATAATAGCCGACTCTGTAAATCCTGGAGAAATGAGGATAATAATACAAATTAAAAATTTTAAATAAAATAATATGTTTGTCATAGATGCTAGAAGTTTATTCAGATTATTAATCAGACTCCATTATTGAGCTGTAATTTATAATTAAAAGACTAAATTGAGTAATATTTTAAAATCACTATTAATTTTACAAGTTTTTTTAAATAAATAAAAATACGTTAGATTTATTTTGTTTTATTTTCACGTTAATTTTTAAGAGTACGCTCATCTCTTACTCGATAAACTTTTTCCCCTTTTTTAACCATCTTATATTTCTCTCGGGCTATTTTTTCTATATATGTATAATCATTTTCAAGAGCATATATTTCCTGGTTTTTTTTATCAATTTTTACTTTTAAATACTTAATCTCTGATTGAAGCTGTTTCTTTTTGTCTTCTAATTCTATCATTTTTATAACCCCTAAATCATTAAAAATGAGATGAATTATTAAAAATATTAAACAAGACAACCATACAAGTAGCTGCCATTTTGTTCCATTAATATCTTTTACCTTATTCGACACTAAAGATTAAATCCTAGTTTTTTCATATCAGAAAAACTAGCATTATTTCCTAATTTTTCCTCAATTCTTAATAATTGGTTATATTTTGCAACTCTATCAGTTCGAGATAGTGAGCCTGTTTTAATTTGTCCTACTCCAGATGCAACTGATAAATCAGCAATGGTTGTATCTTCAGTTTCACCAGAGCGATGTGAAATAATTGATCCAAAACCAGCATTAGTTGCCATTTTAATAGTTTCCATCGTTTCACTTAAAGAGCCGATTTGGTTTAATTTAATTAAAACTGCATTCATTGAATCTTGTTCAATAGATTTGATTAATTTTTTAGGATTTGTCACGGTTAAATCATCACCTACAATCTGAACTTTATTACCAATTTTTTCTGTTAATTTTTTCCATCCATTCCAGTCATTTTCATCTAAACCATCTTCTATGGATATAATGGGGTATTTATTTGATAGGTTTATTAAATAATTTATCATTTCATCAGAATTATATGATTCACCTTCTGATTCTAAGTGATATTTTTGAGTGTTACTATTGAATAATTCGCTAGCAGCAACGTCTAGTGCAAGATAAATATCACTTCCCATTTTATATTGAGACTTTTCAACAGCTTCAATTATAATTTCAATTGCTTCCTCATTGGACTTTAAGTCTGGAGCAAAACCTCCTTCATCACCAACGGCGGTATTCAAACCTTTCGATTTTAACACAGACTTTAAATTATGAAATATTTCGGCACCCATTCTTAGGCTGTGAGAGAAAGATTCAGCCCCGAAAGGGAAAATCATAAATTCTTGTATATCTACTTTGTTATCAGCATGTTGCCCTCCATTTATTATGTTCATCATCGGGACAGGCATTAAAAAACTACCACCATATAAAATATTTAAATATTCGAATAGGCTTTGTTTGTTGTGATTAGCCATAGCATGAGCACTTGCTAGAGACACTCCTAAAATAGCATTAGCTCCTATATTTGATTTATTTTCAGTCCCATCAATTTCAAACATTATTTTATCAATTTTATTTTGGTCAGAGGCATTCATCCCAACAACCTCAGGAACTATTTTATTTTTAATATTCCAAATAGCATTCAAAACTCCTTTACCTAAATATTTACTCCCTCCATCCCTTAGTTCGTGTGCCTCATATTTACCTGTAGAAGCGCCGCTAGGAACAGCTGCTCGACCAACAGTACCTGAAGATAAAGTTATATCAACTTCAATAGTTGGATTCCCGCGAGAATCTAAAATTTGTCTTGCATTAATATTTTGAATAGTGCTCAATTAAAAATTCCTTTAATTTTTGAGAGTTAAAAAACAGATGAAACATTATCATTTATTATCAATTCGTAAAAAGGTTAATTTACTAATAGGTAAACCAAAGTTTAAATGAGTATTATAGTAACAAAATATGATAAATCATTAAAAGAGGAATGGAATCAGTTTGTAGAAAATTCTGACAACGGGACTCTATTTCATAGGCGAGAATTCTTAACCTATCATATAGGGCGAGAATTTTTTGATCATTCACTTTTATTTTATAAAAATAAAAAATTGATTTGTATTTTTAGTGGTGCAGAAATTCAAAATAAAGTATTAACTCTTTATTCACATCCTGGAGCTAGTTATGGTGGGTTTGTTTTTATTAAATACTCATTTGAATTAGTAGAAGAAGTATTAAATAAATTTGAAGGATATTTACAAAGTACTAATATTCAAGAGGTATTCTTAGTTCAGCCACCATCAATTTATGGATATAGATATAATGAAACTATTGAATATGCCTTAAAGTGGAATAATTTTTCAACAGAAGAAATATACATATCCTCAGTAATTAATTTACAGGATAGGCCTCTATCACAAATACATAAACGTAAAAAAAGATATTTAAAAAAAAAGTTAGAAGAAGATTTTAAATTACAATGGGTAAATGATTTTGATATATTTTATCCAATACTTGTAAAAAACAAGTTAAAACATGGCGCGAAACCTACTCATTCTCTAGAAGAGTTAAAAAAACTATCTAATCAATTTCCTGAAAAATTGAAACTACTGATTTTATATTTTAAAAACAAACCAATTGGAGGGACATTAAATTTTGTTGCAAATGATAATGTGGTAATCATTTTTTACAACATGATTGATTATAATTTTGCTAATAAAAAACCTGCAATCCATTTAATTTGTGAAACTATAAAATGGGCCGAAGAAAATCATTTTAAGTGGTTAGACTTTGGAGTTTCACAACTACCATTAAATGAAAATCCATTGACACCACATAAGTCTCTGATTCAATTTAAAGAGCAATTTGGTGCTACAGGACTCTTAAGAAGAGCTTATAGAAAATTTATTAATTGAAATCTTTCATAAAAGAATCTATTTTATATAGTACAGGTCAAGTACTTACGAGATTGGCTTCTTTTTTACTAGTTCCATTTTTTACTCATTTTTTTTCACCAGAGCAAACAGGGCAGATTTATTTATTTTACTCTAGCATTGCTTTTTTAAATATTTTGACAAATCATGGATTAGATGCTGCTTTATTTAAATTTGTTGGAAGCTCTAAGTGGAATCAAAATGATGTAGTTAAATCATTACTTATTTATCAGATAGCATATTTAACAGTGTTCTATATAGTTTTTCTAGTATTTTCAGAACCAATAGCACAATTAATATTTGGGAATACTAAAAATTATTGGATTTATATACTTGGTTCAGTTTTAGTATGTGATTCGATTTCACAAAGGGGTATGGTGTTATTAAGATTAAATTCTAGTCCATATTTATATATATTAATATCACTAGGAAATATCCTTCTTACCTTAATTAGTGTATATTATTATGTAATAAAAAGTGGGTACGAAGTTTTGGGTGTTTTTCATGGTATCTTCTTTGCTTCTTTTATTCAGGCAATCATAATATTTATTTTAGTTTATACCCCAAGGTTAAAAGGCGAATTTTCTATAAATATAATTAAATCGCTGGTGAAATTTGGATTTCCATTTTTGCCAGCAGGAATACTTTTTCTTATTACTGAATTGTCTGATAGATATTTTATTTTGTGGTTTCTAGGGGAATCTCAGGTTGGATTTTATAGTATTGCGTATAAAATTGGTTCAATTCCCTTGATTCTAATATCTGGAATTAATTTGGCATGGCAACCATTCTATGTAAAAAGACAAAATGATGAAAATTCTCGGAGGCTTTTTGGAGAAATTGGAAGTGTGGTATTATTTGGATTTATACTATTATTAACATTATTGTCAATCTGGATTCCTTTAATAAAGAATTTTGAAATAATTAATGATAAATATTATCAGTCACTGAATTTAATTCCTATAATCTTTATAAGTTATCTATTTTATACTTGGTATATATTACTTATGCCATCAATAATTCTTAATAATAAGCAAAATTGGTCTCCAGTTTTCAGAGGAACCGCAGCAGTTATAAATATTTGTTTAAATATTATATTAATACCTGTCTATGGACTATATGGGGCTGCATTTTCAACATTATTTGCTTATTTTATAATGGGGTTATTTCTTTATTTTAAAAATAAAACATGGATGAATATACCAGTGAAATATATCCAGCTTATATTGTTTTTAATTTTATCATGTACTTTATACGGATTAAGCTTGTATAGTACAACATTAATTAAACTCGTATTTTCAACTATCTATTTAATTTTATCATTCTTCGTTCTTAATAATATTCTTTCAATTTCTGAATTAAAGCAAAAAATATTAAAGTAAATTGGATAAACTTGTATCAGTAATAATCCCATCGTTTAATCAAGCTTCAGAACTTAAAAATGCAATTCTGTCAATCACCAACCAAAGTTATTCTTGCCTAGAGATAGTTGTTGTAGATGATTGTTCTGAGCAAAATATAAAGCAAGCAGTCGAAAGTATTAATGATAATCGAATTCATTTATATAAAACAAAAAAAAATAGCGGTGTAACTGAAGCAAGAAAGCTAGGTATTGTAAAATCAAAAGGTAATTATATTGCATTTTTAGACCAAGATGATACTTTTAAATCAAAATGTATTGAAAATAAAATTAATAAATTTTCGGAGAATGATAATATTAATATAGTAATTTCAGATTACTTTGTAAATAATCGAATTAAAAATAGTAGTAAAATTAATAAAATGAAGAATTTTACATTTAATTTTAAAGAAAATATATGTAGAAGTCCAGGACCGTTTTTTCAAAGTTGTATGATTAAAAGAGAGCTTCTTGAAGATGTAAATTTTTTATTTGATAAAAGAGCAACTCCATCCGAAGATTGGGATTTTTTTATTAATTTATCTAATTTTAAATTAATTATTGGTTATGTTCAAAGTCCGGATTTTATATGGAATTTTTCAAAATATAGTCAATCAGCAAACTATAAAAAAGAAGCTTTGGGTCTTCAATATATTTTAAAAAAGCATGAAAATACTTTTTTAAAATATATTGGTCAAAATGGTATAAGTAACCATTATAGAATGGTGGCAAGGGTTTATGAAAAAGGTAAATTATTAGATGAAGCTAAAGGTATTTATAGGCTGGCTTTTAAAATTTACCCAAAGAGTATTAAAAATATTTTTTACATGTTGATTTCAGTTCTTCCAAATTTACTTTTTATACTTTTAGTAAGATTTGTTCGAATTATACGAGGTAAACCGCTTGGGTAAAAAAGTAATTATTGCTTTTCTTGGAAATGTTAAATATGATGCTAGATGTATAAATATTAGCAATACATTGTTTAATTATGGCTACAAAGTAATTATTGTTGATGAGCTTGATGGTGAAAATAATATTTTAGAGCATGATCGATTTAAAATTATACATATTGATACAAAAACTAAAACTGGAATTACAAGATATTGGAAATATCATTTCAATGTGCAAAAAATAGCTAGATATGAAAAGCCTGATATCTTTATTTCAGCAGACCTGTTTTCATTAGCTGTTTGTTCATATCAAAATAAACATTGTATAAAAATATTTGATTCTAGAGAGATTTATTCAAAGCTAGCATCGCTTGTAGGAAAACCAATAAAACAATTTTTTTGGTTTTTATATGAAAAAAAATACTATAAGAAGATGGATAAAGTTTTAGTTACAGCTGAAAAGGACAAGGATTTTTTAATTTCTCAATATGGATATAAAGATATCGAAATAATCTTCAATTTTCCTGCGATACAAACTAATAAGTGTAAAATAAACTTGCGTGATAAATTTAAAATTACAGAGAATAATAAAATATTTATATACCAAGGTGTAGTCCAAGAGGGTAGAGGAATAGAAGAAATGATCAATTTATTAACATATTTTAAAGACTGTGTAGCTTGTATAGTTGGTGATGGTGAATATAAAAGTGAAATAATTAATCTTGTTCAAAAACTGAAAATAACTAATCGTGTCTTTTTTACTGGAAAAATTCCATATACAGAGCTGCTTAGCTTGACCAAACAGGCAGATATAGGATTTTCTTTAATTCAACCATTAAGTGAAAGTTATAAACAAGCACTTCCTAATAAATTATTTGAATATGGATTAGCTGGAATTCCAACAATTGGAAGTGATTTTATAGAAATGAAAATTTATATTAAAAAATTTAAACTTGGAATTGCAGTACCATCTAGTAGTGTAAGAGAGCATATAAATGCTGTGCAAAAATTACTAATGTGGGATGATTCAAATAGATTAATTAATACTGTTAAGGATAATCTAACATGGGAATCTCAAGAATCTAAATTTATAAAAATTTTTGATAAAAATTATGAAATTAAATATAATTAGTCTAGATAATCCCTTTCCTCCCGATTATGGTGGAGCTATTGATATATATTATAAATTAAAATATTTATCTATAATAGGTTGTAAAATTAATCTCCACTATTTTTACTCAAAAAGGAATCCTAGCCCTGAATTGGAATCTATTTGCAATAAGGTTTATTATTACCCTAGAAAGTCAATTATTAAATCTAATTTAAATATTTTGATACCATATGTAGTATCATCAAGAGACTCAAAAGAATTAATAAATAATTTATCGACAAATAAACATCCAATACTTTTTGATGGTCTTCAAAGTACATTAATTTCGAAAAGTAATAAATTAAAAAACAGAAAAAAATATTTAAGGCTTCATAACATTGAATCAAAATATATGAAATATCTTTCATATAATGAAAAAAATTGGATTCGTAAAATTGGATTGAAACTAGATTCATTTAGATACAAAAGCTTTGAAAAGAAAGTGAGTCAATTTGAGACTATTTTTGCAATTTCTGAAAAAGATCAAAAATTTTATAAAAAATATCACCCAAATGTTGAAATATTAAATGTATTTCATGGGCAGTCTAAAGTACTGTCAAGACTTGGCAAGGGAGAATACATTTTATATCACGGAAATTTTGATGTTAGTGAAAATTTAAATGCGGCATTATTTTTAATTTATAAAGTATTTAATAATTTACAGTTTCCAATCAAAATAGCAGGAAAAAATGCTTTAAAAAACCTTAAACCATATATTACAAATTCAAATATTGAATTAATTGATAATCCTAATTTAGGTTTTATGCAAAAACTAATAATGGATGCGCATATTAATGTTTTACCAACATTTCAAGCAACAGGAGTAAAGTTAAAATTAATAAATAGTCTATATTTGGGTAGACACTGTATTGTTAATAACAAAATGATTTCACCTACACCGCAGTTAAAAAAACTATGTTCAATTTGCAATTCTCCAGATGAATTTATCAAGCTGATTAATGAAAAAATAGAATTACTATTTTTAGAAAATGATATAAAAGTCAGAGATTCTATACTTCAAAAATACTTTGATAATCTTGAAAATAGTAAAAAACTAAAAAAACACCTTTTTGATGAATAAAAAAGTAGCAATAATTGATTTAGGGACTAACTCTCTAATTACTACGATTGCAGAAAAAATCGATAATAAAATTAAAATTTTAAATGAAAATTATCAGATTATTCGCTTAGGAGAAGGATTAGCAGAAACTGGTAATATAAGTAATAGTGCAATTTTAAGGTGTATTTCCGGTTTTAGGAAAGTTAAAGAAATTTTAGAAAAATTTAATGTACATATTATAACTTGTATTGCTACAAGTGCATTGAGAGATGCACAAAACAAAAATAAAATAATTCAAATTTTACAGATTGAATTTAATATAAGAGTCCAAGTAATTAGTGGAATAAAAGAAGCAGAAATTGTTACAAATGCAACTAGAAGAGAATTTAATTTAAAAAATAAAAATACTTTAATTTTTGATATAGGTGGAGGAAGTACAGAAGTTATAATTTTACAAAATAATGTGATAAAAATAAGTGAAAGTTTTAAAATAGGTGCAGTAAGATGTACTGAAAGCTTCTTGAAATCAGATCCACCCAATATGAATGAAATTAAAAAATTTGAAAATTACTTAGATACAATTATAGCAAAACTTCCAAATTTTAAGGTAGAAGAAGGAATAGGAATTGCTGGAACAGTTACTACCTTATCTTCAATAAATCTAAATATGAGTGATTATAATCCCAATATTATACATAAATCCTGTATCTCAGATAAAGAAGTAGAAGATATTAAAATTAAATTCCAAAATTTAAATCTAAAGCAAAAAAGAAAAATTAAAGGATTAGACTCTAAAAGAGCAGAAGTAATTCTTGCTGGTACTATTATTTGTAAAAAAATTATGAATAAATATAAATTAGATAAAATATTTGTTAGCGATAGAGGTTTAAGGTGGGGACTTTTATACCAAGAATTTAGCTAATCTTTTATTACTTCATAATCCCCAGACAAAACTTCATCTTCAGATAAAAATTCCCAGTCGTCACTTTCAAAGGGCTTAGATTTTTCTTGTTGAATTTTTTCTTCTGATAATTTTGGATTATCTGGAACTAATTCATTTAAATATCTAAATAGAAATCCTGAAATAATAAATAAAAATAAAAGTGATACCGCTTTAAAAATACCATCACTATTAAAAATAAAACCACCAATAGGAATTGCTGTTTGCTCTAATCCAAAATTGAGAAATATTAAAAACGAGATTATTAATCCTGCGCCAATTAAGGTGTTACCAATTTGTTTATAGTCTCTATTATTATCCCAAATTAGACTTATAGCCATCCAGCATATTAATATTGAAAAAGCAATTATAAGTGAAGATTCAAATCTATCTAAATATAGTGTGTAAATAAAAAAAATAAAACCAAACGTTAAAACTATATTTTTCGCTAAATTTTGTTTATTTTTTAACATAAATGTAATAAATACTTTCTTAAAATTAAATTTAATTTTTGAATTAGAGATAACAATTATTTATAAAAAATTATTCGTCTTTTATACCCATAAATTGAAGTAAAAAGATAAATAAATTAATAAAATCCAAATATAATGTTAATGCACCAAATACAGCTTTTTTCTGCCCAGATTCAGAATATGCATCTCCTCCTTGATACAGTTGTAATATTTTTTGTGTATCGTATGCTGTTAAACCTGTAAAAATTAAAACCCCAATTGCAGAAATTGCTAGTTGAAAAATACTACTTCCTATAAAAATATTAATTATTGAAGAAATTATAATACCAAATAACCCCATAATTAAAAATCGTCCCATTGAGTTAAGATTAGTTTTTGTAGTCATCCCATAAAATGCCATTAAACCAAAAATTATAGATGTACTTAAAAATGTAGAGGTAAGTGAGGCCGATGTATACACAAATGCAATACCTGAGATTGAAACTCCAGTTAATGCAGAATAAAGTATAAATAATCCCGTTGCAGTATTAATAGACATGGACATTATATTTCTGGATAATTTATAGACTAAAAATAATTGACCAAAAAATAATAAAAAATACCATGAGCCTGGAATTGTTCCAATATTGTTAACAGTCCAATTTGCAGTAAGTGCTGTAACAAGAAGTCCTGCAGACATCCAGCCAAATACTTTATTCATAAATATACTTGCTTCTGTTCTACTTGGAATTGTTTGGTTTTTAAAAATATTTTGTTGATTAAACATTTATTATCCTATTAAATATTATTTATAATTATTTTAATTAATTTACAAAAGTTTTGGTTTGCATTTTCAGCAGTAGAAACAACTTCTTCATGAGTTAGTGGTTGCTCTGAGATTCCTGCTGCATAGTTTGTTAAACAAGCTATAGCCATAATATTGAAATTTAATTCTATAGCTTTTTTTATTTCAGGATATGTTGACATCCCAACAACATTGCCCTTAAGATTATTAATTTCGTTAATCTCAGCAGGTGTTTCATAGCTTGGTCCTAAAGTCCAAGTATAACAGCCATCATATAAGTGGATATCATCATCATTTAATAAATTTTTGAGTTTATTAAAATTTAATATTGAATTTAACACCGTTTTCACAGGTTTATTTGAATTCCTAAAAGTAAAGTCTAATAAGGATGAAATATTCATAAAACCACCAATTTTCCAATGTTTTTGTAAACAACCAGATGAATTTGTTATAATTAGGTTTTCGCATCCCAGGTTTTTAAATAATTGGATTGGAAATGTAACTTCATCTAAACTTAATCCTTCATAAAAATGGAATCTACCTTGTGAGCAAATAATAGAATTACCATTTAATTTTCCAATTATGATTTTACCATCATGTCCTTTAATGGTTGGCAGAATATATCCTGGAATTTCTGAAAAATTTAATTCAATTTTTTCATTAATGATATCAATAAAATCTCCTAGACCAGAGCCTAAGATAACAGCAACTTTAGGTTTTACAGTTATATATCTCTCAATAAAATTTTGTGCATTTTTTAAATTCAATTTGCAATTTTTTCTTTATAAACTAATTGTCCACAACCGGCTGCGATATCCTGTCCTTTGCTCCAGCGTACTAAAATTCGATATCCATTTTGTCTCTCATGTAATATTTTTAGAAATCTATTTAAAGATTTTTCATCTGGGCGTTTATAAATTCCAACAGATTCGTTATAAGGAATAATATTTAATTTACAATTTATACCAGATAAAAGTTCCGCAAGTTCTATTGCATTTTCCGGTGAATCATTAATTTCTTTCATTAATACATATTCAAACATAATGCGTCTTCGGTTAAGTAATGAAAACTGTTTTACTTCTTTAATAATTTTTTGAATATTCCATTTTTTATTAATTGGCATAATTTTATCTCTTGTAATGTTATTTGATGCATTAAGAGAAATAGCAAGTTTGAACTTTTGTTCCTCATTGATAAACTGCTTAATTTTTGGTAGTATTCCCGCCGTTGAAATTGTAATACGATGTCGTCCTAAATTAAATCCTAAAGGATTATGAAAAATCTCAGCAGATTTTATTACACGTTCATAATTTAAAAATGGCTCTCCCATTCCCATATAAACAATATTTGTAATAGGATTAGCGATATTATTTCGCACATATATTAATTGATCAACTATTTCACCAACTGACAAATTTCGATTGAATCCCATTTTTCCAGTAGCACAAAAATCACAATCTATACTACATCCTATTTGAGAAGAAATACATACTGTATGTCGATTTTCCATAACCATACTGACAGTTTCAATAAATTGGTTGTCTGCCAATTTAAATAAGTATTTAGTTGTTTGCTCTAATTGAGATTCAGTTTTTAATTCTAATTTTAAAGTAGATAATATGGAGTTTTCTTTTAGGAATCCTCTAAATTTATGACTGATATTTAACATTAAATTGGGGTCTGACACACCTTTCTTATACATCCATTCAAAAAGTTGAATTCCTCTAAAAGAAGTTTCTCCTACAGACTTACACCAGCCTTGAAGTTCTTGCTGCATCATACCTTTGAGTACAATTTTGGATTGTTGTAACATACTTAAAATTACTATTTTTTCGGAATATAGAATTTTATTTTTATATTATTTAATTTATTACTGAAGCTTCATATATAAAATATTTGATGTTCATTGATTTAAATTAGATTATTATTGTAAGTTTTTTATTGAATTTTTTTAAAAATCAATCGATGAATATTAATTTTTATAATAAAATATTTATAATTACATTCTTTGTATATGGGTTCTCACTAACTAATTGTCCAAGTACTACTTCAGAAGACTATGGGGATTGTGAGATGGCTTTAGGCTGGACTTGGAGTGGAGAAGATTGTATTTTTATTTCAGGATGCAGTTCAGTAACTAATTGGGGAGATGATTACACTGAATATATTTTTAATAGCTATGAAGAGTGTTTCACTATATGTCAAGTTGAAAATCATTTTGGAGATGTGAATTTTGACGGAAGTTTAAATATTGTTGATATAGTAATAATCATAAGTTATATAATAGGTAATAATGAATTAACTTATAATCAAATTTATATCGGAGACTATAATGAAGATGGCTTTTTAAATGTTGTAGATATTGTTTCTTTAGTAAATATAATCTTAAATGGATTAGATTCAAGAGATACATGGGAAATTATTTCTGAAGATATTATTGAGCCAAATTGTGCGGCTGCATGCCATGAATCTGGGACATTTTTTGCGGAACAAACTGAATTAATTTTAACTTCTGATGTTGCTTATAATCAATTGATTAATAGAATACCACAAAATGAATCGGCATGGGCTGACGGATTAGTTTTATTAAGCTCTGTAGGAGGCCAACCAGCCGAGATTCAGAGTTATCTGTGGGAGAAAATAAACTTACCTAATAGGGATCATTTTTATGATGACCACCCACATTACGGTGAAATTATGCCATTAGGAGGACCATATTTAACTAATGGAGAGTTAGCATATATTCAGGAATGGATTCACTCCGGCGCTCCAGAAACTGGTATTGTCGCAGATGAATCTCTTTTAATTGATGAAACAGTTTGGGAGGCTCCTCCATTTAATCCGTTAGAGTTACCAGAAAATGGAGTTCAATTTCATTTAGGTCCATTTGATATTTGGGATGGCTATGAAAGAGAAGTTTTTTCTTATCAACCTATAGGTAATGAAGATTATTTATATATTAATCAGTATGAAATTTTATTAAGCCCAGGATCACACCATATGATTCTTTATACTTATCCTGAAAATATTACGACAGATGATTTTCCTTCAGAATGTGAATTTCTTGCGGATGTATTTCCACCACCAGATTATGAATTAAGGGATTTACATGATGAAAATGGAGTTTATGATATTCAATCAATATGTTATATGGGTTTGCAGACATTTTTTGCTGGCACGCAATGGCCATATATGAATTATCATTTTCCTCCAGGTGTTGCCTTAAAAGTTCCTCCAAACTTTGGTGTAGATATTAACTCACATTTTTTAAATTATTCAGGAAATTCTCCTTCAGGAGAAATTTATGGAAATATTTATTTTGTTAATCCTGAAGAAGTTCAACATGTCGCAGACATTTTTATGCTAAATAATAGGGATTTTAATTTACCGGCAAATCAAACAACAACAATTACTAGAAACTTTATGTTTCCAGAACAATTTACTACTGGCTTTCTAGAAAATGGTGGCGTTAGCAATATTGATGAAATCTATATTTTTCAACTTTTTTCACATGCTCATGAGCGTATGGATAAATTTGATGTTAAATTAATTGGCGGATTAAATGATAATCAGACTATTTATACTGCTTTAGATTGGGAACATCCACCAATATTAGAGCTCAATCCACCACTAGTATTACAATATGGAATGGGTTTAAAATTAGAAGTAACTTATACAAATGAAACTAATCATGATATTACATTTGGTCTTTTAGGTGTGAACGAAATGATGATTTTGTTTGGCCATTATTATACTGACTAAATTGCTCATATTATAATATTGAAGAGGAATCAATTTTAATAGGAATGAGTGTAATTTTTCAAATTATTGGAAATTATTAATGACAAGTTAATATCTACAATTATCTTCTAGTTTTATACTAATAGATATGAGAATGATGGTTAGCTTTCAAATAAAAATATATAATTAAATTGAAAAATAATTATAGTATATCTTTTAGTTTATAAAATTTACACACTCATAATTTTATAAATTATAGTAATAATAAAAACCTATTTCTTTTTCAACTACATATATTTAAAAATTTATTATACAGATTATTATTTTTGACTTGACCTTTAATGTTTGAACTTTTTAATGATGAGTTATAAAAATTTAATGAGACTGGATTAAATTGAAGCTCTAATTTGTTTATAATCTTTTTTATTTTATTTTCAAATGAATTTTCATCATCAAAGTTTAAAAAATCAATACTTTCATTATTTGAAATTTTTATAATTTTTTTATTATAAGTTTCCCATAGACTTAACCCTATTTCATTATTCATTCCATCTCTACGTCTTAATGAATTTGCTACAGAATTAGGATTTCTAAAAATTGCTAAAATATAATAATTCCTTAAATATTTTTTCCATATATCCCAAGTAATAACCATGCGAGGGTCTTTAATTATGAGGTCAGATCTCTTCCAGTTCCTAATATATAGAAATCTTAAAATTTCTATCTTTATATAAAAATTTTCTAATAAAGTAGATGGAGGATTATCCCAGCTACCTCCAGATAATTTTAATATACGTTCATTTATTGAATATACAGATAGGTTTTCCCAATAACCCTGAGGATTGCCTTTGTCAGGCTTAATAATTTCAGAACCGAGATAGAGACCATTTTGATTCAATATTCGAGTAATACAGGATGTACCACTGCGATGCATTCCTAAAATAATCAGTGTTTTTGGTTTTAAAATTTTATTTATTAAAATACCAAAGGGTATGAGAGCATAAAAAAATAATTTTTTGATGATGTTTAATATATTCATACAAATTACCGTAATTTTACAAATAAGGTGTTTTTCAAAGATAATTAATTTATATCTAAAATAGGAGTACTTTTATGAAGTCAATTTTATCAATACTGATAGCATTTTTATTTATATCATGTAAAAGTGGATTTAAGGCTGGAGAAAAACATGGCAAATGGGAAGAGTATCATCCAAATGGGCAGGTATCTGCAATAGGAAAATATGATAAAGGTTTAAGGGTTGGTTTTTGGCAAGATTTTTATAACAATGGAGCTATTAAGATGGAAGGTAATTTTATCAGTGGAGAACGAAATGGAGAGCTAAAAGAATACCACGAAAATGGTCAATTAAAACTAAATGGATTCTATATAAATGGCATGGAAGATGGAACATGGCTTGGATACTATTCAAATGGTAAAAAAAGTGAAATTAGGGAATATAAGGATGATAAAAAAGTTGGGAAATGGTTTTGGTACCATGAAAATGGGGAGATAAAGAAGAATGGCCAGTACGGAGGTAAAAAAAGAATTGGTATATGGGAATATTTTAATTTCGATGGTAAAAAAATAAAAGATGAGTATTATGAAAATGGTGATTTAGTCAAAACTAAATTATATTGACATTTTAAATGAAATTTTTGTAATATATTAGTAGTTATTATTTAAAAAATTAAAAGAAAGGAGGTAGTTAATTGATAAGCGACATACGAAGTCGGGAAGTTACCTCTGGAGGTAATAATTAATCTTTTGAGGCAATTCTCAAAGGACTTCCAGTCAAAAAACTTAGGGTTACTCAAACCTTAACTTTAAAAAAAAGGACAATTCAAATTGTCCTTTTTTTATACATTTAATTTTTTATAAGTTCTATTTTAAGAGTTTATTTTTTTTTGTATTTTTCTCTTGTAGTTTATTTCTATTTTGATGAACTTCTCTTTTATTAGTTTTAAAGTTTGAATTAGGATTATATGGGATAAGTTTTAAACTAAATACAACTAAAATTAAACTTATTATTAAAATTATTATAATAGATGTAGTCAAATGATTTAATTTAATTTAATCTTTAATTCTTTTTTCATTTTATTAGAAATCTTTTTAGACAATTCGCTAATCATTGTTCCTTTTGATGGAGCAGTTTCTGCACTTTTTCTTATTAGTTTTTTTACCTTATTGGTTAGTGCTCTTTTATCTCCTGAATATGAAGCCCATTCATATTCAAACTTATATTCTTCATTTAACGAATTGCTATATAAAATTTTTGCTGTTTCAATATCAAGTAATGTAACCGAAATAGACATATTTGCTGTGCGTGAAATTTTATAAATTTTTGCTTTTGCAGTTACATCACCTTTGATTGCTCTTTTTTTCTCCTTTCCATTTTTATCAGTATAATATTCATAATCAATGATAACTCGTTTTGTATAATTTTTATTTTCTTTAATTTCATTTACGGGTGATACTTGAACGCGAGATACTTTTCCGGTTATCATTTCTTGTACACCTAAGATTCTACCTATATCAATATTTTGATTATTTTCAATAATACCAGATTGAGATAATTTCTGTTCATTAATTATTTGATCAATTTGGTCTCTACTAACAATTTCTATAAATTCCATAAGATTATTATCTTTTAACATTTTAGAAATTATAGCATCACTTATTTCTTCACCAATAGAGCCAAATTCATTAGTACCTGATTTGTTATTAAATGACATTATTGCTATTCGTTTAATAGCTTTTTCTCTGGATAAATTGTACATTTCATCAGAATTTTTATAGTTTGGTACATATATTTGAATTTTTTTAAATGATTCAGCGGCTTTTTTAAATGAATCCTGTCTATTTTCTTTCATTAGTTTATTTGCTTTAGAATAGTAAAATTCAGCAGCTTTAAGTTTTATTTCATCAAGTTCAAACTGATAATCTTTTAAATTGGATGAATTTAGCCAGATTTGTTTTTTATTAGTATTTAAATCTTTAACAATATTTATTAAATAAATAATTTCTTTATAGGACTTGATAATACTGTCCCAATTTTTTCTTTCCTTATTCAGAAGTCTATTAATTCTTTGATTATATGAATTGATAGCGTTAGGAAATATATCATTCATCAGTAATAGGGGTTTATCAAAATCTGGTTTTGCTTTGATGGATTTGACGCATTCTAAAACAGCTTGATAGTAATCACCTTTTTGGTTTGCATCCTCTGCTTTTTTAAATGCTCTTCCATGCGCAGTAAATACACTACATCCAGTTAATAAAAGAATTAAAATGATGATAATATAGTTTTTAATCATCCTCAAAATTATTATAGTTGGCATTATTTTTCACAGAAGAAAGTAATTTATTAATAAAAATTAAATATCAAAACTCGTGTAGTATAAAATAATTATCCTGTAATTTTTGTACTAGTATTAACGAGGAAATTAATGAAAATAATTAAATTTTTAATTTTAATTTTAATTTTGAATTGTGGAAAAAATGAAAAGATATATCCTGCTGTAGGTGTAATATATGAATTAATAACTGAAAAACGAGAGATGATAGTTCATCATGATGAGATACCGGGATTTATGATGGCAATGACTATGACATTGAAAGTAGATCAATCTGTAAAGATGGAAAACTGGCAACGAGGTGATAGTATTAGTTTTGATATTGTCATTAATGGAAATAATGGATTTATTCGCTCACTTGATTATAGGGGAAAAGTAAATATACCAGAATCGATTGATGATTTCTGGAAAGATGAAGATTCTCCAATAAAAGTTGGTGAATTTATTTCTGATGCGACATTTTTAGATTTAGATAGTAATGAAGTATCACTTTCAAAAAATGATGGGAAATATAGATTTATTTCATTTGTTTTTAGTAGATGTCCAATGCCAAATATGTGTCCAGCTTTAATGATGAAATATCGTTATCTAGCGAATGAACTAGAGTCCAATGAGAATTTAGAATTTATTACAATTAGTTTTGATTATATTTATGATAATCCTTCCACCCTGATTAAGCATTACGGTAGTATTGTTGAACCATTTTCAAATTGGAATGTATGGTCAAGCTTTGGTCATGCATCAGATATGATTACGTTTGGCCATTATAGCCAATTCGCTTTTTGGGGTGTAGAAGAAAACAATATTGGACACTCTATGAGATCTTTATTAATTTCACCAGATTTAAAATTAATTCAGGCCTGGGATGGCTTAGATTGGAAAGCGGTAAATATTAAGAAGGATATTGAAACTTTTTTACAGTTGATGTAATTAAAAATAATTCTTCTTAAGGGATTTACTTAATAAGATATATATAGCGCATTAGCTTAACAATAAGTTTTAGAATTTAAGATCCAAAATATTTTAGTTATGAAAGCAAATTATAATTTTTCTGATGAAATCACCCCCAAAAAAGTTAATATACATTTTGATTTTATAGTTTAAGTCTGAAGTTGAAAAACTTATTTGATAATTATGATTTTCTCAGAAAGAGTGATATTAGAATATTTTACTTGAAAAAAGTATATACCATTAGCAATATTTTGAGGATTAAATTGAAATTGATTTAAACCAATTTGATTAGTTCCAGAAAAAATAGTTTTAACCTTTTTCCCTTGAATATTCACAATATTAATTTTCATTAAATGTTTTATTTTTGCATTTAATTCTAAAATATAATGATTCTTTTTCATATATGAATTTATTTTAATTGAACTTTTTTTTCTAAAATCCTGAATATCTAAGTTGCAATTTGTAGTCCATATACATTCAACCCACGCCGGGATGTCAATAAATGGATTTCGATTTCCTTGAATTAAATATATTTCATCGTTTCGTATTATTTCTTTATTACTAACAGGGTCATTTAAATGCCAGTTAATCATTGCGTTTAATGCCCATTCTTTTAATTCCGCACCATTAGTCATATCCGTATTGTCCCACGATGAATCTTCATTATAGTAACGAGTAGACATATAAAAATAGGTTCTTGCAAAATCACCTTTGTATTCATCAATTGGTTCAAACACTATTCCATTATATCCTAAATTAGACGAAATACCTTTTTTACTTCCATTTGTTGAAATCCATGAAGGCGAGTCAACATCTCCATAAGGATAATTCCCTCGATGGCTATTTACGTAACCATCAGTAGGATATAAGTGAAATAAATCAGAATTCATAGGACTTGCATTATTAAACCAACTTTTTGGCCAAGAATGTTCACGATTATAACAATCACCTTCACCAGAATAATTTCCACATTGATCAGATGATGTAAAATTATATACATACTCTGGCGATTCATCTGGACTATCAGAATACATATCCCAAACAGTATTATTAAATTTTCGATCAGTTGTTTCAAAATGATCATGTATTGAGTTATAGCTTTGCACAGTATGATTGTCAATGATTTCATGAAGACTAATTTTCAAATTTATACCGGTTAGTCCTTGAGTTGAATCATAATATCCATCAGGTATATCTGCTGTGATGAATGATAGGTAAATGAATAGAATTATTTTAGACATAGAATAAATTATAGTTATCTATCTTCAATATTGTATCTAAATTCAGAACGCGATTATTCCTTGGACTATTTTAAGGTCTTTATTAAAAATTATTTTGATGTAATTCAAAAATCGATTTAAAATACATAAAAAAAGAAACTATTTAGATATTTTAATTATGTACTATAAACTTTAGTTTGTTGTAAGCTTAAAGTTAATTGGAATAGACATCCAAACACCAACTTTTTTATCTCTTTGTCGAGCAGGTTTCCAGCGTGTGCGTTTAACTGCTTCTAAAGCTGCTTCATTTAGCCCAGTGTTAGGTATTCCTTTTAAAATCATAGTATCTTCAACAATACCTTTATTATTAATAAAAGCCTGTACAATCACAGTGCCTTCAATACCAGCTTCCATAGCAATTTCTGGATACTCTGGTCTTATTGGACTTTTTGGTATTGGAGCTTTATCATATGGTATAAATTTTACTTTTCTACCTTGGTCAGGAGGCGGAGGTGGAGCATCCCAATCTTCGAGGTCGTCTAAATCGGTTTCTTCAATTGTAATATCATCATCTAAAAATTCATCCTCAGATGCAACTGGGACAGAAGGTCTCGCAGGAGGTTTTTCAATTTGCATTTGTTCTGTAGGTGGTACAACTATAGATTCAATATCTTGAGGGATAAACTTTTCAATAGTTGTTGTATTTTCTTTTAATCTGGGTGAAATATAAAACACGGTTGAAATAAATAAAATTATCCCCATTGAAATAGCTCTAACTCGAACTGGATAATTATATATTAAAGGATCAACTCTCATAAATTAGTCTATCTTTGTTAATGCAGAATAATTTAATTTTAATGCCTGAGCATTTCTCATTTCAGTGTGAATATCTGTTATTACTTTCATTTGAGCATCTTCATCAGATTTTAATGAAATAGTTAGTTTTGGATCTGAAGACACTTTTTGATAAATTATATTTCTTAATGCTTGTCCTTGAATAATTCTATCATCAATATTGACTAAACCATCTTTAGAAGCCCAAATATATGCTGTATGTCTTTTACTTTCAAGTTTTTCAATAGTTTTAGCTGTCGGAAGAATAACTTTGAGTCCTTCAAATTCTCTCATGACTGTCGTCACCATGAAGAAAATCAGCAACATAAAAATAATATCGGGCATCGAAGAAGTTGAAATTCCTTTTTTGGTTGATGTTTTTCGTACAACTTTCATTTATTGATCCGGATTTGCTATTGAAATACGAGAAGCTTTGGCAATTTTTAATTGATCTAATACAGATATATAATCACTATATTTTGTTCTTGAATGAGTTTGAACAGAAAAAATCATTTTATCATTTTGTCTTAGTTTTTCAGTTACTAATCGAGAAATTTCTCTAGTTTTTGCGGGTTTTTCATCAAACAATACCTTGCCTGATTCATTAATTAGAATATTTGTAATATTTTTACGATTGACTTCAAGCTCTTCTCCTACCGGTGGTAAAACTAAACTAAGACCTTTATCCATTGAAATTGTTGTAGTAACCAAGAAAAAAACTAATAAAAGGAATGCTATATCAGCCATCGAGGATGAGTTTATC
This sequence comes from Fidelibacterota bacterium, assembly GCA_002689995.1. GTDB lineage: Bacteria > Fidelibacterota > Marinisomatia > SCGC-AAA003-L08. The sequence continues at coordinate 176,526 of NZIV01000063.1, forward strand.
TCTTCTGTTTCTGGTCTTGCTTTTTTAATCATAAAATTTATTTAGTGGCGTTTTTTATTTGTTTCGCAACTGACTTTTTATACTATCCATAACAATCACAGAGCTTTTTTGCATATTAACAATCTGTAAATCAATAATATATAAACATAGATTTTGGAATAATTGCAAAATAACTGCTGCGATTAATCCAAATGCAGTTGTTAAGAGAGCAACAGAAATACCTCCTGCAACAACTGCCGGAGAAATATCATTTGCCGCTTTAATATCATCGAAAGCTTGAATCATACCTACAACTGTTCCCAGAAATCCAATCATAGGTGCAGTTGCGATACATAAAGAAATCCATGTCATATTTTTTTCCATAGCTGCCATTTCAATTGCAGAAGTATTATCCATAGATTTTTCAGCTTCTTCTACGCCAAATTCAGCCTTTGAAATTGTTTCATGGCAAAGGTTTGAGATTGGACCAACACCTTGGACACTTTTTTCAACGCCTGATTTAATACCAGATGAATCTACAGTTTCTGCAACTTCTTGTGCAAAACTAAATCCATATCCAAGTCCTTTTAATAAAAAGTAAAGTCTTTCACCAACAAATATTAAACCGATTATTAAAATAAATAAAATTGGCACCATAAAACCACCGCCTTGGCTAAAATAATATGTGGCTATTTGCATAAATATCCTTTCTTGTTGTAAATACTAATGGAAAAATATAGACTATTATTTAACTATAAATTTTAAATAGATTATTGATTACAGACAAAGCATAATTATTTACTGAAGGATTTGTTTAGCCTTTTCGATATTGTCTAAAGCTATTAATACCTGTTTATCTACTTGTAATCGCTTATGATACGCATATTCTTTTCCCCAAATTGATCCCACTAATTCAGCAAGAAGTCTATTTTCAATTATATCTATGTCTTTTTCTAAATTTTCAACTTTAAATTTAAACTCTGCCTCCTTCAACCAGTTGAAAAATAATTGACGATCATTTTCTCCAAAAATGAAGTACCTTTCAAAGTCATCGTAATCTCTATATTTCACTGAGATTTTATCTCTTAATTTTGAAGCATAATTAAATAAATATCTTTCAGTGCTTGTTAGAAGTTCAATTGTATTTCTGTTATAACTTATAGTATCCTGGATAAAAATATCTGGCGTTATACCACCACCACCGTAAACCTTTCTACCTTTTCGAGTAAAATAAAGGGGTCTATTAGAAATTGTTGAATCTGTCAGTTCTCTATTTTTATTATGTAAGTCACGATAATAGTCTTCAGTATTTTCATACTCTCTTTGAATTAATCTACCAGAAGGTGTGTAATATCGTGCAACTGTAATTCTTGCAGCAGATTGATCTGGCAATTCATACTGTCGTTGAACCAAACCTTTCCCAAAACTTGTTTCACCAACAATTAGCCCTCTATCAAGATCTTGCAGTGCTCCAGTTACAATTTCACTAGCGCTTGCAGATCCTCTATTTATTAATGCTAAAACAGGGTATTTTCGATCATCAAATTGTGTTTTAGACATATGTACTTCATTAGAACCAGAAATTCGACCCTGTGTAAACACAATTGTATCTTCTACAGACACAAATAAATCAATAATTTTTACAGCTTGGCCTAATAATCCGCCACCATTATTTCTAAAGTCGAGTATAATTTGATCCATATCTTGATTTTCAAGTTTAACCATAGCTTGTTCAACTTCTTGAGCTGTAGTAGATGCAAAACGATTAATTTTTATATAACCTGTAGATTCATCAATCATAAACGAGGCAAGAACACTAACTATTGGAATTTTTGCCCTGACTAAGGTTACGTTAATAAGTTCTTTTTGTCCGATTCTACGAATTGTTAAGTCTACGGATGAACCCTTTTTACCTCTTAATTTTTTTACTACATCTTTTTGTTCAATTTTATATGCGGATTCACCATTAATATTTACAATTTTATCTCCACTTTGTAATCCAGCCCTATCGCTTGGAGTCCCTGGAATTGGTGAAATAATAGTTATATAGCCTTCTAATATATCAAACTCAATTCCAATTCCTTCAAATTCTCCCGCAAATTGCTCTTTAACATCTTCAAATTCTTTTTTTGGTATGAAGGTTGAGTGCGGATCTAGCTCTTCTAGCATACCAATAATTGCACCATCTAATATTCTATCCATATCTACATCTTCAACATAATTACTGTAAACTATGTTTACGAGCTTAGCAAGAGTTGATAGTTTAGCAAAACGATCATTTGAAGATCGGAATCCAGAGATTAAAAACATTAATCCTACACAGGTGATTAATAATAGTATTATCTTTCGTATAGACATACCTTAAATTACCGCCTATGATTTACAATTCTCAATGAATAAGATTTAGGTTACAAAGTGATAAATAGTAAAAATGTAATACCAATAGTTGGTATTCATGGATGGAAGGGAAACAGAGAAAGTTTTAGGTTAATTGCTGATTTATTTAAATTAGAAAATGCCGAGTGGATAATTCCACAAGCTCCTTATAAGGTGAAAGAAAATCAATATACTTGGGCTAAAGAGATTGAAGAGGGAAGATATGAAGTAAGGGATTCTATTCAATATCTTAATCATTTCTTTAATGATGAAGTTTTGAAAAAATATGACCCTACCGATGTGCATGTGATAGGTTTTTCTCAAGGTGCTGCGACATGCTATGAATTTGTTTTAAAAATGCCTTTCCAATTTGCTGGTGTTTATCCAATTGCTGGTTTTTTGAGAGATTTTAAATCAGGAAGACCAATATTACATGAGAAGCAGAGAAAGACACCAATCTTTATTGGCCATGGGATATCAGATGAAATCGTACCAGTTGAGAGTTCAAAAACTATATTTGAAATGTTAAAAAAGGAATCAAAAAAGGTAGAAATAATACTTTATAATGGAGGTCATAAAATAAGTATGAGCTATATAAAAACAATAAAAAATTATATTTTAAATACTTGAATATAATTCAATATGATTCAATTATATTTTTAGATTTATCTAATTCAAGTTTATCTAGTGATATTACCGGATAAATGATAAATTTAATTTCTAAAAAAGGAGAAGAGTGAGCTGTAATTTAACTCATGATAAAATAAAAGTTTATAATCCCGCTACAGGTGGAGCTTTAAGAGATATATTAATAACAAAGGAGAAAGATTTTTTAGATAAAGTAGAATTAGCAAAGTCAAATAAAGACTATTGGAATTCTACAAAACCAAAATATAGAAAACTTATTCTTCAAAAATTTAGGAAAGCAATTGTAGAAAGACTTGACGATTTTATACATACCATATGTAGTGAAACAGGTAAAAAGCCATATGAAGGTATGTTAGAAGTATACACTTCAGTTGAACATATGAAGCATGCAGAGAAACTATTACCTATTATATTTCGAAAACATAAAAGAAGAGTAGGCACACTATTAACAAAAAAAGCATGGACAGAATTACAGCCAATGGGAATTGCAGGTATAATTTCTCCATGGAATTATCCACTAATATTAACGCTTACTCCAATAGTTGAAGCATTAACTGCGGGTAACATTGTTATTCTAAAACCATCTGAACAAACACCACTTACAACTGAATTATTAAAAAATGTTTGGGATGAATCTACTGGTGAAATTAATATCTTTCACACAATTTATGGAGGCAGTGATGTTGGTCAAATGCTTGTAAATTCACCCGATACAGATATAATTTGTTTTACTGGTAGTACAAAAATTGGAAAAATGATAGCAATAGATTGTGCTAAACACTTAAAGCCTGTAATACTAGAATTAGGTGGTAAGGATCCAATGATTGTTTGTAGTGATGCAGATATAAATAGAGCTATAAATGCGGCAATATGGGGTGGAATGAGTAATGCTGGTCAAACATGTATTTCTGTTGAAAGAATATTTGTCCAGGATAATATAAAAGATTCTTTCGTAGAAAAAATTACAGATAAAATTAAAACAATTTCTGCAGGGAGTAGTGAAGATTGTAACTTTGGTTCAATTTCTGTAAAGGCTGGATTAGAAAAGATAAAAAATCAAATAGAAGATGCTAGATTAAATGCTAAAATAATCCAAGGTATTGGGGAGGATTGTGTAGGATTTATTTATCCTCCTACTATTGTTATCGATCCCCAAGAGGAAAGTAAGTTGATGCGGGAAGAAACATTTGGTCCTGTTGTTTCAATTTCAAGTTTTACAAATATAAGTGATGTGATTAAAAAGGCAAACTCTACAGGATATGGACTAAGTGCAAGCGTATTTTCCAAAAATACTAAACAAGCAAAATTTATTGCCTCAAAAATTCGTGCTGGATCAGTAGCAATAAACGATGTGATGTCACATTATGGAATAGCAGACTTACCATTTGGTGGTGTTGGTTTAAGTGGAATAGGTCGTGTCCATGGTGAAGAAGGAGTCAAAGCATTTTGTTTGCAAAAGAGTTATATGACAAATAGAATTAATTTAGGAGACGAAATTTGGTGGTATACCAAATCCAAAAAATACCAAAGACTTATTCGTAAATTTTTAAAATTTTATTTTGGATAATTTTAACAACTTTTTATGCAAAACTCATACCTTACTTTTAAAGATTTTTTAAAATACACAATCCCTTGGAGAGCAAAAATATCCTGGGCAGCATTTTGCTCTGTGATGAATAAATTATTTGATATAATGCCAGAAATTCTGATTGGCTTTGCTGTTGATTTAGTTATAAAGCAACAAGATAGTTTTATAGCTTCATTAGGGTTTAAAAGTCCAGAAAGTCAAGTTGCAATTCTAGCAACATTTACATTTTTTATTTGGGTATTTGAATCTTTATTTCAGTATTTATATGCTATTGCGTGGAGAGGTATCGCTCAATCTGTAGAGCATGATATTCGGCTAGACGCCTATAATCACGTGCAGCATTTAGACTTGGAATGGCATGAAACACAAAGAGTAGGTAATTTAACAGCAATATTAAATGATGATGTTAACCAATTAGAGAGATTTTTAGATTCGGGAGCAAATGATATTATTCAGATAGCTGTATCTACTATAGCAATTGGTGCAGTTTTCTTTTATATTTCCCCAATTATTGCATTAATAAGTACTCTTCCTGTTCCTTTAATTTTAGGAGTTACATTTTATTTTCAGAAAAATTTATCTCCAAAGTATATAGCTGTAAGAGAAGCAGCCGGAAAAATTAGTTCGACAATTTTTAATAATTTATCAGGAATAATAACAATAAAAAGCTTTACTTCAGAAGGAAGTGAATATTTACGTATTGATGAATTCAGTGAAAGTTATAGGGAAAAAAATAAAAAAGCGATTTTATTAAGTTCTGCTTTTGTGCCAGTTATACGCGTTGGTGTGCTTTCAGGATTTTTAGCAACTTTAGTTATAGGCTCATTTATGACAATGAATAATCAAATAGCTGTAGGCTCTTTTAGTGTTTTAGTATTTTTGACGCAACGATTTTTGTGGCCATTTACAACCTTGGGTGAGATAGTAGATCAATTTGAAAGATCAATGGCATCGACAGGTAGAATTTTATCTTTATTAAAAATAGATATGTCAGTACAGGAAAATGAAAATCCTAAAAATATAAATAATAAAAGGTCAGATATTAGTTTCAACAATATTGACTTTGGATATTCTCAAGATAAATTAGTTTTTAATAATTTTTCTTTAAAAATTCCTTATGGACAAACTGTAGGAATTGTAGGTCAAACTGGTTCTGGTAAAACAACTTTAATAAAACTTTTATTAAGACTTTATGATGTGAAAAAGGGTGATATTTTTATAGGAGATCAAAAATTAAAAGATATTTCGCTTTCGAGCAATCGTGAAAATATTGGTTTTGTAAATCAAGAAATTCATTTATTTGATGGTAGTATTAAAGAAAATATTTCATATCCTAATCAACCAAATGATTTGATTAAAATTGAAAAAGCAGCAAAAGTTAGTCAAGCATTTGAGTTTATTTCTCAATTAAAAGATGGGTTTGATACTCAGATTGGTGAGAGAGGTCAACGTTTAAGTGTCGGTCAAAAACAACGACTTACAATAGCTAGAGCAATTTATAAGGATCCACCAATATTAGTTTTCGATGAAGCAACTTCTTCTGTTGATAATGAAACAGAACAATTAATTCAAAAAGCATTAGAAGAAATTTCAAAAAATAGAACTACAATTATTATAGCACATCGACTTTCTACTGTACGAAATGCAAGTCAAATAATTGTTTTAGATAAAGGAAGAATTTCAGAGTCTGGTACGCACAAAGAGCTCTTAAAATTAGATGGTTTTTATAATCAATTATGGCAAATTCAGACTGGAGAAAAATTTTAATCATTAAGCAAATTTTAATATTTGTTGGTTCTTTTTTTATTGGTTGTACAAATTTATATGATGAAGATCAACTTACATTAGTACTTTTGGGTGATCCTAAAAATTTAGATCCGGCTTATGCAACTGATGTTCGTTCAGGACAATTAATAACATTAATGTATGATAATCTTGTTAAATATGGACATGGATTAGAATTAAATCCTGCATTAGCTAAATATTGGTCAATATCTGATGATGGTTTAGAATATACATTTCATTTGAGAGATTCGGTAAAGTTTCAATCAGGTCAATTATTTAAAGCCAGTCATATTAAAACAAGTTTTGAAAGAATTTTATGCCCTAAGATTAATTCAAGAAGATCATGGCTTTTTAAAAATGTTGTAGGAGCAGAAGATTATAAAATCAATAAGAGTAATCATGTTAAAGGATTTAAAGTTGAAAATGATTCTATATTTAAAATTTATCTAAAAAAACCATTTGCGCCCTTTTTAGGATTTTTAGCAATGCCATCCGCCTCTATTGTTTTAGTAGACGGAGAAAAATTAGTAGGTACTGGGCCTTGGATACAAAAAGAGTGGATTAGAGATGGCCATTTTTTATTTTTAGCAAATAAATTTTATTTTAATGAAAAACCAAAATTAGATAAATTAAAAATTCGTATTTTACCCGAAGCACTTCCAAGAGTTGCTGAGTTTATCACGGGATATCTAGATATTATTGAAATTCCTAATGCAGAATTTGAATTATGGCAAAAGGATAAAGATTGGCAGGAAGAAATTCAATTAATTAATCAACTAAATATTTATTATATTGGATTAAATTGTTCTCGCCCTCCATTCAACGATATGAGAGTCCGACAGGCTATGAATCATGCAATTAATACTCAAAAAATTTTAGATACAATATTTGCTGGTAGAGGTCAAAAAGCAGGAGGACCTATTCCACCATCACTACTAGAGAGAAACGAAAACCCACAATTTGAGTATAATTTAGAGCTGGCAAAGCAATTATTATCTGAATCTGGATATGAAGATGGATTTGAGGTTGAACTGTGGCAAAGTCAATCTAAAGAACTTTTTCAAATAACAGAAATTATTCAGCATCAATTAAATGAGATTGGAATTACAGTAAGAATTATTCGGAATGATTGGAATATGTATTCTGATGCAGTAAAAAAAGGAATTCCAGATATGTATTATCGATCATGGTGGGCAGACTATCCAGATGCGGAAAATTTTCTCGCTCCACTTTTTGAGTCTGAAATTAGTAAAAAAAGATGGACAAGGTATGAAAACTCTGATTTGGATAAAATGATTAGAGAGCTTCAAATTGAAACTAAAAATGAGAATCGTATTAAAATTGCAAGGAAAGCAAATGATTTATTAAAAAATGAAGCACCTTGGATATATTTATGGCATATGCAAAGCGCCGTAATTGCTCAGAAAAGAATAAAAAATTGGGAGCCTTCTATCATGTTTAATGCAGAAAAATATAATAATGTATCTAAAGGCAATTCTTAAATTATAGAGCAATAATTAAAATAATATTTAAAATTTGAAAAATACAATTCATATTTGGCTTTTAGCCTTTAGATTAAAAACTCTACCTGCTGCAATTGCTCCAATAATTATTGGATTATGTTATGCGTATCAATCTGGCACATTTAAACCTATTATTGCAACTTTTACATTTATTGCAGCCATATTAATACAAATTGGAGCTAATCTTGCAAATGATGTATTTGATTTTGAAAAAGGCACCGATACAGAAGAAAGACTTGGTCCAAAGCGTGTAACACAGGCAGGATTATTACATCCTCAGCAAGTAAAAAATGCTATGATAATAATATTTTCTTTCGCCCTTTTAATTGGCTATTATTTATCATGGGTTGGTGGCTGGCCTATTGTCCTAATTGGTAGTTTAGCTATTATATCTGGTATAGCCTATACTGGAGGACCTTTTCCACTTGGTTATAATGGATTAGGTGATTTATTTGTATTTATATTTTTTGGAATTTTAGCTGTACCAGGGACTTATTATTTACAGGGAGGGGCTTTTTTTGACTCTATTGCAATTATTCTTGGAGCTACAATGGGATTAATGGCAGACTGTATTTTAATTGTCAATAATATACGAGATGCAGATATTGATATAAAGACTGGTAAAAGAACTTTAGCAGTTATTTACGGAAAAACCAATTCTAAAATACAATATTCAATCTTTTCAGTTATTCCTTATTTATTACCATTTTGGATTTTCAACTATGTTATCCCAAAGCTTGCAATATTCATAGTATTGTTTAGCTTACCGATTTGTATTCATAATATAATGGATATTTGGAAAAAATCTGGTAAATCTTTGAATTTAGTATTGACAAATACTGCTCGTCTTCAATTTATTTATACCATATTATTAGCAATTGGAATTATAATTTGATAGTATCTGGAATAAAGTTTAGACCATATAGAATTAGATTTAAAAATGTATTTAATACGGCAATAAATAAATATGAATTTCGTGAAGGTATAATTATTGAAATTCAATCTGATAATATTTCTGGTTTTGGCGAAACTGCACCATTGCCAAACTTTTCAAATGAAAATTTAACTGATTCTCGTCATTGTTTAGAAGGCTTTCATCTTGCATTAGAAGGAATAAACGAAGAATTTAGTCTTGAAGATTTACTCCTTTTAGCAAATGCTCAATCATTTAATAATCCATCTGCTTTATATGGTCTTGAAACAGCAATTTATGATTTATATTCAAAAAAAAATAAAATTCCTTTTTGGAAAATATTTAGAGAATCTGTTCCTCAACAAGTTTTAGTAAATGGTTTGGAAAATGATATTGATAAAGATATTAAATTTAATGTTTATAAAATAAAATTGTTAAATACTAATATATTTGATTTAAAAGAAAAAATCAATAAAATACAGGATAAAATAGGATTTGATTGTAAAATTAGAATTGATGCAAATGGTAGTTTAAATTTAGTCCGTGCAATTCGTATATGTAAAGAATTAGAAGAATATAATATTGATTATATCGAACAGCCCTTACCACCAAAAGAATTAGAGGATATGGCAGAATTACGACTTCATACAGATATACCAATTGCCGTGGATGAGTCTTTAATTAATTTAGAATCTGCAAAAAAAATTATCGACTATCAATCTGCAGATATTTTCGTTATCAAACCTATGCTGGTAGGTAGTTATGAATCTTGTTTAGAAATAATAAAAATTGGTAATGAAAATCAAATTAGTACAGTGATTACCACAACTTTAGGAACAGAAATAGAGCGTCATTCTTGTATTAACTTATCATTTATTGGGAACTTAAAACTACCATGTGGACTAGCAACTGCAAACTTATTGGAAAATAATATCATTAAGACTCCAATAACTAAGTCAATAATTTCAAAGCCAATTGAAAGTGGGTTAGGAGTAGTACCTACTTTAATCCCCTATTTATGATTCAATTTATCACAGAAAACTTAGAAAAAAATCCAAATTTAACATTTGTTGAATTTTCAAATAGAAAATATAGTTATGAAGAATTTTTTTACCAAGTTATACATTCGGCTAGAATATTAAATAGTTATGAAATTCCACATCGAAATCTAATTGGAATACAAATTGAAAACAATCTTGAATTTTTAATTCAATGGTTTGCTTGTAATTTTTTAGGTTTAACTTCTGTTCTTTTAAATCCAAAAGCATATGGTGAGGAACTTCAGAAATATATTGAATCTGTCCAACTAAAAACACTTATCACAAATCGAAAATCGATCGACCAATTAAGTAATTATAAATTAGATTTGATTTTTATTGAGGATTCTCCTTCAATCTCATTATGTGGAAATGAATTAAATAAATTTAATTGGAGTGTTGATGATGTAGTTACAATTATTTTTACGAGTGGAAGCGATGGTATCCCCAAGCCAGTTGAATTAACAATATCAAATTTTACTTCATCATTTTATAGTTGGAATAGTGAAATTCAATTTGTAAATGATAAGATTATTAATTTTTTACCATTACATCATATTTCTGGAATTTCACCAATTTTTCGTGGATTATTAAGTAAAACTCCAATTCATTTAATAAATAAATTTCAAATAAATAAATTTATTAATTATTGCAAAATAAATCATCCTACAATTGTAAGTATGGTTCCAACAGTTATTTATAAGTTACTCAAGACGAAAGAAGGTATTGATTGCTTAAATTCTTTTAAAATGATTTTAGTTGGAGGGGGACCATCATCAAAAAATATTTTAAAAACTTGTTTAAAGCATGATATTAATATTTTTATCACTTACGGTATGACAGAAACTTGCTCAGGTATATCTGGTTTTTGGATTAAAAATAATAAAGATAAATTAGATTCTGTAGGAAAACCATTAAAAGATGTAGTGATAACTACCAAATATACATCAGAAGAATTTTCACAAATTTGTATTAAAGGAAATATGGTTGCAAAAGGTTACTTTAAAAATAATAAATTTAATTATCAATTTAATTCAGATGATTATGGTAAATATGATATAGATGGATTTTTATATTTAAAACCACTTAGAAATGATAAAATTATCAGTGGCGGTGAAAATGTTAATCCAATTGATGTTGAAAATGTTATTTTAGAAATATCTGGAATTATTGGTTGTTGTGTGGTTGGTATTGAAGATGAAGTATGGGGAGAAAAAATTATTGCTTTTATTACAAGAAAAAAAAATATCGAGGAATCTTTAGTTTTGAAACATTGTAAAAAGAGATTATTAGATTTTAAAATTCCAAAAAAAATAATCTTTTGTGTAGATTTACCTCAAAATGAACTTGGGAAAATAAATAGAAAACTAGCTAAAAAATTAATTATAAATTCCGAACACATCTAAAGCCATAGTGTTCTCTCAGATATTGTGCAAAAGATGTTGTTTCGCTGATAGTCGTCTGAGTAAAAGATAGGTTTTGGTAAGATCCACCTTTTAATACATAACCTTCACCAATAATATAATCTGTTGACCATTCCCAAACATTACCAGCCATATCATATGCACCAAATGGTGATTTACTATCAAAATTTCCATTCATACCATTAAAATATCCTACTGGAGTTGTTCCTGGCTCCCAGGGATCTTCAGACTCATCAAAGTTTGAATGGATTTCATTATTATAATTACCCCAAGGATAAATATATCCTGAAACACCGCGAGCAACTTTCTCCCATTCTGCTACTGAAGGAAGTCTCATTTTATAATTCTCTGCAAAAGCTTTCGCTCCATACCAAGAGACACCAGTTATTGGATGCTTATTATAAGACGAGTCCATTGCAATGAATTGATTTTCTTCCATAGTAATTGCGCCTAAGTGATATAAGTTAGAAGAATCACCCCACGCTATAAAATCTCTCATTGTACCATCAACTAATCCTCGAATCTTATTATCAGAAATCATAATTTCTTCAGATTCAAATGCCTCATTTAAATAAATCAAATATTGCTCTAAAGTGACTGGATACGTCATCATTTGGTAGTCATAAGAAATTTGAGATTGAACATTATCTGAATCTAAATATACTCCAGAGGGTATATTAATAAAGTCTAATGTGTTATCTACAAAGATTTCAATTTCAGTAGAAAATCCTTCATTACCAAATTCATCCTCTCCTACTCCTTGTATAATTATACTTCCTGGTTCATAATTAATAACATCTAGCATAAAGTAAAATATATTTGGGGTAGTAAATTCAGTAGACATAATATGTTCATTAATGAAACCATTTCCAAATATTCGCAAGTTCATTTTGAATACTTGAGATTTATCACTTACTTCAAATCGAATTTCAACAGAGTCAGAGGCAACATATCCAGCCTCAGGATAAATTAATGAGACAAAAGGACCGTCAACGTCTTGGTTGAAACTATCGCCACATCCATAGAAAAATAGAATAGAAAAGATTGATAAAAATTTATTCAAAGTATATAATAATAATTTTTTAAGGTATCAAATTACGGATTTATTTCTTAGGCAAAATACTTTTTTGTATGTATTTTTCAGTATACTTACGATAAAGCATTTTATGCCTATCAGACATATCTACTCGCTTACCATTTATATAGGCTATTTCTACATTTGAGCGTATATCTAAAATATCTCCATCTGAAATAAATAATGTAGCTTCTTTTCCGGGTTCTAATGAACCAACTAAGTCTGCAATACCTAAGATTTCTGCGGTTGATAGTGTTATTGAACGAATAGCTTCATCAGATAGTAAGCCAAATGAAGCAGCCATAGCAGCATGGTAAGGTAAATTTCTTAAGTGTGGCGTCTGGAAAGAACTAGTGCTATTTGAAATACAGAATTTTACTCCTGCTTCAAAAAGAACTTTAGGTGTTTTATAAGGTTGATCATAATCCTCGTATCTGCGCTTGGGGGTTGATAAAACAGATTCAAAAATTATAGGGATATCTTTTTCAACTAATAAATCTGTAACTCTCCAAGCATCTTTACCTCCTAAAATAATAATTTCTATATCTTGGTTTTCAGCCCAATAAATACTTGATTCTATCTCTTTAACAGAGTTTGCTTTAATAATTAATGGAATCTCACCATTTATTACTTTTAATAACGCTTGTAATCGAGGATTTGATTTAAAATTAAAACTAAATTTATCTAATTTATTATATGCTCGTGCAGAATTAAATATTTTATCAATTTCATTTAAGGCATTTTCACGAGTTTTTTCCTGCTCTTTGATTGATTTTTTATTCCAATGACTGAAATTTAAATCCATAGATGGCCAATTTAAATTCATTGCAATAGGGTGTTTCAAGGTACAATCTTCCCATGTCCAACCATCTAGTAACATCATAGATGATATACCTGGAATTCTTCCTGATTGTGGAATAACATGTGATAATAAAATACCATTACTTCTTGAAACAGGTATAAGTTCAGAATCAGGGTGGTAACTAACATTAGCATTTACATTAGGATTAATTGAACCTGTTTCTGCATAATCACGAGTTGCTCTAACTGAATTTATCTCTTGCAAACCTAACGTAGAACCTGCAGAAATTAATCCAGGGTATATGTGTTTTTCTGAAACATCGATAATTTCTGTATTTGCTGGAATATCAAGTCCATATCCGATAGCAATTATTTTACCATTATCAAAAAGTAAATCTGGTCCATAAATAGTTCCATCGCTTATAGTATGAATAATACCATTTCTTAATAATATGGGGTTAGATTGTGTCGGTCCTGGAATTTGATTAGACGAAAATAAAACTGATATAATTATAGTTAATAACTTTTTCATCGTTCAACTCCTTCCATACATCTGTGATTATGATGAGGCTGACCAGTATCAGGCTTTAAGTAGTTTTTGGTAGATGAATCTGCATTTTGTAAAATATACTGAATTATTTCATTACGCCATCTTTTATCTCGGATTCTTAGTTTTTTATCTTCTTCAATTGAGAAATATTGAATTCCATCAATCCAAGTTTGTTCACATTTTGTCATCGTTGATAATGGATGCCCAGACCAAACTACAAAATCAGCTTCTTTTCCTATTTCTAAAGAGCCGACCCATTGATCCACACCAAGTTGGATAGCAGGATTTATAGTAACGAATTTCAGAGCTTCTTGTTCGGAAACGCCACCATATTTTATTGCTTTTGCAGCCTCTAAATTCATTCTTCTTGCAAGTTCATCAGAGTCCGAATTGAAAGATACATTAACTCCCACGTTATGCATTAATGCACCATTATAAGGAATAGCATCAATTACTTCATATTTATATGCCCACCAATCACTAAAAGTAGAGGCCCCTGCTCCATGTTCGACTAATCTATCAGCTACTTTAAATCCTTCTAAAACATGTTGAAAAGTTCCAATAGTAAACCCATAATCCTCAGCAACACGTGTTAACATTAGAATCTCATCTTGCCTATACGAATGACAGTGAATTTTTCTATCCCCGATTAAAACTTCTACTAATGCATCTAATTCTAAATCCCTTCTTGGAGGAATTAAATCAATTTCTATATTATTTTTAACTTTCTGATTGTAATTTTCCCATATTAATCTATATTCCGATGCTCTTTCAAAGGCATCTCTTAAGACTTGCTCAACCCCCATTCGAGTTTGTGGATATCTTGTTGTGTGATTATCACCCCAATTAGACTGTTTTACATTTTCACCAAGAGCAAATTTAATACCCTCTGGGGCATTCTTATATAATAACTTTTCTGGATTTTCACCCCATTTTAATTTAATAACGGCATTTTGACCACCAATCGTATTGGCAGAACCATGTAAAATATTTACCATAGTTAGTCCACCAGCAAGTTCTCTATAAATTGCAATATCATCGCTATCTAAGACATCTTTAATTCTTACTTCAGATGTTATAGATTGCGTCCCTTCATTTATTGCAGATGCTGCTGAATGACTATGGCAGTCTATTAATCCTGGAGTAATATGCTTCCCTCTAGCATTAACAACTACTGCATTTTTTGGCGGAATAATATTTTTATTTATATTGTGAATTAATCCATTTCTAACCAATAAGTCAGTTTCATATAAAATACCTTTATCAGAACTAGTCCATATTGTTGCATTTTTAACAACTACTATTTGAGGTGTAGAATGTAATTTTTCTAAACCAAAAGCTCCTTCAGGAAAAACTGTAGGAATATCATACTGTTTATTTTTAATAATTTTTTGATGTGTATCATCTTTACTATTTTTTTTTACTGCTTGCCAAGAAATTGAGTTACCATTTTTGTAGTTAAGAGTACCATTTAATTTATTTTTTAATAAATGACCTACAAATTGCGTTATACCATTAAATCCAATTGAATCAAGTTTACTTGTAAATGAAATTTGATTTTTTGAAAATTTTAAATTTTCAATTTGTATATCAATTCCATTAATTTTAAACTTCCCATTATTTTTTGAGATATGTAATTCACCAGAAAATTCTTTATTAAAAAATTCCCAGTCACCTCTGAATAAATCAAAATTATTTTGTTTTAATTTTTTTTCTTCACCACCAATCCAAACAGCTTCGATTTTAGAGTGTGAATCAAAATAATCTCCATTTGTAATAATTAAATTTGCTATAAATCCTGTTTTAATTTGCCCAATTTTATCTTGGAGACCTAATTTTTTAGCTGGAGAAATCGTCAACGCTTTTAGAGCGGATCGTTTTTTAAGCCCGTGCTTTTTTATCATTAAAATTAAATTCTTCCTAAAATCAGATTTTTTCTTTAAACCATCCATTGTAAATGCAAAATGGATATTATTATTTGCTAAAATCCCAGGATTTTTAGGTGCCATGACCCAATGTTTTAATTTCTCAGTGGAGTAATTTAATGCATCTCTATGGTTTGAAACATTTGGGACTGATTCAAAATTAATAGGTAGTATAAAAAAAGAATTTAGTTTTTTAAATTCATTTAATCTTCTATACTCATATCCTTTTGATTTAATCCAAATATTTAAATTGAATTCATTTGAAATATTAAAAGCTCTTAAAGTTGAAATTTCATCTCCAGTTTTAAATAAAAATGATCCATTTTTATTTAGATGAATTTTTAGTGATTCTAGAGCATTATTTAATTCTACAGGATCATTTTTTTCAGAAAAATTATTATAAGTTTCAATAGCTCTTTTATACCATAGTGCGTCGTAAAATGTTTGTCTCATTAATGCAATTGATCCTAATAATGAGCCTGGATATTGATTAGAATACCAACCGTGAGTTTCAAAAGCCATTACTTGAGTTGGCTTAATATTTAGTATTGTTTGCTTTGAATTTAATAGTTTAACACTTGAAAGACCTCTAAAAATACCTTCATTTGGTACAATATGTACAGCAGTGATTCCATTTTTATGAAAATTATTTTGATCACTTTTAGTAATATATTTTGAATTAATTGTAGAAAAGTCAGGGTGCACTTTGCTATTCCAGTGAGCTATCTGAGATGGATTAGAGTCTGGAGTAGCAACTTCAAACCATGCATCAATAAAGCCGGGATAAATAGTTTTACCAGTCATATCAATTTCATATGCATCTAATGGAATATTGATATTAACACCGACGTTTTCAACACGTTCTCCTCTGATTATAATATGAGCATTTTCAATTAATTTATCAGGATTAATTTGGATTCTTGCATTTTTCAAAGCAAAAACATTTGGCTGACTCTCTTGTAAATTTAATACAGGTTCAATTTCTGCAAGTCCTGTATTACTAAAGATAAGTGCAACTAAAATATTACTAATATTTTTTAATATTTTTATCATAGAGTAATTCATGTTATTTCAAATTTAGATTTAAATGCAGGTATAAATTTATAAATTTCAAAGATGTTGTACAAACAATGTTGAATTTAATATAGTTTTATTAAATTATTTGTATTTTATAAATCTATTTCTTTTAAAAAAATACTAAAAACCAATAGATTCATACTACTGATATTTAGGATAAAACATGAATAATATTGAAAAAGTTGAAGAATTATTTTCTATAAAATCTCATTTAGAAAATGAAATTGGTAAAGTTATAATTGGTCAAAATAAAATTATTAATCAATTATTTATTGCATTTTTGTGCAGAGGGCATGTTATGTTGGAAGGTGTCCCCGGTTTGGCTAAAACATTATTAATAAAAACATTATCAGAAGCAATGGATTTAAATTTTAGCAGGATTCAATTTACTCCTGATTTAATGCCTACTGATATAACAGGTACTGAAGTCCTTGAAGAAGATACTACAACAGGTAAAAGGGCATTTAAATTTTTTAAAGGTCCTGTATTTGCTAATATTATTCTAGCGGATGAGATTAATAGAACCCCTCCTAAAACTCAAGCAGCTTTACTTGAAGCTATGCAGGAGAATAGAGTTACAGCAAATGGTAAGACATATACACTTGATCAACCCTTTTTTGTGCTGGCTACTCAAAATCCAATAGAACAAGAAGGAACATATCCATTGCCTGAGGCACAATTGGATAGATTTTTATTTAAATTAACAATTGAATATCCATCTGCCAATGAAGAAGTTGACATAGTAAAGTCGACTACAGGGATTAATAATGAAAAATTATTGGCGATTATTGGACAGAAACAATTAATTCAATTTCAAGAATTAATTCGAAAAATACCTGTTGCTGATAATGTTATTAAATATGCGGTTAATTTTGTTCGTAAAACTAGGACAACAGATGATATTATGCCAAAATCTATCCAGAAATTATTAGATTGGGGTGCTGGTCCTAGAGCAAGTGTTGGATTAATTTTGGCTGCAAAAGCAACTGCTGTATTGAACAATAGAACTACACCTGATATATCAGACGTTCAGGAAATTATAAAACCTGTACTAAGACATAGAATCATTCCTAATTTTAATGCAGAATCTGAAGGAATAACGAGTGATGATATTTTAGATTTAATACTTCAGGATAAATAGTTGCAAAGAGATATTTTAACACCTGAGATAATATCTAAAATAGATAATTTACATTTCCGTGCAAGAAGAGTTGTTGAGGGATTCATCGTAGGGAAACATAAAAGTCCATATCATGGCTTTTCTGCTGAATTTTCAGAGCATAGAGCCTACGGACCTGGTGACGAAATTAAGCATATTGATTGGAAATTATTCGGGAAAACAGATCGATATTATGTGAAGCAATTTGAGGAAGAAACAAATTTAAGAGCTAATTTAATTTTAGATCAAAGTAACTCCATGAGTTATGGATCTGGTCATTTAACTAAGTTAGATTTCGCCCAAACTCTACTTGCATCCATTGCATATTTAATGTTAAAACAGCAAGATGCTGTAGGACTTACTGTTTTTGATACTGATATCAAAAAATTTATTCCACCAAGGTCAAAATCTAGTCATTTAAATGTTTTATTGTCTACATTATCTAATTTAGACTCAGGAGGTGAAACATCGATTGCACCAATACTTCATAAAATTGCAGAAAAAATTCATAAAAGAGGGCTAATAATTTTAGTTTCAGATTTATTTGATAATCCTAAGGAAACTTTTAATGGATTAAAACACTTCAGGCACAAAGGGCACGAGGTTGTAGTCTTTCATATATTAGATAATGAAGAAATAGAATTAAGCTTTAAAGATAGAGTGCGATTTATCGATAAAGAAACTGGTCAGAAAATTACTACAGATCCATGGCATATCAAGACATCTTATATAAAAGAAATAAAAACCTTTTGTGATTATTATAAATATAATTGCAGAAAAAATAAAATTGATTATGTTAATATATTTACAAATCAAAGCTTGGATAAAGTTATATCTGATTATTTAATAAAAAGAAATTCTCTAAAATAATATTTATTTTCATATTTATTGTGTGATTTAAGATATATGTTTCATAATCAAAAAAGGAAAATATTTTGTCCCCTTTAAATTTTTAATCTAAGTCACAAATATAAATTTTAAAACTTTCTAATTTTATTTAGGGTTTTAAATCAACTTGTAATTGGACATGATATTATTAACCAACTATTTTATTAATAATCTTAGTTGGTTATAGAAGGGTTAATAAATAAAAAAGTAAGTTAATTTTTACAAAATAAATATGTAACATAATCCCTTCTTTTTGTTTCACTTAGGAGTAAATAGTGGGTTCGCTGAAGGAGCAAGTAAACTTGCTCCTTTTTTATTGCCAAAAACTTTTACCACCGCGAGATTCAAGTTTTATACTTTCTTTTAAATCTCTATTAATTACGTTTATTCTTAAATAAAATCCTCTGCGGTATCCTGAGGGAGTCCATTCAAATAAAAATTCAAAACAATGTAAATTTCTTCTAAAAGTAAAATCATGTGTAACTAACTCTAGATTTTCCAAGTCTAATCGAACATTATAATTCATCTTCCATGCTGGTGTTAATTTGATATCAATATTTGAATTTACCCAAAAATTAATTAATGGTTCTTGTTGAATCCTTGGTGTAAATGAATATCTAAGACTAAATGTTGAATTCCATACATCGCTAGTTGTTTTACTCTCAGAATTTTGAATAATTACTTCGGTTGTATCAATATTAGGTGATGTTAATTTAAATTGTTTTCCTGAAAATTTTAATGTTGTGCCACCATTAATACTTTTTAATCTTGGAAATTTTCGAAATTTATTAATTCGATGTCCAGATGTATTTATATCATATAAATCATGTGACATTGATAAGCTTAATCTTAATCCATTTGGTAGTGTGGAAGAAATATTTGAATTTATAGGTGAAAATTTTAAACTATCAGCTTTAAAATTATAATTAGAATTTAAACTCCAAGATAATAGGTCAATTTTACTATAATTATCTTCCTTATTTATTTTCGCTTGAAAAACGTTTGAAACATTAAATCCAATTGATTTTGTTTCTGATGATGGGGTTGCACCAGCTAAAGTTCCATAGAAAAAGTCATGTATTAAATTAGTATCAGGAAAAGCTTGAATGTAAGGTGAATTATCCTCAGTAAATTTAGGAGACCAACTAAACGATAATGATGGCGTCAAAACATGCCTTAATGCATCTAACTTACCAATTGAAATTGGGAATAGACCATATAGTTTTGTAGTTAATGAAAATGTGGAGTTCCAAGTTAATCTTCTTTTAAAATTATTTACATATTCTAGTTGATAGTTTTCGTTTAGTTTTGTGTACTGATTAACCCAATTTTCACGGAAAGAAATTCGAGGTGATAAAGAAATCCAACCAAAAAATTTATTTGAAGTCGAAAAACTCATATTATGGCGAATACCTGATCTTACATTAGTTGAATCGACCCAATTTGAATCAGCTAATTCAAATTTCCAGCCTTTACGAATATTATTATTTAAATTTGAGGAATAATCCCAATAAATATCTTCTAAAAAAGGAATTTTATAATTACCAAATTTTAATTTGCTTTTGCTATGAGAAAAACTCATGTTTGGAAGAGCTTGCATACGTTCTACAAGAAAATGTTTATCTCCATATATATTTTCTTCTTTTTTTATAATTGCTAGTAAATCATAACTATCAGACAAGTTTATTGTCAGACTATTTTTATAAGTACTCCATCTTTTAGAATAGTTAAAACTAGATTCAATTTTTTGTGTAAGTTGGTTTTGTTTATCATTCCATTGAGATTGATAGAAGTCAGAATTACTTATGTAATGTCCATTTATAGATAAGTTTTGTGAAGGATCAAATTTTTGGGAATGATTCCAAACTAAATTGAATTGTCTAGAATAATTTTTAAATAAATCTAAAATATTTTTTCCGACTAAGGATTGATTCATTCTTGTTGATATTGAACCTGAGTACTTATAGCGTTTGATGTAGTTAAATCTACTATTTATAACAAGCCCAAGTTTATCATAAAAGTCAATTAAGGTTTTTAAATCAATAAAATCATTTGGTGCATAATAGTAACCTAGTTTTTGAAAAAAAGTACCTGTGCTTGTCCTTGTTCCAAATGCAGGCATAATCCAACCACTATGCCTTCTTCCTCCTTTATTAGGAAATACTGCAAAAGGTATTCCAATAATAGGAATATCATAAATATGAAGAACTAATGGTTTCGCAATCACTCTATCATTGCCAATTAATTTCATTTTATTACTCGCAAAGTAATAATGAGGGTTTTCATGCTCACATGATGTATATTTACTTTCCTTTACATGAAATATGTCTGGTTCATCTCTAAAAATTTTATTACCATGGTAATACCCATTATTATACTCTGTAATTCCTTTATTAATTTTACCATGTTTTGTAACTAAATCAAATGTCATGTTATTGCCAGTTAGTGGTTCTGCATCACCCGAATAAATAGTTGGTAATACATCATTATATTTCATTGCATTTAAAATATTTTCTCGCCAGCTAACTAATATATTTCCAGCATTTAATTTAATATCCTGATATTCAACAACAGAGTTTTGAATTAGTTCGGTTTGCTCTTTATCAACATAATAATTTAAATAGTTAGCTTTATACGTAATATTTGTATCAATTTTTGTATTTTCAAATTCAGGAGAAAATACTCCTTTACCTCCTCCAATTACTTGAATTTGCATTAATTCTGAGTTTTCAAATGATATTATTATGGTATCACCAGATGCGTGATTTGTTCCTACTAGTAAAGAGTCTTCCGAGACATGGTAAATGGTTTCAGCCATATTATATAAAGACATTTTTTTAATTTCATTTTTTTCGAAATTAACTGAAATAAATTTACTTTTCATTTCATTTCTAAATTGATAATAATTTGAATTTTTATTAGATATTTGTTTGTTTATGTCTTGCCAGGCTTTTGCATTTGAGCTAATGTCTACTTTTACAAGCAGTGTATCTCTATACTGAATTAAAATTTCATCACCTGAAAGTCCTTTTTCAGCTTCTTTTATAGTTCCACCATTTTTCAATGACATTATTTCTATATAGTCATTGTAAGTTAAAGTATCTGCTTTAATTAATCGGTTATTCTCAACTATTGATACATTCTGATAGGCTGAAAATGAAAGCCCTTTTGGTCCATCAGTCTCTTTATAATGTATATAATCTGTGATGATTTCACGTTTTTCTTGATTGAATTTTACGTTTCCAATTGCATATCCAGAGTCAATATCAGTCCAGTAATAAAGAGAATCACATTGAATTAATTGATTAGACTTTTTGAAATTAACGTCACCTGTTGCAAGAATAAAATCTAAACTAGCACTAAAATAGGTCATATTATTACATTTCACTGTATCAAAATTATCAATCATAGTAACTGGACCAGTTAATTTAAAAATGTTTAAATTTGGGTAGTTTGTAGCTTTATTAGTATAAAGAGATAAGGTATTTTTTTGAAGAATTACATTACCACTTAATTCAGTTATAGGATTTGAATCTTCTTCAAAGCTTTGCATTATATCTGCTTGGATAATTTTTAATCGATTATCCGCAGGAAACATGAATGCAAAAAAAATAGATATTTTATATAATAATTTCATCTAAATGTTTATTTTTAATTTTTCTATCTAATTTTTTAGGTTACTAAAACTTACGTTTAATTTATATAAGGCATCTGGAAAATAATTATATTTAACATATCTATCAGTAATTATATTTCGTTTTAATAGTTTTTTTTCGAATTATTTTTGTTTAAGGAGCATTCTTATCCATTTCTAAGAAGAAGTGGCACAAATACAGCGCTATATTCTTTTATTAAATCTTTATTATCTGAATACATTATTGGTTGTTTGTAAAAGTTATATTTCAAGTTTTTAACAATTAATTTTAAAATTTTAGATTTTTAAACGAAAAAGTTTCCAAGGTATTATTGAAAATAGACTTTCAGCTTTAATAGTATTATTTAATGAATAACTTCTAGAAATTAATTTATTTTTTGTTTCAAAATGTTTTATTGATTGAAGTCTATTTATTTCAGCAAGCAGTAGTAAATTTGAATGATAAAGATTCAATGATTTTTATAAAAATTTGTTTAAAATAATAAAATAACAGGAAAAATTCAATGCTAAAAATTAGGAATTTTTTAGTCATAATCCATTTGTTAATCGTGTTTTCTTTTTCAAATCAAATACCAACGATTTTAGTTTCTTTTGATGGTATGAGATATGATTATTTAGAAAAAACATCTACTCCAAATTTTGATACACTAATAAAAAGTGGAGTTAAGGCAGAGTCATTGATACCTATTTTTCCATCATTAACATTTCCAAATCATTATACAATTGCTACAGGAACTTATGCTGGGAGACATCATATAACTGGGAATCAATATTTTAGTAAAATTTTTGGTGAACAGTATTCGATGTATAATCGTAAAACAGTAGAAGATCCAAAGTTTTATAAAGGTGAGCCTATTTGGGTAACTGCCGAAAAACAAGGTGTAAAAACTGCTAGTTATTTTTGGGTGGGTTCTGAGGCAGCTATAAATGGTATACATCCTTCAATTTATAAAAAGTATGATGGAAAAGTACCATTTGAAACGAGAGTTGACTCTGTAATTTCATGGTTACTACTCCCTAAAGAAATTCGGCCAAAACTGTTAATGTTGTATTTTAGTGAACCAGATAAATCTGGACATATTTATGGTCCTGATTCGAAAGAGGTTATTAATGCAATAAAGCAATCAGACCTAATGCTGGGTAGGCTTATTACTGGATTAAAAACAAATAAAATTATTGCGAATGTTGTAGTTGTCAGTGATCACGGTATGCGTAAAATTAGTAAAGATAGGGTAATTATATTAGATGATTACTTACCTAGTATTTCACAGTTAATAGTTTATGGTGAAGGTCCATTAATGCAATTAGACAGCCCCACTATAGACATTTCTAAATATTTGAACAACATACCCAATTTAAGTGTCTATAGAAAGGAAGAAATACCACTAAGATACAATTTTAGTAATCAAAATACTGGAGACTATTTAGTAGTAGCAGATCCAGGCTGGCTTTTATTCACAGAAGAATTATTTAATAAAACAACAATGTTAAATATTCATGGCATGCATGGATGGGATCCTCTTGATAAGAAAATGCATGGATTTTTTATTGCTAATGGACCATCAATAAAAAAAAACACAACAATTAATTCATTTGAAAATATTTATATAAATGGTCTCATATCTAAATTGATAGGAATAACCCCTTACTCTAGTGAATTTTATGATGACGGTGCTATAATTAATCCTGAAATTATTAATAGTATTTTATTATCAAAATAAATAAAAATAGAAATTTTAATTTAAGTTTTTCTAATTAATTTTGCCTTATCTTTTAATTTTATATAAAATTCATTGTAAATTTGCGCCCGTTTTTATGGGAACTATTTTCTGATTTCCTCATTTTAGACAACTATAAATTAATTTTTAAGAAAGGAGATAATTTGGTACGCATAGAAAATTTAGTAAAAAACTATGGTGAAGTAAATGCGGTCCGTTCTATTAATTTCACTGCAAACAAAGGTGAAATATTAGGTTTTCTCGGTGCTAATGGTGCTGGGAAATCAACAACTTTAAAAATCGTATCTGGATATCTTTCACCAACTTCAGGGAATGTTTATATAGATGATTTAAATATTCTAGATAATTCATTAGAAATAAGGCAGCAAGTAGGATATCTTCCAGAATTGAATCCTTTATGGGGAGATATGAAAGTTTATGATATACTAAAGTTTACTGGAAGAATTTACGATATAGTTGGTAGAAAATTTGATCAAGCGTTGGATAGAGTTATTGAACAGTGTGGTTTAAATGGTGTCCTTCATAAGAGAATTTCAGCATGTTCTAAAGGTTATAAGCAGCGTGTAGGACTAGCAATGGCTATTATACATGATCCTAAAATTTTAATTTTAGATGAGCCTGTTAATGGGTTAGATCCAAATCAGATAATTGAAATTAGAGAGCTAATACGAAATTTAGGCCGTGATAAAACAATTATTATATCTAGTCATATCTTACAGGAAATTCAAGCTACAGCAGATAGGATTGTAGTAATAAATGAAGGTCAAGTTGTAGCAGATGGTACAGGTGAAGAATTAATGGCATCTCTAAAAGGTAATACTTTACTTACATTAGTAGTAAAGAATGCATTGATAGAAACTATTGAACTACTTCCTTCAGAAATAGAAGGTCTACAGTTAAAAGATATTACTGAGAATGAAAATTTACACACAATTCAAATTAATTATCCAGCAGATCTAGATCCTAGAGAAAAAGTTTTTAATTTTGCGATAAAATCAAAGTGGTCAATCTTGGAAATGAGTCCATACAAGAAAAACTTAGAGGATGTATTTAGGTCACTAACTGGAGCGGAGGTAATTGATGCGTAATCGAGAATACCATAATATCAAGGCAATTTTTAATAGAGAAATCCTATCTACATTCTCAAGCCCAATGGCAATAATTTTCTTCTTTGTTTTTGCAGCAACTTGTGGTTATTTCTTTACAAGTCCTTTTTTCTTAGTTGGTCAATCTGAGCTTAGGGGCTTGTTTAGTATAATTCCATTACTATATTTAATCTTGATTCCTGCAATAACAATGAATATGGTTTCAAGAGATTGGAATTTAGGTACTATGGAAATTATGACAACCTTGCCTATAACTGATTATGAATATATTTTAGGAAAGTTTTCAGCCGCTGTAATTTTAGTAATTACTAGTTTGTTTTTTACTATTGTTCATATAATTACAGTATATAGATTTGGAACAGAAATTGATACTGGCGCTATAATATGTGGATATTTTGGATTAATTCTACTTGGTGCTTTTTATTCGTCAATAGGAATATTTGCTAGCAGCATATTTGATAACAATGTCCAGGCATTAATGCTAAGCTTTGGAATTATATTAATATTCTTTATGATGGATAAAGTACTTATTTTTGTTCCCTCAGCAACAGTTTCGAGTATAATGCAATATATGAGTGTCGATTTCCATTTATCAAATATTTCTCGTGGTGTTATAGATACTCGAAACATAATTTACTTTTTATCAATGACTATGCTCTTTATCAATTTATCAGTAAGAGCTTTAGAATCAAGACAGTGGAGGTAGATCAATGAAAATAGATAATAGAAATAGTTTTTTTGCCTATATTGCAATTTTATTAGTATCGGTAAGCCTTTTGAATTACATTGCTAGAAACTTTTATGATAGATTTGATTTGACCGATACAAAGATGTACACGATTTCAGGATCAAGTAAATCTGTATTAGAAGATATTGATGATTTATTAGTAATGAAAGCATATTTTTCTGAGGACTTAGGAAATGAGCTTGGTAATAATAAAAGATATCTTCAAGATTTGCTGGAAGAGTATAGAGCGGTAAATAATGAGTATATTACATTTGAGTTTTTTAAAACAGATAATGAAGAGGAATTTAAAACTGAGGCTCAAAAATCAGGGATTCAGCCTGTTCAATTAAATGTTATTGAAAATGACAAAATGGAGATTAAGCAGGTATACATGGGTATGGTAATAATGTATGGAGATAAGAAAGAAAGCATTCCTGTTATACAAACCACTACAGGTTTAGAATATACCATTACATCTGCAATCAAAAAACTGATAAACGTAAATAAAGAGACTATTGGTTTAGCGTCTCTTGGTGAGCCAGATCAATATAGCCAAACTAATAATCAGAGTATTTCAGAATTATTAAGACAGACTTATGATGTTCGACCTGTTAATTTAGATAATGAGGTGCCTAATAATATAGCTGTCTTGCTTTTGAGTAATGTATTAGATTCTCTAACTGAAAATCAATACTTAAATTTAGATAACTATTTAGGGAATGGTGGAAATTTATTCTTAGCTCAAAATAGAATTAAGACTGAAATTCAGACTCAGACAGCAGAGCCAATTCAATCAAATATTTTCAATTTGCTGCAAAAATACGGCATTAATATTAAAGAAAATTTAGTATTAGATAAAAATTGTGGACAAATAACAATTAGTCAAAATAGGGGTTTTTTTAGAATGAATTCAGCTACTGACTACCCCTTTTTCCCTAAAATAACTGACTTTTCAGAAGATGAAATTATTGTGAATGGATTAGAAATGCTTCAAGTATTATTTCCAAGTGAGATTGAGCCCTACATAGATACTTTGGGTACAAGTATAGGTACATTTACACCTTTATTTATTACTTCGAATCAGTCTACAATTATGGAAGAGTTTTATAATTTATATCCACTTGAAAATCCCGCATTTAGTAGTCTAAATGAAGGTCCATTTGATGTTGCAGCATTAGGGACACACGAAAGTAATGTAACGGGATTAACAAGTCAAATAGTTTTAGTATCTGATTCTAGATTTATAGCTGATGACGGTGGGGGAAGAATGCCTGAAAATCTAACATTCACATTAAATTCAGTTGACTTTTTAACTGGAGACAGTGATTTGATTGCATTACGCTCAAGAGAAATTACTACTCGTCCTTTAAACGCAGATGCCCAGGACGAAGATGTTCGCTCCTTTTGGAAAAAGTTAAATTACTTTTTACCAGCAGTTTTAATACTTATAATGGCATTTATAATTTCTAGAGCAGATAAATCTCGAACAAGAAAATTGGAGTATACATATGAATAATCCATTAAGAAATATTTTAATAGCTGCATTTATCTTATTAGCACTATTTATAATTACATCAAAAAAAGAGAATGCAACGTTCACAAAAAGTAATTCTATTTTTAGTAGTAATAAAACTGATATTTCTAAAATAATGATTCAACAAGGTCAAAATTCGATACAGATTAATAAGATTGACACAACATGGCACATTGCTGGTAATGATACCTTGGTAATTCGTCAAAATCGAATCGAAGATTTATTTGGTAAAGTATTAGATGTTAAAAGAACAACAATTCGTTCAAAAAAAGAATCTAATTGGATTAATTATTCTGTAGATGATTCTACAGGTACACATTTAGCATTAATTAATACCGAAGATAAAACAATTGGATATTATATATTTGGTCGATCAAAAACAGATTGGGCACATAATTTTGTTCGTATAAGAATAGGTGAAAATTTATCAGAAGATGTATTGAAAAATGTATATGAAACTAGTGAAAGTGTGATTCATCATTTAAATACATCTACAACATATTGGGGTGAAAAAAATCCTGTAATTGAATTAGAGTCTATAAAATCTGATTCATTAGGCGTAGGCGCTTAAATAAAAAGTAATTTGGAGTAAATTTGAAAATTTTAATTCCGCCAAGTGAGGGCAAAGCAAATATAAAAAAACCAATGGATACAAAGTTTGGTAATACAGACTTTAAGTATATGGATGAAGTAAAAAAAGTTATTCGTTTATTGAGCTTAATTAGAAATACGGAAATTCGATCCATTTATGGGACATCACAAGAAAAAGCAGAACTATTTCATCGTCAAAATCAAGATGCAATGAATAGTAGAGTATGTCATGCAATTGATAGGTATACTGGCGTTGTATATGACCATATTGATTGGCAAACATTATCTGAAGATGCTCAAGATTATATGGATAAGTATGTTGGTATTTTTTCTGGCTTATTTGGTCTTGTAACACCTCGTACGTTAATTCCAAATTATAAGCTGAAGATGAATGTACAAGCCCTTCAATATTTTTGGAGACCAATTTTAACAAATATACTCAAAGAAGAAGAGTTAGTTATAGACTTACTTCCACAGGTTCATAGAAAATCATATGATAAAAAAGAAGTAAATGTTATTGAAGTTGAGTTTTTAATTTTCAATACAAATACAGAAAAAACAAGCACAGCAGGGCATTATGGTAAAGCAGTCAAAGGCGAATTTATTCGCTTTATGGCTCTAAATAATGTTAAATCAATAGATGATTTTAAAGGTTTTGCTTATGAAGGCTTTAAATGGAATGGAAAATCTTTCATTAAAGAAGTAAATGAGTAAATAATTTTTCCGTTTAAACTAAATATTAATAAGGCTGTAAATTAAAGTTTATGGAAATATCTTTATGGTGGCTGTAGTTCAGTTGGTTAGAGCACCGGATTGTGATTCCGGTTGTCGTGGGTTCGAGTCCCATCAGCCACCCAAAAGCCTCTTTTAATAAGAGGCTTTTTCATATAATTATAAGTTCTTTGAAATTAAAAGAATTTATACTTCACCTAATTTTTCTTTGACAATTGCAACGGCTTTTTTAGAGGAAATCCTTTGTTGAACCATAGTATCTCTATCACGTATTGTTATTGAACCATCTTCTTTAGTTTGTCCATCAATTGTAAGACAGTAAGGTGTTCCAGCTTCATCATGCCTACGATATCGTTTACCAATTGCATGTTGTTCATCATATTTTATATTAATTCCTGCCTTAAAAAAATTAGATACTATGTTTCTTGCAATTTCAGGTAATCCTTCTTTTTTTACTAATGGAAGAACTGCTGCTTTAATTGGAGCTAATTTTGGATGTAGTTTCATTACTTTTCTAGTAGAGTCATTACCCTTTGCATCTTTCACAGTTTCTTCATGGTATGCATCTAATAGATAAACTAATAAACCTCTAGTTGCACCTGCAGCGGGTTCAATCACGAATGGTGTGTAACGCCAACCATTTTTACCTGTTATAGGATTTTGTTTATGTGGATCAAAGTAACTTAGTTTTGCGCCAGAATACTCTGCATGTTTTTTGAGATCATAGTTTGTTCGACTAGCAACTCCTTCGAGCTCATCAAATCCCCATGGATATTCGTACTCGATATCATAACATGCATCAGCATAATGTGCTAGCTCTTCCTTTTCATGAGCTCTATAAATAAATTTATTTGGTTCATTAGCAAAAGATTTCCACCATTCAAGGCGCTTATCTCTCCAATATTTCAACCAACCTTTTTGTGTTCCAGGTTCAATGAAAAATTCCATTTCCATTTGTTCAAATTCACAAGATCTAAAGATATAATGTTCAGTAGTAATTTCATTTCTGAAACTTTTTCCCATCTGTGCAATCCCAAATGGTACTTTCATTGACATTGATTGTTGACAGTTTAAAAACTGAACAAACATTGCTTGCGCTGTTTCTGGCCTAAGGTATACTGCTGAATCTTTTATGACTTTTTCTAAAGCTTTACGTAAATCAGCTCCTTTTAAATCCCTATTTTTTTCAATAAAAGAAGCAATATTTCCAATTGAATCAATAGGCCCTAATTGAGATCTAAACATTAAATTAAATTGGCGTTCATCACTTAAAAAAGGACTTCCAAAAGTTGGACTTACATATCCACGGTAATTAAATTTTTGAGATGCTTGTTCACAATCCTTTTCAAAAAAACCAAAGAAATTTTCATCAATTACACGTAATCCTTCCAAAGTTTTTCCATTTCTACGAAGCTGAATACCAAATTGATTTTGAATTATTTCTTGATATTTTTTTGCTTGACCTTTGTCTTCGCAATTAATAGGTAATTTATCACCCGATGAAGGTGTTGGTGCTTTATCTGCACGAAATCGTTCTTTACTAACTAAACAATCTACTAATGGGTC
Source organism: Fidelibacterota bacterium (assembly GCA_002689995.1). Taxonomy (GTDB): domain Bacteria; phylum Fidelibacterota; class Marinisomatia; order SCGC-AAA003-L08. The sequence goes on from NZIV01000063.1 coordinate 206,924, forward strand.
TGAAAATCCAGAGAGATGACCAGATGCATGCCATACTTTTGGGTGCATAATAATTGATGCGTCAATTCCAACTATATCTTCTCTTTCATGGACCATAGATTTCCACCATTCATTCATTAAGTTACGTTTTAATTCTACGCCAAGCGGGCCATAATCGTATGCACTTTTCAGTCCTCCATAAATTTCACTGCTTTGAAAAATATATCCTCGCTGTTTCGCTAAAGATATGACTTTGTCCATTTTATTGTTCATGAGTTTTCTTTAAATATTTTTTTTGATTTTAGATATGAGAATATATATTATCTCTTCTTTTTAAACCGCTTTTTAGTTGGACCTTTGGCTGCTTTTTCTTTTATTACTTCAATAGCCTGTTCTAATGATATTATAGTCTTATCAGTTCCTTTTGGTATTGTAGCATTTATTTTTCCATTGGTTACATAAGCACCATAACGACCATCTTTAACTTCAATTAAATTTCCATCAGCATCTTTACCTAATTCTTTTAAAACTGTGGGGCCAGTTGCCTTTGCTTTTAAAAAACTAACGGCTTGTTCTAAATTTACATCAAGCAAGCTAATATTTGCTGGAATCTTTCCATTTGTCTTGCCTGATTTAACATAAGGGCCATACCTGCCATTATCCTTTAAAACCGGTTCTCCCGTCTCAGGATGATTCCCTAAACTTGTTGGTAATGAAATAATAGCATGAGCAATATCTTCAGTTATCTCATCAGTAATCATACCTGGCAATATAGATTTCATTTTTTTACCTGCTTGAATATATGGTCCAAAACGACCGACTTTTAAATAAACTTTTTCACCGTTATAAACACCCATGGATTCGGGTTCTTTATTTTTTTGCTCTAAAATTTGCTTAATATCATTTAGTTTTAAATCAGCAGGTATAATATCATCATGTAATGTGGCACGTTTTTCCCCCTGTTGAATATAAACACCATATCGTCCAACTTTTATTTGCGTTTCAGGTATACCATTCTTTGGAATATTTAAGATTGTTTTAGAAATATCCTTATCAAACTCCTGTTCTAATAAATTATTTAAACCAGATTGATTACTTTTACCAAAATAAAATTGCTCCAAAAACAAAGATGATTCTTTTTCGGCTCGAGATATACTGTCAAGAGTATCTTCTAATCCTGCAGTAAATTGAAGATTAACTAAGTCTGTAAAGTATTTTTCTAAAAATTGTACTACTGCGTATGCAATAAATGTTGGGATTAAGGTACCTTTTACTCTACGCACATATCCACGTTGTTGAATTTTATCCATAATTGCGGCATAAGTTGAAGGCCTACCTATACCGAGATTTTCTAATTCTTTAATTAAAGTTGCTTCAGTAAATCTAGGTGTCGCTTTTGTGAAACTTTGAATAGCATCAAATTCATTAGCATTGATACTTTGATTTTCAGACAATTTAGGTAATATTTTTTCTTTATTATCAGCATCATCACCATCAGTACCTTTTACATAAACTTTAAAATATCCTGAAAATTTTACAACTTGTCCTTTAGCCTCAAAGATAGCATTTCCATTAGAAATTTTTGCAGTTGTTTTTAATAATTCGGCAGATTTCATTTGACTTGCAATTGTTCGTTTCCAAATCAAATCATATAATTTCCATTCATCAGTATCAATTTTACCTTCAAGTTCCTTAGGATTTTTAAATATTGAGCCTGAAGGGCGAATTGCTTCGTGAGCTTCTTGAGCATTTTTAACTTTATTTTGAAATTTTCTGGGATTATTAGGTAGATAATTTGCACCATACAAATTATTTATTTCATTCCTAGATGCTTCAATTGCTTCTGCAGATAGTGTCGTTGAGTCAGTCCTCATATAGGTTATAAGTCCTGCTTCATATAATTTTTGAGCTACCATCATCACTCTTTTAGAGCTCATTCTTAATTTTCGCACGCCATCTTGCTGAAGAGTTGAAGTGATAAATGGTGGTAAAGGATTAGATTTTTGTGGTTTTTGTAAAATAGAAATTACCTTCCAATTATCTTTTTTAAATTTTTCTATTAAAGACTTCACTATTTCTTCATCTAAAGCTAAAATCAAATTTGATTTTAATTGGCCTGTTTGTTTTTCAAAATCTTTACCTAAAGCAATTCTTTTCTGTTCTAATTCAATTAAATCTGCTTCAAACTGTGTATTTTCTGCATTAAACTCACCTTTAACTCTCCAAAATTCTCTAGATTTAAATTTTGCTCTTTCTTTTTCACGGTCAACTACAAGTTTTACTGCTGGACTTTGTACTCGTCCTGCAGAAAGACTTCCTTTTACATTAAGCCATAATTTTTGAGATACTAAATAACCAAACAATCGATCTAAGATTCTACGTGCTTCCTGAGCATTAACTAAAGATGTATCAACTTCACGAGTATGTTTAAATGCATTGAAAATGGCTTCTTTTGTAATTTCATGAAAAACCAATCGTTTAACAGGTACTTTAGGATTTAATTCTTCGATAATATGCCAAGAAATAGCTTCACCTTCTCGATCGGGATCAGTTGCCAGGTAAAGTTCACTAGCGCTTTTTAATTTCGATTTTAAATTATTTACTACCTTTTTTTTATCAGTTGAAACAACGTAATTAGCCTTAAATCCATTTTCAATATCTACCCCTAAATCCTTCTTTGCTAAATCACGTATATGTCCTACAGATGCTTCAATCTCATAGCCAGTTTTTAAAAATTTCTTTAATGTTCTCGCTTTTGAGGGCGACTCTACAATTATTAATTTGTTGTTTTTGTTTGCCATAATTGCTTAAAATTTATGAATGATAGGTGTAGTAAATCCTAAATGATTTTTAAAATAATATATTAAAATTAATAATTTGAAGCATGATGTACAGTGGACCAATATTAAAACTGAGAACAGAATTAAAATCTGTTATAGAATATGAACTTCCAATTGGAGAGGAATTAGTTGGAATGAATAAGTTCATAGGAAAGTATATCCATTTTGAATGGAAAAATGAAATATTATGCATTTCTTGTGGACGTAAAACAAATAAATCATTTGCTCAAGGTTATTGTTATCCATGTTTTTTGAATAGTCCAGAAACCTCTGAATGTATTTTAAGACCAGAGCTCTGTGAGGCTCATGAAGGAAAGGCAAGAGATATGAAGTGGGCAAAGAATCATTGTCTTCAACCACATTACGTTTATTTAGCAGTTTCAAGTGGAATTAAAGTTGGTATCACCCGATATTCTCAAATTCCAACTCGCTGGATTGATCAAGGAGCAAGTTTTGCTATTAAAATTGCAGAAACGCCAAATAGATTTATTTCAGGAATAATCGAAGTTGCTTTAAAAGAATTTGTTTCTGATAGAACAGCATGGCAGAAAATGCTAAAAAATCAAGTTCTTGAAGAGTTTGATCTTATTGAAAAAAAACATGAATTATTTTCAAAGTTAAATTCAAATTTACAGAAATTTAAAGTCGAAGATGATAAAATAACAGAAATTAATTATCCAGTATTAGAATTTCCTAAAAAGGTAAAGAGTATTGGATTTGATAAATTCAATGAAATTGCAGGTAGAATTATGGGAATAAAAGGACAATATCTCATTTTTGATGATAATACAGTGCTTAATATTCGCAAGCATAATGGCTACGTTATTGAAATGAAATTATAATTATAATTGGGAATCTAAGATGGGAATCCTCCGCTTTAAATGATCACAGTTTTCGATTAATTCTTTTCTGCATAGCTTTGGTAAGTCAGGGTTATTAGATAAAAAATTTTCTGTTTTTTCTAATATAGATTTTGGATTAAAAATACTTGGGAATAAAATTCCACCATAAGCAGAAGAGTAATGTAAGTCTTTTTGCTTATAAATATCTTTTAAATGCTTAAAATAGTTATCGACATAAGGCATTAATAAATTTTGTTGATTTGACCATAAAAAGCCAGTCATTCCTGCGCGGATAAAATCAGTAGAATAATTTTCTTTATTTTTTATAAATTTATCCCAGTTTGAAGATTTAATATCAACGTCGGGAATTGAAACTGTTGCGCAAAATGCTTTTTTAGTTCCCATACTTCCAGAATCATTAGATTTTTCAGTTTCAATCATTTCTATTGGATTTGAGAAGTTATAAGCACACAGTTTGTTTATGATTCTCCACCTCTTATCCTGATCAATTATTAGATTTTTAAATATTAATTTACTATCAAGTAATTCTTTTAATATGTTTAAAGACACATCAGAACTTGCAGAGTACAATAATAAATCAAACCATGTAATTTGATTTTCAACTCTATTACCAACGTTTAAAGTTTGTAATGATAGTTTGAAGAATTTTTCTTTCCAAACCTTCTTATTTTCCTTGGTTAAAAATATAGACATTGTTGCCATAGCTTTTGCAGATAATTGTCCCTGACTTACTGTTATATCCTTTTCTAGGTTTAAGTGCTTTTCAATCATACCTAAATAAATATAAGGAGATAATGCATTATCACGAACCATTTGCCATAAATTTCCCCATATAATTCTTCGTGTAAACCGGTCTTCAATTGAGCTAACATAGTTTGAAATAAAGTCGATATCTTTTTCTTCGAAAAAGACTTTAACATAATCATGATCTTCTGCATTTAGTAAAAGAAAATCACCAGATTTATTAAGTAAAAATTCACAATTTTCACCTTTTATAAATAATTTTCCTTTATCTAGAATTTGAGGTTTACCATTTTGCAGTGAATAATTTTCATATAAAATAGCATGATCTCTTAATTGGTTATTTACAGCTGACGGAATTTGTTGTATAGTACAATTTAAATTTTTTAGATTTGTTTTTATTGTATTGACTCCAGTTGTTTCCAGCCATTGTTTACTCCAGGAGTTAATATCTTTACCACTTGCATTTGACATGCATGACAAAAAATCTTCTAATACAGTATTTTTTTCATAGAATTTTTTTAAGTATGTTCTAATACCATCTCTAAATTTATCTTCACCAATATAAAGCATCATTTGTTTCAATACTGATGCTCCTTTTGCATAACTAATACCGTCAAAATTAGAGAATGCATCATTAGTATCTTCTGCAGAACCTACTATTGGATGTGTTGTAGATAATTGGTCTTGCATATATGCCCAATCTTTGCGACTGAAGAAGTGTTCTAGTGAATCTGGATAAAGCTTACCCTTACTCATTGCATAATAAGATAGATAATCTGCAAAAGATTCATTTAACCAAAGGTCATTCCACCATTTCATAGTTACTAAATTACCAAACCACATGTGAACCATTTCATGAAAAATTGTATTAGCACGGTTTAAGTAATCTTTATAGAGTTTTCTAGCGCGAAAAATATAGTTTTCAGTAAAAGTAACACAGCCAACATTCTCCATTGCTCCGAAATTAAATTCTGGTACAAAAATCTGGTCATATTTACCATAAGGATAAGGAATATCGAAATAGTTTTCTAAAAAATAAAAACTCTCCTTTGTAATTTCAAATAAATTACCGGGATCTAAATGGTGAGCAAGAGATTTTCTACAATATAATCTAAGAGGAATATTGTTATACTTATCCTCCCACTTTTGGTGTGGTCCAACAACTAGGGCAAAAATATATGTAGAAAATTTAGCAGTTTCTTTAAATGATAAAGATTTAATATCTTCATTTGTAAATTCTGAAATTGGATCAGAATTATGGATAAATTCCCAATCTTTAGGACCAGAAATATCTAATTGATAGGTTGCTTTTAAATCTGGTTGGTCAAAACATGGAAATAAACGATGTGCGTCATAGGGTTCAAAATCGGTGTGGATATAAATTTCACCATCTTTAGGATCAATAAATTTATGAAACCCTGAACCTGTATTATCATACTTGTTTGTATAATGTATTTCTAATTGATTTAATCCTGATGTCAAACAAGAAGTATTAATAAATAGCCAAAATTCATTTTTTTTATAATTATCTAATTTAATTCCGTTTAAAATAACAGAATCGACAGATTCAGTAATAAAATCTACAATTAATATATTCAAATCATTCGGCTTATAATCAAAAAAAATTATTGTACGCCCATTATAGTTGTTAGAAGTTTTATTTAGACTTAGGTTTAATTTATACTTTACATTTGAAATATGCTTAGATCTTAGTTCTGCTTGTGTCTTTTTTAAGTCGTTAGAAGCCATTCTTACCTTTTTTAAGTAATTTGTAGATAGGAAAAATTAAGAAATAATGATTTATAGCCAAAAGACCCATTATTTTTTGATTATAAATTTGCTAATTTTATAGAATTATTATATTTCATAGTAGATATTGTGTTAAATTAAGGAAAATTATTCCTATACACCACAATATATAGTGTTAAAGTGATACTTTAATCAATTTCTTGCTTGAAATAATATAAAAGTCCCAATTTAAGTTATCTTAAGACAATATGATTAAGATTATTAATTATGAATTTAGATTATTCGAAAAAATATCTGGGAGAAATTCCCAAAGTCTGCTGACCACTATTAAAAGCATATTTAGATTATTATATATGCTAAATTTCAAAACACATGATAACAAAATTTTATAAAATTTTATCCGTTTTCTTTCAATTAAATAAAAAAACCGTAAGGAGAAAAACACAATGAAAACAATAAAAAACACAATCGTTTTATTAATGATTGGGGGACTACTATTCTCGAGCACAGAGAGAGTTAATGCATTAGGAGGCAATGCTGCTTTCTGGCCAGAGGATGAAGCTAATATATCGGTATTTCCGCAAGCAGTTAATAATTTCAATTTAGCTAATACAGATGGTGAAGATTTTTATGTTAGCTGGGGTGATGATATGAAGTTTGGATTTAGTGGTGGTACATCCTCTGATTTAGTCAACTTATCTTGGGGCATGAATAATATGGGTCTAAACTTTGGATTGAATATGACACCAGAAGTAGAAGCTGTAGAATGTGCAGCTGATGATTCTGACTGTGTTGAGGTTGAAGGTGTAGAAGGTGTTTCTATTATAAATACTCAGTTTGGAATGACTTTAGATGGTGTTGGTGATGTAGGTGTTCATTTTATGAATAGCACTATGCATGACCATGGTGATCATTTTGATTATGAAGATGGTATGACTTTAGGACTTACATTAAGAAGAGCTCAAGAATTATGGGTTTTTTCCCATGCATTAGTGAATTTCAATTATGAAGATCCAACTGATGAAGATGCTGTAATGAATTTAGGTGCAGATTTATTTACTCACTTAGATATAGCTGAAAATACAACAGGTCTATTTGCAATGGGTTTTGGATATACAAATGAAGGAGAAGATGGTGATATACATTTTCCTAAAATGACATTTGCTGTTGAATCTGCATGGACTGACTGGGCAACAGTAAGAGCTGGATTTACAAAGGATTGGAGTCTTACTAATACATCAAGTGCTGGTGTCACACCAAACTTTGGTTTAGGTTTCAATTATGGTAGCTTTGTTTTAGATATGAGTGTAGGATCTGATATTTTTACAAATCCTGTACAAAAAGTTACTGGATTTGATAGTTTAAATGCATCTTCATTTAACCTAACTTACATGTGGTAAATCTATATAAAACTTAATAAAAAAGGGTGCATGTGCACCCTTTTTTATTTCTCTAAAATTTGAGCTTTCATTTTTACAAGCCCTATTGAAAATTCACAGTAAACTAGTTTATTGTCTTTTATTTTTAAAATTCGTTTAGCACCTTCTCTAAAAACTGCCCAAGTAAATATATCTGTTTCATCAATTAAGGGTTTATATCCTTCAAGTATATTTAGTTCCAATAAAAGATCATTAGTATTTTTACTACTATTAAAGATTGCTTCATATCTTCTCCCTTCTCTATCAAGATAAAATACTTTTTCAAGTAATTCTTCTTTTGATAAATAATTAACTAGTGTTAAAAGTGAAAAGATATTTAAATAATTTGTTGGTATCTCTATAGTAGTATTCTCGTAAAAAATTTTATTGCCAATATTTACAGTTTTTAAGTTATTTTCTAACCAGGGTTGTGAGGTATTCTTTTCAAAATATAAAATATTCTTTAAATCATGAGATAATATTGTTTGATAATAATTATCTACAGGAAATATACTTTTTGCTCCTGAAATAGTTTTTGTCTCATAAATTATTGATTTTGCGTTAATTCCATCATAATTTAAGTCTTCAACTTTTATAGAGACTTCAGCAGCATCAAATCCTAAAAAAGAAACCATAAATTCTATCGTTTCTGAATAAGAAATTCCAATCAGAAATATTATAATTAATTTTTCCATTTAATCTTATGAAATGGTGCAATTGCAGCAAAAATAACTACATAAAATGGATGAATTAAATCTAAAATTAAAAATGCAAGAATTGACCATTTAGCTTTTAATTGATTAAAAAATGTAAGTGTTAATAGGCTATCTGCAGTTGTTTTAATTAAAAAAGGGACTAACCAAACAAAACTCTGATTAGATAAATAAGTTGTTAATGATATTACAATAAAAATATTTACAATATATAAAAATGGCAGGATATATCGTATTTCAGTACTTGTATCTAGCTTATAATAGTTAAGTCCTTTAGATGCAAATCTTAGGCGTTGAAATGTAAAATCCTCAATATTTTTCGGAGCGGGGGAATTAACAACCGCATTTTCGTGACAAACATAATCTATCAGCCATTTTTTTGACGATGCCATTTTCTGCATTAATAAGTCATCGTCACCAGAGATTTGATCTTGAATACCATCATATCCTCCAATATCAAAAAAAGCAGATTTCCTAAAAGCAATATTTCTACCAACACAACTTAATGCAATTCCTTGTTTTAATGTTGATGCTGATATTGCATCGATAGATAAACTATCCATTAAAGCAAATTGGTCGTAAAATTCATTATTAAATCGTGTAGGTGCTGGACCTGCTATAAACCCTACCGATGGATTAATAAACTGTGATAGCATAGTTTGAACCCAGTCTGGATTAAAAGTACAGTCCGCATCAGTTTGTAAAATAACTTCATACTTTGATTTTTCAATTGCCTTTTGAAGGGCCCATTTTTTAGGAGCCCATCCCAGGGGGGTTTCTTTAATATCTATTTTAGATAATGATTCAAATTCTGTTTCTGCAATTCTAAATAATTTTGCTGTTTTATCTGAGCTTCTATCATTTACAATTATAATTTCTAATTTATTTTCAGGATATGTTAATTGAGATAATGAAGTAAGTAAAATTGGTATATTTTTTTCCTCATTTCTCGCAGAGATAATTATAGAAACAGTAGGTAATTCATCTAAATGAGGAATGGTCTGAAATGAAGATTTTCGTAATCCTTCCGTTAACCAAATAAGAAATATACAATAACATAAAGAAAATATTAATGATAGTATTATCAATTTTTAGATTTATCCCAGCCAAATAATTGGTGCGACCATAAGCTTATGGTTCCCATTAAAATTATATATGGAATTTGTAATAAACTCCATAAAATAAAATTTTCATAATTATTATTTTTTAAAATAGGTGTGCTGGTTAAAGATTGATAAAATTTAGCTTCAAAACCAACTTTAATAATTAGACACATAATAAAAAAATTAATATGTCCAAGAATTAGTAAAGTAAAGATTAATAAATTTGTTAGAAAAGTAATTAGTGACATTAAAAAAAAATTAGGACATAATTTTAACATATACTTTGAATCTCCAGCCCATCGCATTCGTTGCTTTAAAAAGCTCCACCAACTATTTTCAGTTCGGGCAATCATTACATTCTTAGTTAATGCAATAACAATATTTGCATTATTGTGTCTACAAATTTGCATAAAAACTGAATCATCACCTTGTAATAAGTTAGAAATATATTTAAATCCCCCGACTTTATTAAATAAGGATTTTCGGTATGCTTGATTTTGTCCCGTGCAAGCCCATGGTTTCCTAATATTACATTGTGCAATTGTTGCACCCATTAGCATTTGAAAGTCAACAGATTGAAATAAAGAAACCTTGGTCTCAGATGGAATAGTAGAAGATAATCCAACAACATAATCAGCATTATTTGTAAAAAATTCTGCCATCTCTTTAACCCAATTTTTATGTGGCCTGCAATCTACATCAGTAAATAACAACCATTCATGAGATGCAAATTTGATTCCAGCATCTAAAGCTTTTTTTTTAAATGATAGTATATTATTACCATTAAATGATGAGGTATATTTAAAGCGTGAATCTTCATTTTCTATATTTTTAATTATTTTATATGTATCATCATTTGATTCATCGTCAACAATAATAAACTCAAGTACTCCTGAATAAGTTTGATTCTTTAAACATTTGATTAAACTAAGAAGTGAATTTGCACCATTTTTGACTGCAATAATTACAGAAATTGGTACTGTGTTATTTTCAATAGGTTTGAAAATTTGAGGTGATGAAATTTTTCTTTTAAACTTATTTATTTTATAACAATATATAATAAAAATAATGCTAGTGAATACAATTAAATAAGTCATAGAATGATTATTTTTATGATATTTATGTACTTCTAGATCTAATATTAACTTACACTAAATCCCTGCTCATTCATCCATTGATCATTTGGAAATTTTGACAAATAATTACGGATTGAATCAGGAAGTATTACCAAGCAATTTTGATTTTTCTTTAATACTTTAGCAGCATTTAATGCACCCCAGGTAGCTGTACCACACGATCCTCCACATAATAAACCTTCTTCTTTTATTAGTTTTCTAGCTGTACGGAATGAATCTTCATCATTTACTTTAATATAATTATCAACTAAGTTATTATTAAGTACATCTGGAAAAAAGTCGTATCCTATTCCTTCAACTTTGTAAGGATGTATTTCTTTACCTCCACCAAGAATTGAACCATATGGATCTACGCCTATAATTTTAATGTTTGGTATTTCTTCTTTTAATCTTTTTGCTAAACCTGTAATTGTACCACCAGTACCTACACCTGCAACAAGCATATCTAAATCTGTTCCAAAATCTTCAAGAATTTCTTCTGCCGTATAATGATAGTGTGCATTTGGATTTGCAGAGTTTCCATATTGATCTAAAATATGTGAATTAGGTATTTCTGAATTTAATTTTTTAGCAATACTTATATGGCTATCAGGATCATGTGAGGCAGCTTCAGATGGTGTTCTAATTATTTTAGCTCCCAATGCTTCTAAAACGACTTGTTTTTCTTGACTCATTTTTTCAGGCATAGTTATAATCATTTTATAGCCTTTTACTGCAGCAGTTAATGCTAGTCCTATGCCTGTATTTCCAGATGTAGGTTCAATCAAAGTATCTCCTGGTTTTATTCGACCTGCTTTTTCTGCCTCTGTTATCATATTAAAACCAATTCTATCTTTTATTGATCCACCTGCGTTGAAAAATTCACACTTTGCATACAGATTACATTTTAAATTTTTTGCGATTTTATTTAATTTAACAACTGGCGTTTTTCCGATTGCTTCTAATATATTTTTTCTAATCATAAATTATCCTGTAAAATTAATCACAAAATTTAGAACAAGTTTTACTTTTGTTCCATGTGTCAAATATTTACTTAAATTATAATGTGTTAATTTTTATCTAATCATATAAAATCATTTTCCTCATAAAAATCTAATGAAACTATAATATTTTAAATCATGGAAAACAAAAAACATATAGTAATAATAGACGATGAGCAAGATATTTTAGAACTTTTACGATATAATTTTGATAAAATTGGATATAGAACAACATGTTTATCTGATGGTGAAAGTGCATTAAAAGAAATTAGGGAATCTCTACCAGACTTAATACTTTTAGATCTTATGCTTCCAGGAATTGATGGATTAGATGTTTGCAGAATACTAAAAAATAGTGAACAGACATTAAAAATACCTATTATAATGATTACTGCAAAAGGAGAAGATCCAGATGTTATCAAAGGATTAGAGATTGGGGCTGATGACTATGTTACAAAACCATTTAGTTTAAAAGTTTTATTTGCAAGAGTAAATGCGTTATTGAGAAGAAGAGCTGACTCGCTAAATTCTAATAATGAAATACAAATTAAAGAAATCTCCATCCACCCAGGCAAAAGACGAGTAAAAGTTCGTAATAAGAAAATAGAGCTAACATTTTCTGAATTTCAGATATTATATTTATTAGCAGGGAGACCTAATATAGTTTTCAGTAGGCAGCAAATTATTGATGAAATCCATGGAATTAATTATCATGTAACAGATCGTTCTATTGATTTTCAAATAGTTGGTCTTCGTCAAAAATTAGGAAAAGCTAAAAAATATATTCAAACAATACGTAGTGTAGGGTATAAATTTAACCCTGAAGAATAAAATTTGAAAAAAAAATCAATCTCAAAAAAATTATTTAAATTTTTTTGCATTATATTAGTTATAACAATCCCTTCTATGGGATTTTTTTATACTTATTATATAAAACAATTCTACTTTTCTGAAAATCTAAAAAACCTTACTTCAAAAGCAAAATTACTTGAAAAAGTTATAATTGATAAAAATCTTGATGATATTAAAAATACAGATGAGATTTTTAAACAATTAGGACGAGAAACAAGTACTAGATTTACTTTGATTGATATAAATGGAAATGTTATTGGAGATTCTCATCAAAGTTCAAGTTTGATGGACAATCATCTAAATAGACCAGAAATAATGATGGCGCTAAAAAATGATTTAGGGACGTCAATTCGTTTTAGCTCAACACTTCAAATTGATATGTTATATTTAGCTATTCCTTATTATCACAATAATAATAGATATATTATTCGAACATCTATTTCAATTTTAGATCTTCAGGAAAATATTAACAAATTATATTTCAGTTTGATAATTATTGGTGCTCTTGTTTTAATTGTTTCATTAATCCTTTGCTTTTATTTTGCTCAAAATATTGGAAAAATATTTAACGAAATCGGAAACCACTCAGTAAAAATTTCTGAAGGTAATTTTAATAGCTACCTTCCAGAAAATAATATTATTGAATTAGATAATTTGTCAAAATCAATAAATTCGATGGTAAATGGTATTGGTAGTCGAATAAAAACGATATCAAGACAAAAAAATGAATCAGAAACAATTTTATCAAGTATGTCTGAGGCTGTATTAGCATTGGATTTAAATGGGAAAATATTGATGCTAAATTCTTCTGGGTATAATTTATTTAATCTCAATTTAGATAATACGATAGGTAAATCTGTTTATAAACTGATAAGAAATTCTAATATATTGAGTTTTTTTGAGGAAATTATTGAAAAACAAGATTTAATTGAAAAAGAAATTAAAATGACAAATACTGATAAAGTCTTAATTTCACGAGGAACAATACTTTTAGATGATTTGCGAAAACCAATTGGAGCTGTAATTGTATTTAATGATATAACTAAAATTCATGTTTTAGAGAATATAAGGAAAGAATTTGTTGCAAATGTGTCACATGAATTAAAAACTCCTGTAACGGCAATTAAAGGTTTTGTAGAGACTATGATTTCAAGTACGGATAATAAAGAACAAAATAAATTTTTGAAAATAATTGAGAATCATAAAAATCGCCTCAATGATATTATAAATGATTTATTATTTTTATCTCGAATTGAAGGTAAAAATGAAAGAAATAAACTAGATATTAAGAAAAGTAACATATTATTGATTTTAGAAGCTTCAAATTTTGAATGTCAAAATTTAATAGAAGAGAAAAATATTCCTTTAAAAATTGAATGCAGTGATAAAATAAAAATGAATCTGAATCCAAGATTAATGCAAGTTGCAATAACAAATTTACTAATAAATGCAATAAAGTATAGTGATAAAAACTCCAAAATAAGTATAGTTGTAAAAGATCAAAATAAAAACTTATTAATTTCAGTTATTGACAGTGGAATCGGAATTGAGGAGAAACACCATGGAAGATTATTTGAAAGATTTTACAGAGTTGATAGTTCGCGAAATAGAGAAGAAGGTGGAAATGGACTTGGACTTGCAATAGTTAAGCATATTATACAAACGCACAATGGTGAAATTTTAATAAAAAGTGAAGTGTACAAGGGGACTACTTTTACTATTAATCTCCCAAAATAATCTTTTTCAAGTTAATTCTCTAACTTAATTCTATTTTTCTACAAAACTTCCCCAAATATTCCTTAGGTAAATTACTTATATTGAATTTTGAATTCAATTAAATAACTAATTAAATAATAATAATAAAACTTAAGGTAAAATGAAGAATATAATACTATTAATACCAATATTAATCAATTTATTGTCCGCAGTAGATCATTGCGGAACGTTAACATCAGATGAGACATGGGCTGCATCGGATGAACATTTATTGACGTGTCAAACATTTGTACCAGCAGGAGTAACTTTGACAATCGAAGCAGGGGCAACGGTTAAGTCATTAGCGGATGATGGTAATGGTTTAGCACCGGCTTTAGTTGTTATGCAGGGTGGAATGCTTATGGCTGAAGGAACAGCAGGAGCACCAATTACATTTACAGCAGATATGACTGACGCAGAGTTGGCAGCAAACCCAAGAGGAAACTGGGGTGGTGTGATTATCAATGGTTATGCACCGATTGCAACGACAGGTGGGGTTAACTATGTTGAAGGTTTAGAAGGTGTTCCATATGGAGGAAGTGATCCAGATGATAACTCAGGAGTACTGAGTCATGTTCGAGTATGGCATGGTGGTCGTTCAATTGGAATGGACAATGAGATTAACGGTATCACATTGGCTGGTGTTGGTCGAGGGACAACAGTAGAATATAGTGAGGTTGCTTACAATTTAGATGATGGGTTCGAGATGTTTGGTGGTACAGTTGATTTACATCATTGTTCAGTTGTAAACGTTGGAGATGATGCTTTTGATACAGATGAAGGTTATCAAGGTAGAGGTCAATTTTTATTTGTTCATAGAGATGCTGAGAGTGATAAAGCACATGAAATGGATAGTAAAACAAACAGTGATTTTGACTCACAGCCAAGATCTCATCCAATGTTTTCAAATGTTACAGTTATGGGTGGAGCAGAAGATGCTTTAAGATTAAGAGAAGGTACCGGTGGTGATTTTAGGAACTATATTATATATGATGTTGGTGATGATGCAATTAGGAATGATGACAATGGTTCAGAGTTGGTAACACAGGACTTTTCAGCGACAGCAGGATTGTATCCAGATTATTTATATATATCTTCAAACACATTAATGTGGAATGTTGGTAATCAGCTTTTTAATGATTTTGAAGATACACCATCATTTGCAGGGACAGCAATAGAAGCTGATCCTGGATTAAGTTCAGCATATATGGTTGTTACGCCAACAGCAGGTGGAGCAGCATATCAAAGTGTTGATGCTGTGGCAGAGGCATGGTTTACACAGACAGATTACAAAGGTGCTTTTGGACAAGACAACTGGCTAGAAGGACTTTCTATATTATCTGGAACGTTTGCACAAGAACCTGACTGTGGTAGTGGAGATGTTAATTTGGATGGTTCAATAAATGTTGCAGATATTGTAATAATGGTTCAATATATTCTTGGTTTAGTTCAGTTTAATGATGCTGATATTTGTACTGCTGACGTTAATCCTGATGGAGTGATAAATGTTGTTGATATCGTTCAGACTGTACAATTTATATTGGGTCCTTTAGCATTTGAGTTTGAGGCTAGTTATGTCAATATTATAAAAGGTGTTGAAAGTGTATCATATGATTCTGATGGCTTAGTTGGTGCAGTTCAATTTGAATTAACACATGATGCTGACTTTTCAATAGAATTAGCAGAAGATGTTATGATTGCAGATTACATTACAAATGATAATAAAACGCTAATTATTATAGTAAATCCATATTCAAATAAATTATTTGATATAAAAGGAAATTACAAAATATCTGAAGTTATTTCAGCAAATAGTGAGACCTTGATCCCGACTAATGTTGTTATTCCTGATGATTTTGTATTATCAAATGCGTATCCAAACCCATTTAATCCAATTACTACATTAAATATACAGCTTTCAAATGAAAGTTTAGTTGTAGCTAAAGTATTTAATGTTAATGGTCAACTAGTAGATATAATTCATAATGGTGTAAAAAATGCAGGATCGTATAATTTAACCTGGGATGCAGTTAATTTTTCCTCTGGTATCTATTTTATTGAGACTTCAATTGATTCAAAAACATTGATTCAAAAAGTTTCTTTGATAAAATAGTTTTATGACTCAAAAAGAAAAGCTCTAGGATAACCCTAGGGCTTTTTTTTTCAAAAATTAACAATTACTATTCCTAACTCCCTGCTACTAATAAACTAATTTTAATCTAATATTAAACTATTAATCTTTATTAATTATTTAGTTTAAAAAAGGTGTTTTATAACAATGAAAAATTTATTTTTCTTTATAATATTCTTATCTCACTTATTATCTGCAGATTTAATAGGAAATGTTTCTGATAAAAATTCAAAAGAACCGCTAATTGGAGCTAATGTTTACATAAAAAATACAAATTTTGGCGCTGCAACTGATCTAGATGGGAATTTTATCATTAAAAATATTCCAACAGGAGATTATTTAGTTATTGTTTCATTTATTTCATATAAAACCATTGAAAAAAGTATTAACATAATTGAAAAAAATGAAATATTCAATTTTGAATTAGAGATTAATTCTTTACAAACAAGCGAGATAAATGTTAGTGGTGTATTAAAAAAAAGCAATGAAATAAAAAAAATATTTGATCAAAAACAGTCAAAAAATATTATTAATACTTTTTCAGAGAGTGAGCTTAGAAAAAGCGGAGATTCAAATGCTGCTGAAGCATTAAGACGGATAACAGGTGTTACAATAGTTGAAGATAAAAACATTGTAATAAGAGGCTTGGGCGATAGATATAGTCAAGCTCAAATAAATGGTTTAACAATGCCTAGTACAGATCCCGATAAGAGAAATTTACCATTAAATTTATTTCCATCAAAAATCATTGAAAAAATTGAGGTATATAAAAGTTATCATCCTAAACTACCAGGAAACTTTGCAGGTGGCTCCATTAATGTGAAAACAAAATCATATCCAGATAATTTCATATTAAAATTCAACATAACAAATTCTAATAATTCAAATCTATCAATTAATAATATTAGATTACCTAATAATGGATATGTAAATGTATATGGTGATTATTCAGATTATAAACTTGATTTAAGTAAAAATGAATTTGGTTCAAAATATATATTTGAATACAGACCGGTATATTTCAGACAATATCATGGTACCGATTTAAGCGAAGAGAGCTATATATTTGAAACATTCCTAAATGATTTAGAATATAGTAACTATGAATTTATTGAAAATAATGATTGGAATATCGATGACCAAATTTGGGAACAATTTTATTATAATAAATTAGCAGCTAATGTACAAAATTTAAAATCAAGCTATCAAAAAAATCAAATTAATGATGAGAATTTAAAAATTTTCGGGATACAATTACCAAGGTCTCCTTTTGGTTTTTCATTAATGAATGGTAATAAATATGAAAAGTTAAGTAAAACTGAATTTGGTTACTTTATAAATTTAAACTATAAGAATGATTTTGAAACAAATATTGAAAATAATAAAATCCATTCAAAAAGTGGTAATAGTTATAATGTCCAATATGATTTTGATCAAAATCAAAATAGTTTTAAGACAAATTTATCTATTCTTGCAACGACAGGCATTAAATATAAGTTTAATAAAAATCATTTTTTTAAAATTGATTATAATTATTTAGATATAATTACTTCAAAAAATGAGGCAATGTCAACCTTTAGCGATGAATCATTTTATGAGCTAGATAATGGTGGCTTATCCTTATCCGATAAAATAACTGAAAAATCAATTAAATCACACCACTATATAATAAATCATAATTTTGTAAATGATAAATTTTCATCAGAATTAAGTTTTTTTTATAATAATAGTAAATCAAACTTAAATATGCCAGATATGAAACAGCAGACCTATCACAAAAATATTTATCAAGGAAATGGAGTTTGGGATGATGATGAAATATTTGTTGATTCAAATTTGAATGGAATTTGGGATGAAGGCGATTTATTTACTGATTTAGGAAATGGAATTCGGGATGATGGTGAATCATTCACAGATTTAGGAAATGGAGTTTGGGATCAGCAAAATGGTTTTGAAGATTTTAATGATAATGGAATCCCGGCTTTTGGGTGGAGTGGTGAAAATAATGGTATATGGGACTTTGCAGATTCTAATGGTAATGGAATTTGTGAGGAGATTATAGGCTTGAACCCTTTATTACCTAATGTGTCATATTGGGAATGCGAGACTTGGACTGATATAGGTAATGGAGTTTGGGATGAAAATGAGGTGTTTTTTGATATAGGTAATGGAGTTTGGGATGAAGGTGAAGAAATTATATATGATTTTAACAATAATGGTTTATATGATACTGCAGAGGAGTATATTGATTCAAATGGTGATGGAATTTATAATTATGCAGAATTATTTGAAGACACCAATGGAAATGGAATTTGGGATGAAGGTGAAGAATTAGTAAACGAGAGGATTGATTATTTAAATGAAAATTATAGGTATTTATCTCTTATTCAAGGCCAAGGTGAAAATGGAGTTAAGCCAACTAAAAGGACTTGGGTTTATGGAGGAGAAAAGCAAACATCATTTGGGTTAGATTATAATTTTAATTTTAAAGTTTTAAATGATATTAACATTGATTTTTTGATTGGTATTGAGTCTATAGAAAAGGATAGATCATTTAGTAAGAGAGAATTTACAATGGGAACTAATTCTTCTTTCAATATTTTTGATGGCATATTTAATCCCAATATAAATTACCCTGGTGAAATATTTGATGATACAGATAATCTATTCTCCTTACAATTAGAGACATTTACTGATAATAATGGTAACGGTTTATGGGATTCTGAGGAATTATTTAATGATTTAAATAATAATGGAATTTGGGATGGACCAGAGGTTTTTAATGATTTAAATAATAATGGAATTTGGGATGGACCAGAGGTTTTAGTTACTGATCTTGGCAATGGAATTTGGGATGAGGGTGAGGTTTTTATAGATGTTAATAATGATGGTCATTATAATCCAAGTGATGAATTTATCGATTTGAATGGCAATGGAATTTGGGATGGTGATTACTTTGTTGATATAAATGGCAATGGAGAATATGACGCAGATGATTTTTTAGAATCAGCATCATTTTTAGGTAACTGTGACTATGATGGAGATGGTTATTTTGATGGACCATGTGATGTCAATGGAGATGGTATCTATAATCTAATGGAAGAACTTATAATTGATTGGGATAATGATGGATATTGGGATAATGCAGAATCATTCACAGATTTAGGTAATGGAATTTGGGATGAGGGTGAAGAATTTAATGATATTAATAATAACGGAATCTGGGATGAGGACGGAGAGCCCGTTGTAGATAGTAATAATAATGGACAATGGGATGATGCAGAGATTTTTGATGACATTAATAATAACGGAATTTGGGACGCTGGTGAAGATTTTATTGATATTCAAGATCCTGAGTTAGTCAATGGTCTTTATGATGAAGGTGAAAAGTTTACAGATTTAAATAACAACGGTGTCTGGGACCAAGGGGAAGATTTCGATGATGGTTATAATGGTGTTTATGATAATTTCATTCAACAGGATGGTATTTATATGATGGAAAGTTCAGCGTTAGCATCAAATAATTCTTACAGAGCACAAGAAAATTTAATGAGTAGATATTTTTTATTGAATACTACATTTAATGAATTAACTCATATCGATGAAATTAACTTTGGATTAGGTTTTAGATACGAAGATTATAGCCTTTATATGCAACCATACAATACAGTTACAGGTGAAAATCTTTGGAGGACAATATCAAAGAATAATGTCTGGGACCAGACTGAAATTTTTGAAGATAATAACATGAATAATCAATATGATCCAGGTGAAAATTTTCAAGATATAAATGGAGATGGTGCATTTAATTTCGGAGAATCATTTTCAGATTTGAACGATAATGGTATTTGGGATGAAGGTGAGCCATTAAACGATAGACATCCAATTTTATTAATTAATGCTAATAAGAAAGAGAAAAAACTATTACCTGTAGTTAACTTTAATCTATCTCCTAATAAGTTAATGAAGGTTCGTTTATCATATTCAAAAACTATAGCAAGACCAAATTATAGAGAATTAGCTCCAACAAAATATGAGGAGTTTTATAGTGATAGAGCTATAGAAGGCAATCCTTATCTAAAGACAACAGATATTACTAACTATGATTTGAGATTTGAATTCTATCCTAGTTTAGCAAGTATGTATTCAATAGCTTTTTATAAAAAAACATTTGAAAATCCAATATCATTAGTAATTAGACCAGGATCAAGTCATAATTATATTTCATATTCAAATTCTAAAAATGCAAGTGTTGAAGGATTTGAAGTTGAATTTATGAATAAATTAAAATTCATTCCAGTAAATTTAGGGAGTTTCAGTTTAGGTTCGAATTTATCATTTATTAATAGTGAATCAAAATCTTATGATCAGTTTATTAGTTATATGGGAAATGTACAGTCAGATATTTCAAATAGTAAAGATAGGCCAATGATGGGTCAATCAGATTTTATATTTAATGGTAGTTTAGGATGGAGTTGGAAAAATTTTTATGAGCTAAATTTATCATATAATTATTACACTAAGAGATTAATTTATGTTGGTGCTGGAGAATCACCAGATGAATATGAATATCCGCAGCCAGATCTAAATTTAACTTCAAAAATTAATTTTAAAGATGTTTCAATTTCGTTTAAAGTTAAAAATTTATTTGACTCTGAGTATAAATTGGGATCTGAATATAATGATATTACTTATTATACGAAGAAATATAGACCTGGAATAAATTACAGTATTAGTATTGGCTATGGTATATAATGAAATTTTTATTTCTAATTAATATATTATTATTCGCAGGGGAGATTGAATTTTGTAAAATTAAAATCGATAATCATAATTTTCAGATTAGTAAAAATGAAATAACATATTCCCAATATGTAAAATATTTAAATCAGGCAAGATTTCAAGATTCTTTAACAATTAACGAGAATAAAATTTTTGGTTATTTTAAAAATAAAGATATAATTAAAAATAATTATGTTCCATATTTTTATAATTTAGATACTTCTTGTACAAAAATTGACGAGCCATCTATTTGTATGAATAATGGAGAATTTTATTTAAATAATGGTAGATTTAAAAATCATGCTATTAATTTTGTTACATGGTTTGGTGCAAATAAATTTGCAGACTATTATAATTATAATATACCTTTGAAACATGAGTGGGAAGTTGCTGCAAAATTAGATACTCTTTCTTTAGAAAATATGATTGGTGGTGTTTCTGAGTGGGTAACTGATCTATGGGTGCCAAATTCGCATTATTCCCATAGAATTATAAAAGGTGGAAGTACTAAACAACCTAACAATAAAAAATTTCTTAATGCAGATTCAATTCAAGCAAATTTCCCTTCACATGCAAGTAAATTTGTTGGATTTAGAGTCATTATCCGATATTAATTTTAATTATAAAATTAATTTAAAACTAACAAATTAATAATAAATATCAAACAATTATCTAACACTTTAAGTTTAAAATGTTAGAGGTTTATTAGACTTATATTTGTTTTAATAAATAAATCAACAAAAATTTAACACATACATTTGTAGGGATAGCAATAGAAGCTGCTCCTGGATTAAGTTCAGCATATATGGTTGTTACGCCAACAGCAGGTGGAGCAGCATATCAAAGTGTTGATGCTGTGGCAGA
>NZIV01000064.1 GCA_002689995.1 Fidelibacterota bacterium
CAGAAATAATATGAAAAGTTTTTTTTTTTTTATTTTTTATCTTTAGGTTTTAAATTTAGTTTTTTTTAAAGAACCAAAAATAATAAAAAAAAATATAACTGTTGGCTTTGATTTGTAAATGATTTAGAACCTTATTACTTTTCAAATATATAATTACTAAAAAGAATAACATGTTCTAATAAACAAAATTATATTTTTTTAAAAATTTAATATTTTTTGGTAAAAAATTTCATTTTTTTGTAAAAATTTAATATTTTTTTGGTAAAAAATTTCATTTTTTTGTAAAAATTTAATATTTTTTTGTAAAAAATTAAATTTTTTTTAAATAATTCATTAATTTTAAAATTAAAAAAAATTAAAAATTAATAATAATGATAAAAAATATTTTCTAAAATAATTGAGTTGATTAAATTATCATACTCTTCTTTTTGTTTTTTTTTTAATTGTATTTTTTTTCTTTCTTCTAATAATAAATTAACTTTATTTTCTAAATTTATAATTCTATTTACCAAAGTGTTTACATCAGATTTTTCATATATTGTGAATTCATCTATAGTCATTTATAATATTTAATAATATTTTTTATTTTTATATATAAAAATTTTTTAAATAAATTAAAAAAAAATACAATTAAAAAAATATTAATATTATATTATAAAGTATGGCAGATTATAAATATAAATTAATTGATTTATGTGCTGGGACAGGTGCATTTTCATTAGCTTTTAATAAAACCAAAAAAATAAAAATTGTATTCAGTAATGATTACTGTAAAAATTCAAAAAAAATTTATGATTTAAATTTTAATCACAAAATGACTTTTGGTAATATTAATGAAATAAATGTTAATCATATACCAGAACACGATATATTAACAGCAGGATTTCCGTGTCAAAGTTGGAGCATTGCTGGAGAACAGAAAGGTTTTGACGATGTAAGATCAAATGTCTTTTGGTCAATTATAAACATAATGAAAAAACATAAACCAAGAGTAGTAATTTTAGAAAATGTTAAAAATTTACAATCACATGATAAAGGAAATACTTTTAAAATTATTTCAGAAAATATAACTAAAGCTGGTTATTTTTTTAAATATAAAATATTAAATACATGTGATATAACTAAACTTCCGCAAAACAGAGAACGTATATATATTGTTTGTTTTAAAGATAAAAAAATGTATGAAAAATTTAATTTTGATTTTAAGAAAAAAAAAAATAAAAAGATAAAAGATATACTAGAAAATAATATTAATACAAAATATTATTATAGTAATAGATTTAAAGTATGGGATGAAGTTAAAGAAGGTGTAAAAGAAACAATAGATAAAAATATTATATATCAATATAGAAGATATTATGTCAGAGAAAATAAAAGTAATGTTTGTCCAACATTAACAGCGAATATGGGTACAGGTGGGCACAATGTACCTTTATTAAAAGATAGCAATGGTATAAGAAAATTAATACCGAAGGAGTGTTTTAATTTACAAGGTTTTCCAAATAATTATAAAATGCCAGATAAAATGTCAGATAGTTCATTATATAAATTAGCTGGTAATGCAGTATCAGTTCCGGTTGTTAAGTTAATAGCAAAAAAAGTTATAAAAATAATGTTAAAATTCGATAAAAAATAATTATTATTTTAAAATAATAATTATTTTAATAGTTCATTAACAGTACCATTATATATCATATTGTCATTATTTATATATTTTTCTAGAACTTTTTCTATATTGAATCGAGGTCTTCTACCTTGGTCTTTTTGTTCTTTAAAAGTTTGTGTTTTATTTATTTTAACATTATCTAAATCGATACTACATATATTTTCTATCATAAATATTTCAATATTTCCATATAAATGATCTTTAGCATTAATAAAAAATAGTGTGTCCCATTTTGATGAAGGACTAAATTGAGAAGGACCATTTTGTTTACATTTTACTTCACCTTTTTTCCATAATTTATTTTTGAAGTATTTTAAATCACCAGATCTAGTATTCCAAGATGCTTTAAATTTTTTTCTTTGAAGTGCATATAATACTAAATTTTCACTTACAGATTCAGGGAAATTTGCAATACGACCAATATAACAATCTAATTCCTTTTCTGAATTATACATAGTTTTTATATAATTACAAAAAGCATCATATATATTTTTAACTATTTTTTTTGGTATATAATCTAAACAATTTTTTTTATTATTTCTTTCAAATATATTTTTTTTTTTTACTAAAATTGTATTATTATCAGTATTTTTTTTTTTAGAAATGTTAGTATTACTAAAATTTTTGGTGATACATAATTCTTTTAATTTTTTTTTTTTAGTTTTTTTCTTTTTTTTAATCTTCTTTTTTTTTTTTTCAACTAAATTTATATTTTCATTACAATTCTCTTCTTGGGATATGTTAGTATTATTTAAATGTTCATTAATTGATAATTTTGATAAACTATCAATAATACATAATTCTTTTTTTGTCTTTTTTATTTTTATTTTATTATTATTTGTATTCATTTTTATAATATATAAAATAAAATTACTTTTATTTTATATATCTTTTATTCAATTTTTTGTTTGTATTTTTTTTGTAAATATTCTGTAAAACCAAAAAAAGATTTTGCATCTTCAACAATATCTTTACATATAGATTTTTTTGGTTTTGATTTATTTAAATATTTATATGCAAAACTTTTTACTTGTGATTTAATTCTTTTTTTTCCATCGTAAGATATAATATATTTACTCCAACTATTATTTAATATTGGATATTGTAAATTAAACATTTCTATTTCTTTTTCAAGCCATTTACCTTTACGTATATTAATATTTTTTTGTGTTTTATTTTTTTGGTTTTCTTTGTTACTTTTTGTAATTTCTTGTTGTTCAATATTTAGTAAATCTTCTTTTTTAATTTTTAATTTATATTCTGTATCCCAATTGGAAGGTGGGTTTTTTTTATCATACCAAATAAAAAATCCATATTCAAATAATTTACCATCTTTTTTTTTATTTGTTAATACTTGTTCTAGTCTCCATAAATTTTTTTTTTTATCTCTTAATTCTATATACAATTTTTTATTTTTAAAGTATCCTTTTTTTACAAATTCATGAATATCTCTTACACCAGTTATATCAGGGTATATTTTATTTTGTTTAATACGTTCTTTTATATATAATTTAGTACCTCTAGGTAAAGTATTTTTATTAAAAAAATCACGTGTTATGATCTTTCTAAACTTGTTTTTATTATATGGATCCGAATTAATATTAGATTTAGGCATATTTTTAAAATGTATAAAAATATATTTTTTATTAGAAAACTATATACTAAATTATATTTATTATAATTCTTTTAATAATATATTTTAATATTTAATAATATAAACTTTTAATTATAATTTTTTCAATTTTTTCTTTGAAAAAATTATATATATATGATCCTAACGATTGTTTTAATTATTATTATTATAATATTAAGTTTGTTGTATAGTGTCCAATCAAGTAAAGTAACACAATATGAAATTGCTTTTAGTGAAACTAAATGGAAATAAAATGCTTTGAGAAAAGATTTTATTTCACCAGAAAATATAAAACAAGAAAAAACAAAATTCTTGTGCGTGAATAAATTTGACAAACATATTTATAGAAAAAAATAGATTAATTAAAATATTTATAAAATTTAGATATAAATCTAAATTTTATAATATCAAAATATCTTTTAACACCATTATATTAATATTAATCAAAGATAATAATATATGAGCATAACAATTTTAGGATGGAAAAGAAATAAATTAATAAAATATATTAAATTGGCAGAAGAAATATCTGGTGAATTAACAAAATTAGGTTTTTATATAAAAACAGGATCAGGTAATGGAATAATGAAAGCTGGTAATAAGGGGGCTTTTGAAATAGATAAAAAAAAATCTATAGGTATTACAGTGAAATCATTACTTAATAGAGAACCACCTAATTATTTATATTATAAAAAAGAAAACTTAATAATTACAGATATGTTTAGTGAAAGAAAAAGATTATTAATGGAAGAAACTGATATAAATATATTTTTTCCAGGTGGGATGGGTACTTTAGATGAATTTACAGATTTAATTAATTTATATAAAACAGATTCTATTAAGAAGAAACCAATTTATTTAATAGGGAAAAAATATTGGACTAGTTTAATAAAATGGTTTGAGTGTAATAATATAGTTTTCCCTATTCAATTAATTAATATGATAACAGATGATATTGACATGGTAATAAAAGAGATAAAGGAAAAATATTATTTTAAAATAATAATGTCAAAATACACAAATATAAGTAATACAGTAAGTAATAAAGAACTTAAAAATAGACCGAAAGTAGGTGTGTCTGTCATATTAAAATGTGAAAATAATATATTATTAGGTAGAAGAAAGGGGTCACATGGTGATAACACATGGGCTTTTCCAGGAGGACATCTGGAATTATATGAAGATGCGGTAGAATGTGGAAAAAGAGAATTATTAGAAGAAACTGGTATAGATGTATCAGAATATAAACCAATAGAATTGGGTTATACAAATGATATATTTAAAGAAGAAAAAAAACATTATATAACATTGTATGTATTATATAATGTTCCAAAAAAGTTAGATGCAAAGTTAATGGAACCAAATAAATGCCATGAATGGGGATGGTTTGATATAAATAATATACCAGAAGAAAGATTTATACCATTATCTAATTATTTGAAAAAATTCATAATTTAAATTTACAGTGTTTATACAAAATAGTATATATATGATATTATGTTTAAAGGTAAATTATTAATTTGAATCCATATATTATCTATAATATATGGATTAAATCCATATTTATAAAATAATATTTTTTTAATATAATATTTTCGCATATCATTAACTAATATAGCTTTTTTTTTTTGTAGCCTCACCCCAAAAAGGTAACCATCCGAAATCTACAAATTGACAATCAGATACTTTTCTATAATGAGAAGATCTTTCATAATTAAAATTATAATCATAATAATCATTTTGTAATGTATATCCAATATAATATCTGTAAGTAAAATTGCACCTTGGTTTTATTCTACTATGTTTTAGTAAATCCCATACACTTGGATGTTCATTTGTAATATCAAAGAAATCATTTTCATTTATAATACTTTCATGGTTTTTTATTAGAATCCAATCATGTTTTTCAGAAATAATATAATTTTCATAATTATATCTATTCATTAAATAAAGATAATAAATTTTATATATTTAATAAAACATATATAAAATTTAATAAATTAATAACATTTCTGTTTTTTATTATTATAATTAATATTTTTTGTATTTCGTAAATTATAGAAAGGGTTATCTCTTTTATTACTGAAATTTGTATCAAAAAATTCTTTTTTTAAATTATCAGGAATATTATTCATATCTATTATTTCTTTATTTCTTTCATAAATTTCTTTAATATCTTCATTTTTTAATA
Source organism: Fidelibacterota bacterium (assembly GCA_002689995.1). Lineage (GTDB taxonomy): Bacteria > Fidelibacterota > Marinisomatia > SCGC-AAA003-L08. The sequence continues at coordinate 5,491 of NZIV01000064.1, forward strand.
TTTCTTCAAACAATTTTTTATTTTTATAATATTTAAGTGCCGTTTTTGGACCACATCCTGGATGAATATTTTGAATATTATCTGATTTATCTCCTGAACATATTTTACAAAATAGTTGTTCTTCTGGATCACAAATGCCAATATTTGTTGAAATAAAAGTATATGGGTCAGTTAATTCTTTTCTTTTTTCTGGTTTAATAATTTCAATATTAGATTTTATAAGCTGAAAATAATCTGCATCAGTTGTCATAATTTTAATTTTGCAATTAGGATATTTATCATTTAAAAATTTAGTATATAATGCAATACAATCGTCTGCTTCTAGTTTATCATGTGTTAAAATTTTATTAACACCAGCCTCTTTATATAATTCTTCATAAGCTAATTTAAAAAAAAAACTAAGATAAGGATGATCTTTTCTATTGGATTTATAATCCTTGTATAATTCCATTCTCCAAATATTTCTTCGTTTACAATCTTTACCAACAATAATAGTAGGGTTACGAATATTTAATGTTTGATCTAATTTTTTAATAGTTTCTAAAAAAGAAATTTTAAAATCTTCTATAAATTCTTCATTTTTTGTGGGATCATCTAATTCAAAATTTTTATCTTTATTTTTTTGTTTAAAATAACTAATTGTTGCATAGTATTTATTGAAAATATACCAACTCCCATCAATTATTACAAATTCTTTTTGTTCTTTATTTGATTTTAACATATTTAATTTTCTTAAATACTTATTAAATTAATGTTTTTTTTTTTAATTATAATTATTTCAATTTTTTTATTTATATATTTGAATAGAAGCCCAAATAGTTGCAGCAGGTTGATCACTCCAATGAGTGATGATTGGTTTAATAGAAACTTCATCTGTTGAATCATTTTTATTTTTTGTTAAAATAGTACAAGATGGTTTCATTTTTGGACTTAGTTTTGCTAATGATGGAATAAATTTATCATTTTCTTTAAAAACATCATTATTTTTTTCAAATATTGATTGAATAATAAATATTGTTGAAATTAATTCTTTATCTTTTTTAGGTAAAGTTTTTTTTACTTGTAAACATATATCATTAATAAATTTTTCTGGTTTATTTATTTTTATTTCATCATCATATACTTTACTACATATATGTTCATCTTTGTATCCTGTTTTATGTTCAACAAAAGGTATATTTAATGGAGTAACAATTATATTATAATCCGATGATATTGTACATGAATGAAATAAACAATCAATTAATTGAACTCCAATAGATTTAGTTGAGGTGTGATCACCACTATGTTTTATTTCAACACCATTTATGTTATAATTTTTATTATCATAATTTATAATTTCAAAATTATCTTTTTCATCACAAATATAAGCCAATAAATCATTATATCCATTTGTAGAACCTTTTTCTGAAATACATTTTACAAAAACACCTTTGAAACTGTCAAACGATTGACTGTCTTTTGGTAAATTTATTTTTGGAAATCCATCATCATCATTTTCTAAATTAATTTTTATACATTCTTCAGTTCTAGAAATNGATCCNTTAAAATTTAATTCTGAAGAAGCTAATNGNTTATTTTCATTTCTTAAANTTTGATTAATTTCTTCTTGANTNAAAGAAATACCATCATTACCTNNATATTGTGATTGAGAATAANTTATTGAANNACATCTTNCTAATNNNTGNCTGTNATNTATTTTTTGTTTTTTNTTTTTTTGATTAGAAGGATCAAAATTATTATNAACAGGNGCAGACATAGCAAATTTTAAATCNTTATNAGGATTTATAGANTGTTGTAATTTAGTTCTACAATCTGGGCAAGATGCNTTANTTCCATTTAGAATGCACGTTTTATTCCAATTCTTAATACATTCTATACAAGATACATGAAAACAAGGTAATAAAATATATTCTTTGTCTTCAGAATAATTACTACAACATGAACTACATTTAATATCAATATTGTTAATATGATCTGTCAATTTTTTATGTATAGGAATATTATTTATAATATTTTTTAATTCAATATCTTTAGTTTTACTTAAATTGCATGTATTTATTAAATTATTATTATTTATATTTATTATTAATGGTTTTGTACCGGGGAATATGTGTATATTTATANTTCTATTTTTATTTATTATTTTTGTAATATATTTCGATATTAAGTTAGATTTGTTTTGTTTTTTTGGTATTTCTACTAATGAAGCCATGATAATATTTTCTATTAATTTTTAATTNGATANNTAANTATTTCATTAAAAATTAATNGAAAAATTTTCAATTTTTTAATATTTGTTAAATATATATATATGTCAAATTATAATTATAATGAATTATATTACAATATAAAAAATATACCAAAAGGTTCTATACATCATGCTCATTTTTCTGGTTATGTACGGTATAATATAATTTTAGATTTATTACAAAAAAAATATAATAATAATATTATTTTTTCGTATAGTAAGAATTTATTAAGTTTTGGAAAAAATAATAAAAAAATAGATTTTGATTATATTAAAAAATTAATAAAAAAGAATAAAAATAATTTTGGATTATTAGGAGGGATGTTTTATAATATAATAAAAAATGTATTATTTATTGATGATTATTTTAATTTAATAATGAGAGAGATGGATGAAGATAATATAATGCATATAGATTTACGAATAAGATTTGGTAGCTATTTCAAACATAATGAAAGAAATAAATTAAGTATAATTGAAGAAATTAAATTATTTAAAAAACAACAAGAGAGGTTTAAAAGAAATGGTAAAAGTTTTGGAATTATAGTTACAGCATCAAAGAGAGAACCATTTATTAAAATAAGAAAAAATTTCAAATTTCTTGATTCATTAAAAGATATAGATGATTTAATATATGGGTATGATATTGTGGGTGATGAATCATCAGGTTATAAATTATCTGATTATGGAGATGAATTAATACAGTTTGATAAACCATTTTATTTTCATGCAGGTGAAACTTCAGAAAGGATTGATAATATTTTATTTTCAATAAAAAACGGTAGCAGAAGAATCGCACATGGTATATATGTAATAAATAATGAAAGATTATTGAATGAAATTATAAAAAAAGAAATAGTTTTGGAGGTATGTCCTATTAGTAATATAGAATTAGGATTAGTTAAAGATCCATTGATTTATAAAAAATTATTAGATAAAGGTGTACTAATATCAATAAGTCCTGATGATCCAAATAAATTAGGAGATACAAATTTAACAGATAATTTTATTTATTTGTTGGAAAAAGGTAATTTTACATATCAAGATATATATAAATGCATATTAACTTCAATAAAATACTCACTTGTAAATGAGGAAAGAAAATTAGAGATGATAGATAATTTTGATAAAAAAATTAATTTTTCAAAAAATTTCTCTTTGAAAAATTATTTATATGATTATAATTTTTTAAGAAAAGAATTATATAGATATGATATTTTTTTAAAAATCAAAGATAAGAAAGATAATTTAGATGAATTAACGATAGAGAATCATATTAAAAATGATAATATAAGTGATCCTTTATTATCAAATTCATTTATAAAAAAAGAATATAGTACATTATACAATAAAATAAAAAATTTAGATTTTAACAAATATTTAGAAAAAAAATATAAAAAAATATCAATAATAAATAAAATAAATTATCAAAATGTTGTATTAAAACAATGTTCAATATATTTTATAAATAAAACTATTACAACTTGTATTTCAAAAAATATTTTGAATAAAACAAGGAAAATATATTTAGAATTAAATGGAAAAGATAAAATTGATGATTTTAAAAGAGGATTAATAATTTTATTATTTAGATATAAATTAATTAATAAATACAATATTAGATCTAATATATCATCTAATTTATTAAATCAAATAATAGAATATTATAATCCTACTGAATTATTTACTTCAGCACTTTATCATAATACAAAAAAATATATAGGTTTATTTTATGATGTAGAATTTAGTTATGGTTGTACTCATTTTAAAAATAAGGGTAATTATTTAGTTAATATACCTTATTCAAAAAATATAGCAATTAATATATTTGATAATATATTAAAAAAATTAGAAGGAAACAAAGATAATCTTTTATTCATTATAATATTACCAGAATTAAATATAAATATAAAAGATAAATTTAAAAGATATGAGTGTGATATGTTATTAAATTTTAATACTGATATAATTAATAAAATATTATTATCAAAAAAGAAAAAAAATATTAAATCAAAAATATTTTTGATTTCTAATAAAAAAATAAAAAAAATAAAATTGAAAAAAGATGATAACGTGACAAATTTAAAACATACAAGTAAAAATGAAATTAAGAAATATAATGATATAACAAAATTATATTATAAAAATAATAATAAAAAAAGTAATATAAATTTTAAATATAAATTTAAAAATTATTCGAAACCTATTTATAATGATCTAGAAAATATTGTAATTAAAACAGTATGTCAATATTCTAAGACAACTAAATTTATTGGAATTTATGAAGATACAAAATCATTAATTTTTTATGGAACAAATGAATTAAAAAATTATTTTAGAAATTTGTCTATTATAGTTGATGATAAATTTTTTTATTCAGGATCATTAAATGAACCCTTGGAAAAAATAGAAACCAAGTATTATAAAGATTTAGATATTTATTATAAAAATGATATACCTTATTATTTAAATTATGAAATTATTCCAATTACTAATTTTAGTTTAATGCAATTTTTATTATTTAGATCATTTTATTATTTAACAGATAATTTATGTTATAAACAAAATATTTTAGTTTTAGATTTTACTACTTTTAATAATTTTCAAACTCATCCGTTTAGTACATTAGTAAAAAATCATTTTGTGGACGCTTTTGTTTCATATAATTTACATAAAAATCCTGATAGTATAATTTTTAATAATAATAAATATGTATCATCCGCTGATTTTGATCCAACAGTAAAAAATGTTGATAATTTTTTATTAAATAACAAAGAAGAATATGATTTAATAATAATAAAAGGTGGGACAGAATTTAATTTTAGAAATAGTATATTATATTTTTCTGAAAATATAAGAGCTTATTTGATTTTATTAAAAATATATTATTCACTAAATAGACAAAAAATAAATGGTGATTTACATATTTGGAGTATAGGTATATATCATAGAATAACTCATGATATGATATATTTATTAAGTAATTTATATGAAAAAGTATCATTTGTTAATAATCAACCATATACAATTGATTCAACAATTATTTTTTCAGGTTTTAAAGGAGTAAGTAAAGAAATATTGTTAAATATAAAAAAATTATTAAAAAAAATGAATTCAATAAATAAAAAATATGGTGAATATATAAATGTTACAAACAAAGATATTAGAAAAAAATATTGTATAAAAAAACCAATATTAAATGATTTAAAAGACAAAAATGAGCTAATGTTAGTTTCTTTATTTGATTATAATGATATACCATTAGAATTTAAAAAATTTATAAAAGAATGTTTATATAAAAAATATAATATACTTGATAAATATAATAAAAAATTATCTAAATATAAAAATATTATTAATAATGGTACTAAAGAAGAAATTAAAGAATATATAAGGAAAAATAATTTTGATATATTGATTAATTCAATAAAATTTGCGAAAGATAAAAATATACATATAAATAAATATTATAGAAAATTTATCTCAAATAATTTTGATAAAATATATCAATAATAATAAAATATAAATTTTATAATATTAAATAATATTATAAAATGAATAATTTAAAAAATAATAAAGACGATAATAATATTTTAAAATATTTTAATGGAAGGATTGTTTATAATAAAATAACAAAAAGAACTATTTATTATCAAGATTTAAAAAAAAAATGGAAATTTTATTCAAATGAAGAGGGATTTTTATTATTAAAGAAATGTTATAAAAAAATAAAAAGTATGTTAGTTGAGAACATTGATTTAATAAAAAAATCAAATAAAGATATAAATAAAATATTGAAAGATGGATATAATATTTATAAAAATAAAACAAGTTTAAAAAAAAAAACTAAATCATATGGTACTGGTGAATATGTAACATGGACAGATGAAGAGTATTCGCATTTAGGTTTTCAAAGATATTATTTAATTGTAAAAGGATTTCAAAGATTTTGTGAAACTTGGTCATTATTAGAAAGAAGTTGTAATTATGGTGTTTTAAAAAATATACCGGATAAACTAAATATAGTAAGTATTGGCGGTGGTCCAGGATTTGAATGTTATGCATTTGAATTATTTTTAAAAAAATATTATCCAAAAAAAAAATGTGTATTTCATATATTGGATTTAGAAAACAAGTGGGGTAATTATATAAAAAAATTTGGTAATAATTATTATTTTTATAAATGGGATTTGTATAAAGATGATATTTATAAAACAACAAATTTAAAAAATATTCATTTTATAACAATATCTGCTTTTTTTGTAATGTATATGACGAATGATTATAGTTACAATCTAATTAATAATTGGTTAAATAAAAATGTATTATCAATANTTATTAATTCTAGAGCAAAAAAAATAGAAGGCAAAGTGCATTTAAAAAAGAAAAATATATATACAACCAATTTGTTAGGAGAAAACGATGATCGTCAAATTGTGCTTGGTTTAAAAAAATATAAAAAAGAGCATTATTTAAAAAATATATTTCCAAATGTACCTTATGTTAATTAATATTTAAATAAATATCAATTAATATTTTTAGTATAATGAATATTACAAATAATTCAATAATTAATAATGAAATACAATATTTAAATTTTAATTATAAAATTAATAAGTAAAGCTAACTATTGCAGCTAAAATTAACCCAATAGTCATCAAAATTGGACCAATCGGATCATAATATATTTGTGATTTTCTGTGATATAAACCCCATAATCTATAATAATAAATAAGTACAGCATATAAAGCCATTAAAAAACCGAATGTAATCATAATAATACCTATTCTCATTGCTTTGCTTGATATTTCTAAAATTGCTATTCCTGCACTAACAACAAAAGTTGCCGCATTAAACCACTGCAAATATGTTCTTTCATTTGCAAAATAAGTTTTTGGTTCAATTTTTATATGATTAATATTTTTTTTTTTTTAGAAAATTTGAATTATTAAAATTATTTTTATAAATTATATTTTGTTCTTTTTTAAATAATTCTGGGTAAATATCTATCCAATAAGGTTCATTCAATTGTGGATTAAATTGCCAAGTCGAATGTATAAATTTTGAGAATTTTGGCATTTTTATTAACATAGATGATTCCATTAATTTTTGTATCCATTCAGGAGGGTTTTCAATATATTGATTTTGTAATTTAATTTCTAAAACAGCAAAAGGAAATCTAAAAATATCTTCATTTTTTAAAGACTCGTAAGTAGAGTACCATTCTAGGTGAGATACTTTTTCTTTAATCATAGATAAATCTGTGTCTAAAGAGATTCTTATTTGATTGCAATTATTTTTTTGAAATGCAATACGTTTATAAGAAGTTCTTACAATAGGAAATAATTTTTTTTTTAAAATTATAGATTGTATTTCTTCAGATAAAGGTGTTCCTAATTTTAATTGACCTCTAAAAAAATCAATTATTTGATTTTCTTTAATCTGAAATCTATTTTTTGATGATTCTGCACTTGTCCAATTTTCGTGGTGAACTTTTCTTTCCACAAAAATATTTGTGAAATTATCATCGTACCATCTTAAACGAATTAATTTACTTCCTTCTTCTTTTTTAATTCTAGTATTATAACATGTAAAATCAGTATTATCCAAATAAATAGAATCAATTTTTCCAAGAATATTATTATTATCATTAAATGTGTATATTGGTAAGTGTTCAATTATATTTGAAATAACATTTACAACTTTATCTACTGGAATCCAGAACTTGATACTTTTACGAACAAAATTACTTTGATCAATCATTTTAATTATATGTTCTTCATCTTTTTTTTCATATAATTTTGAAATTTTTTTTAATAAATTAAACATTTGCTTATAAGTTTTGTATTTAATTTTGTGCTCCCATGCTGGATAAATGGAATTTTTTGAATTTTTATCATGTTTTTTTATAATTTTACGTAATGATGTTTGATTTGTATATGCAAAAAAATTTAAATTTATAATATTTTCAATTAATTTTTTTTCTATTTTTTTATCATGTAATTCTATTAAATAATAATTATAAAAATTAATATATTTATTCCATTCATTTTCTAAAGATACATTAAATTCTTTTTCGGAATTAATTTTTTGTTCACTAATAGATTCAATTTTATTTTTTAATAATTTATAATCAATGTAATATTCTTTCCATTCTTCAATAATATTTTTACTTAAATATTCTTCAAATAACATTCTTAATAAAAAACATATTTATTTTTTTAAATATATTTTTTTATGAAAAGAAAATAATGATAATTTGAATCATGATCCACAGGATGCACCATATGGTGATGAGAATAAATTAAATGATTGATTACAAATAATTTAAAATATATAAAGTAATATCTTTATTAGTTTTCTTTAATAATATTTTTTGTAAAGTATATTTAATAATCATCTCATTATTTTTTGCTTTTATTTTTATATATTTTGAATAAAAACATGGAATAATTTTATAATAATTTTTATCTGAATATTCCCATCCACATATATAACTTTGTAATCCTTGTTCATCAATACCTATACATTGTTTTATAATATTTTGTTGCCAATTTTCTAATGATGTTTCATGCTTTATTAAAGGTTTAAAATAATATACTATTTTATTAGCATAATTATATATATCCATTTAATTATTAAAAATATTATATTTTTATATAATATTTTTTTGAATAAAATAAAGATTAAATAAAATAAAAATTTTTATCTTAAAAGTAACTGTGCATCATTCATTTTTTCTGTTATTCTAGGAATATCCTCATCTTTTAAATCGTCTAGTTGATTATCAATTGTATCATACTCTGTTTGTTTTCTATTTCTATCTATCAATTGTGCATT
>NZIV01000065.1 GCA_002689995.1 Fidelibacterota bacterium
TTGCTTTTAATTTACCTGTAATCTCATAGTAGTTTGCTCTCTTACTTTTAAACCATTTTTTATCTAACTCATTAGAATTTAATGATAAAAGACTTTCTCCTGTCCACCAACAAACTAAATCAATAAAATGTATTGAGTTGCAAGTTAATCCCCACAATCCTCCAATTTTTTCTATTGATAAAGGACCTTTTCCATTAAATTTAGTCTTTAATTTTTTATGCCAATGCATAAGCCTTCTGGGTTTGTTTACCCATACACCTGAAGAATTATATGTATATTTTTTAATCATTTTCAGACCTGTTTCAGATTGAGCAAGAATTTTTTCTATAATCCAATAATTTGGTTTCAATTTTTGCCTTACTTCTTTTATTAAATTTGGTCGATCTTGAGAGGAAGTAGCTATAATCACCAAATCAAATTTTTTTTTTATACCATTAAGATTATTAACATATTGAATATTATGTTTTGATTTTTTACCTCCAACTTCATTCCACAAATTAATTGCATTTTGACTAGAGCTTTTGAGTGGTTCTACTGCAAGAATATCAACTTTTTTCCTTATTTTTATCATACCTTGAAGATATCTTGATCCAATTGCCCCAGTTCCGATAAGTGCGATTGTAAACATTTTATTTTGATTTTTTAATTATTGTTTCAATTAAATTTAAAACTTTTATTGCATTATCTAAATTACAAAGTTTATGATTTTTTTTGTTATATTTAATTATTTTTTTAATTTCCAAATATTGCTCCAAAAAACCAGGTTTAAACTTTTTTCCATGATGTATAGCTGATTTTTTATTTATTAATTTAGGTATGTATGAACGGAAAGGTATCTTTTTTGTTGGATTAATAGGTTTCATTTTATGGAATAAAAAAGAGGCTTCTAAAGGTTTTATTTCCAGTCTTTGATATTTTTCATTACAGATATTTATTTCAAAATTTTGAGGGGATCCCCAATTTAACAAACATGAAATCATGTCATGATTTTTTGATTGAAGTAAAAAATAATATCCAATTTTTTTTCTTAACTTATAAGACTTTAAAACTTTTAAATCCTTGAAGTAAAAAAATAGTATATCTATTATATGACATCCATTACTTATAAAGTTTTTCAAAGTTTTAGTGGTATCAGGTATTTTAACACTTAAAAAACACTGTTTGCTAAAATCTATAAACTTTTTACCCTCAAGAATAGATGAATAAAATCTTCTATTATATAAAAAAAATATTTTTGTATTTGATTTTTCTTTTATCTTTTTAAGATCTAGAGAATTAAGAGAACCTGGTTTTTCTACAAAAATAGGTTTTTTTATTTTGCACAAATCTTTTAGGTATTTTAGAACAAAATCTGTTTTTACAGAAATAATAAAAGCGTCAACCTGATCACTTTTTATTAAAAAATCATTAAATGATTTTTCTGGTAATTTAATTTTGTTAACTTGTGAAAATTTACAGGCCTTTATATAATTGCGAGAAAAAAAAGAAATAATTTCAAAACCCGCATATTTTAAAGCTGAAACATGAAAGCTCGAAATCGGGCCAGAACCAATATAGCCTAATTTAATTTTTTTCATATGATGAATAATTTATTATCAATAATTTAGCATAAATAATAATCAAAGTATCTTAAAAACAATGTTACTATTTTTTTTCGCTATAAAATAAATTAATTGTTTGCTCTATTTTTTTTCGCTATAAAATAAATTAATTGTTTGCTCTATTTTTTTTAGGTCACTTAATTCTACTTTTATACCGTTATCTATTAATGATTTTATAATGTTATTCAAAGGTGTTCTTTTTGTAACATCATGACCAAACATCTTGAAAAAATATTTAATTATATCTCTAATAAAGGATGGAAGATATTTGTAAAATTTATTATAAAATTTGGGCCTATTAAATTGAAAATAATTTTCAAATAAATTAAAAATATCCAAATCATATCTTTTATTGTTCAATTGATTGATTTCGTGACAAGCAAACTTAATTCTATTTATAAAATCATTTTTTTCTTTTTTATTTTCAGAACTTCTCCACCAGGTAAAAAAATCAAAGGATGTTGTCAAGCTAGGACTTGTATTGCGTATGCCATCATTTTCTCCTGATCTCATCCACATGAGCTCAGGTAAAACAGTACTTTTTCCAGCATACAAAATAAGAAATTCTAACTGTAACTCCATTGCTGCAAAAAAATTATATTCTTTTGAAAAAACTGATTTTGCAATAATTTTCCAAAAAGATGCCCTTGTTACTCCATACATATGAGCTATTGTATAATCTGAAAAGTGTTTTTTTAATCTTATTGCAGGGTCATCATCATCTTGAAATCTATTTTTAAGTTTGTGATATACATTATGCCCTACAACTGTATTATTATAAAAACTAAAGCCCATAGCTCGACCCATACAACAAACAAGTGTTTTATCTTGAGACAATCTATTTAAACAAGAGTTTAGACTAGATTGTAAATAAAATTCATCATCACATCCAAGCATGACATATTCTGTTTCAATATAATTTAATGATAACAATAACCTTTCGTATAGATTTTTTGGATTATGAATATATTTTATATTTGAATGAATATTATTTAAAAAATTTTTTTCTAAACTGACTTCACTTCCATCTAGAACAATTATATTTACATTTTTGCCAGACCAATATTGCATACATCTTGATAATAAGTCTTGCCTTCTATAACTTGGAATAATTATTGTTAGTTTTTTTAATTGTGAATAATCCAATTTATTTAAATCTATCATTAATTTCTTTTGTTTTTTTTTCTAAAGTTTCCCAATTTTGATCTTTTTTAGAGATTATCTTAGGCTCAACTGGCCATTTAATTGACAATAAAGGATCATCATACCGTAATCCTGATTCATATTTTGGTGAATATACATTAGATAATACATATACAGCAGTGGAATTTTTTTCTATTGTTACAAAAGCATGACCAAAACCATCAGGTACAATCATGCTTAAACCATTTTCTGGCGTTAATATAGTGCCAAACCATTTGAACCTTGTTATTGATTTTGGTCTCAAATCAACTGCAACATCCCAAATTGCACCAGATGTACATGCAATAATTTTTGTTTCACAGAAAGGAGGGTATTGATAATGTATGCCACGTAATGTTCCAACTTCTTTCGAAATTGAAGTATTCACATGAATAGCATTTATATTTCTGCCAGCAGATTTCAACTCATCTGCCCCAAAAAGCCTTGTAAATGATCCTCGATCATCTTTTGTTACCGAACGATGCATAACAAATAAATCCTTTATAGGTGTTGGTTTTATTTTCATGATAATATTTTATTTCTTATCAAACATATTTTCATATAGTTTAATTATAGTCTGCTCAAAAGATAATTTTGGCTTATAACCTGTGTGTTCAGTAAGTAAATCTACTGAAAAGTCCTCAGGATTAAGCATGATATCGTTGTATGGAAGTTTGCCAAATTGTAAATTTTTATTTGGAGAAAATAATTTAGACATCCGTTTAACATAATCTTTTATACGACAAGGTTCACCAGATCCTACCCAATAATTAGATCCTGATCGTCCTTTTTTACAAATTAAATAATAACCAAATACACAATCATCCAATGATACTGTGTCAAAGTATTGTTCACCTGATGAAAATACTAAATCTTCATTTTTAACCATTTTTTCTAAAGTTACCTGTAAAAATGAGTCTTTATCATCATTTGGGCCAATCACATGTGAGTTAATTACGTAAATAAGCTCCATTTCAAGCAAAGAAGAATATAACTCGAGAGCAAATTTAGCTGAAATTTTTGCTACTGAATAAATTACATGCCTGTTGTACTCATCATTAGTATGATGGTTAAGTCCTAGATATTTATGGGTAAACAACTCCTCCATTGTACCTACCTGAATAAATCTTTTACAACAAATTTCTTTTGCTACTTTAATTGCGTTTACACACCATCCAATATTTGCAATCTGTGCCTCAACATCTAAATCTGAAAGACGCTCCTTGCCACCCCAGGCCAAATTAAAAAATACACAATCATTACCAATAATCCAATCAAGTTTATTTATTTCATTTCTCAGATTACTAATATTTTTCATATCTAAATTTAAATAAAGAGAACCAGAAAGTTTTTTTTTTTTATCTTTAGGTATCTTATCGAAAGGTTTTCTTCCTAAAGACAATACTTGAATATTTTTGTTTATCAATAACTCTACAAAAGCTGAACCTATAAATCCTGTTGCACCTGTCACTATTGCTTGCTTCATACTTATCTACAATTATTATCTATTTTTATTTTAAAACAATCTGTTGTTGGGTTAAAACCAGTATCGTTTTTAAGCTTTTTAATACTAAATATATTTAGATCGGAATTGCTTAATTTTTTTCGAAAAAAGTTTTTTTTTTTAATTGATATATTTTTTTTAAACTTACTGAAATACTCTTCTAATCTTATTGGCTTAGATGTCCCAATAAAATAGTCAGAATTATTTTTACCATAATTACCAATTAAATAATATGCTTTAGCAACATCCTCTGTAAAGATTATATCAAATAATCTATTATTGGTTGGTGGTTCAATTGTCTCTCCTTTTAAAATTTTTTTTAAAGTATTAGCAACATAGGTCCCTTTGTTTAGGTTTGGTGATAATGGTAATGAAATTCTTGTATGGATATAGTCAATTTTTTCCAAGTAAGAAACTATTTTACACATATTTCTGTTTGTTAATTTAGCTAATGTATAATTTTTTTGATTCGAAACAAAAGTAATATTTTTTTTATTTTTAAGATAATTTTCAGCAAAAGTTTCCTCAAGAGACCCTGCATTAACAAATTTTACACAACCTAATTTTTTTGCCTCTTTAATAGCGTTAGTTGTGTAAGTAACATTTTTTAATTGATCATCAAAAGTTCCATCAGTTAAATTATTTTGACCACTCCAAGCAAAATTAAAAAAAACACAATTATCATTAACTTTACATTTAAATTTACGGATTTCTTTGTGTAAGTTATTAATTTTTTGCATTGGCAAGACCATATAATTTATCGGATATCCAAATGTTTCTTTTATTTGTAATTTGGTAAGTGGTTTTCTTCCTAGACATAAAATATCTACATTTTTTGAAGCTAAATAATTAGAAACAGCAACTCCTACTAACCCTGTCGAACCTGAAATAATTGCTTTTCTCATTTGAAGTTTTAATCTAATTTATTTTATGCTGTTATACTCATCGATTTGACTTAGGCTAATACTGCTCATTTCTTTACCTTTTTTCCATGCGTTATACCAATCTATTGTTTTGTGGATCGATAATTTAGCATCCCATTTTGGGTTCCAATCAAGATATTTTTTAGCTTTGGTGCTGTCTAATTTTAATAGAGTTGACTCATGTGGATGTTTTTCCTCATCTGCTATCCAATGTGTGCCTGGTATTTTAGCGCACAAATGATCTATAACCCATCCTACTGTCTTAGCATCCTCATCATTGGGACCAAAATTCCACGCATTTGCATAATCTTTTCCATTAGTTACAAGTTTTTCTCCAAGTTTCATGTAGCCAGAAATTGGCTCCAAAACATGCTGCCATGGACGAATTGCATTAGGAGATCGAACATACATTGGTTTTCCAGCCTCTAAAGATCTAAAAAAATCTGGCAACAATCGATCGTTTGACCAGTCTCCGCCACCAATTACATTTCCTGCTCTTGCACTTGCTAAATAAATATCAATTTTTGAAAGAAAAGATTTTCTATAAGTTGCAGTAATTAATTCTGAACAAGCCTTGCTCCCAGAATAAGGATCATGACCACCTAATCGATCATTTTCATTATAAGATGTAATTTTTTCATTATTTTCATAACATTTATCTGTCGTTACATTGATTATTGCTTTTATTGTGTTTGTATCTTTTGCAGCTTCAAAAATATTAGCTGTTCCAATAACATTTGTCATTATAGTCTCTATTGGAGTTTTGTAAGATTGATGTACTAATGGCTGAGCAGCCATATGAATAACTATAGATGGTTTAGCTTCATTTATTGATTTTTTAAGTAATTTTAAATCAAGAATATTACCAATTGTGGATTTTGCTAAATATTTTTTGAGTTTTAATATTGAAAAAAAATTAGGCTTTGTTTTAGGTGCCAAAGAGTAACCAGAAACTTTAGCTCCCATTTGTGAAAGAGCTAAAGTCATCCAGCCACCTTTAAATCCGGTATGACCTGTTAAAAAAACCGAGCGATTTTTCCAGAAATCTGGATTCATCACCATACTTTCCAAGGTGCTTTACCATTGCTCCATAATTCATTTAGAATATTTTTTTCTCTAAGAGTATCCATTGGCATCCAAAAACCATTATGTTTAAATGCAACAAGTTGATTATCATTTGCAAGTTTTACAAGTGGTTCACTTTCCCAAATGGTTTTATCACCATCAATGTTTTCAATAACACTTGGTTTTAAAACAAAAAAACCACTATTAACCCAACTGCCATCACCTTCTGGTTTTTCTTGAAAGTGATCAACAATATTATTTGAACCAAGTTTTAATGCACCATATTTTCCTTTTGGTATAGTGGCTGTGACGGTTGCTTTTTTACCGTGCTTATTATGAAATTTAATTAATTCAGATATGTTTATATCGCTAACACCATCTCCATAAGTAAAACAAAATTCTTTTTCATTTTTGATATATTCATTTATTCTTTTAAGACGTCCACCTGTCAATGTGTCTTCTCCTGTATCTACTAAAGTAACAGTCCAAGGTTCTGCATTATTTTGATGAACATGCATACTATTGTCATTTATAGAAAATGTAACATCGGACATATGAATAAAATAATTTTTAAAGTATTCTTTAATGACATAACCTTTATAGCCACAGCAAATAATAAAATCGTTAATTCCATGTGAAGAATAAATTTTCATTATGTGCCATAGAATAGGTTTATTTCCAATTTCAACCATTGGCTTAGGTTTCATATCTGTTTCTTCAGAGAGGCGAGTGCCAAGACCACCAGCTAAAATCACAGCTTTCATATAAAACCTCTTTTATTCCTAAATAATTTTTTTAATTTCATTTAACTATATATTAGTCGTTTTTTTTATTTTATTTAATCATAAATCATACTATTTTAATTTTAAACATCTTTTAAATCTTTTATTCTATCGATTATTAATTAAAAAATTTAATGTATAAAACAATCTCCTAAAAAATTTAAATGGCCATAAAATTAATTGTATTATCTTTAGAGGAATTATTTTTTTAATTTTTATTTTTATTTTCTCAAAATAACCAAATTCTAAAACCTTCATATTATCTCTTGAAATTCGATCAGGATAAAGTCCACGAGAAATAAGTGAATAACCAGGCTGACATAAATCATCGTCGATAGAAACAAATAGTTCTGAATTAGGTAATGAATGCAATATAATAGGTGTTACTTTATCACTTGATAATTTTTCAAAATCAAATGGTAATTTTCTATGGAATCTTTTTAAAAATGGTTTATTTGACGATAAAATTTTTAGGAAAAAGTTTTTATTCATAATACTAACACAAGAAATCGTATAAAAATCACCTACGACTTTAGTTATTTTTGAGCAATTTTGAAAATCATATTTTACAACAGTGATATGCTTGCCTATTTTATAAGGATTAACTAAGCTGAAATTTGTTTTAACTTTATCTATTAAAAAAGAATACCATAATTGATCAATATTAAATTCTTTCATTTCTAAAATACAATTTTTTAATTCATCTGGAGAAGCAATCATAATATGATCTTCAATCCAAAAAAAAACATAATCAGAACTAATTTGTCTAGAAATTTTTAAAGAATCTTGTATCCATCCACTTCCACCTTCTACGTAACTAAGATTTAAATTCTCGTTTAGCTCACTTTTTAAAAAATTACCTGCATCATATTTTAAACTACCTCTGATATTAATAACCCACTCCTTTGGGTTTATGTCTTTAAAAGAATAAAAAGAGTCTTTCATTCTTTGTAAACGTTCTTCGTTATCTATGAAAAAGTTAGAAAAAATTGCTAAGGATGGGGAAATCATTTTTTATCTAATTCTTTTTTTAACATAAATTTTCCAATAGCGTATAAAAACAATGAATAAGGATAATGATGTAAGGCAGCAATATTCAGGTAAATTAGTGCTGTAAGAATTCTAACTTTTTTGTAAGAAAATTTTGACTTTTTACACCATATTCTAAATTGATCCTCACATTCTTTCAAAATTTTTTTTCTTTTTAAATCGTAAAAAATTTTGTTACCCTTCCATTGTATTTTAAATTTATTTTTCATGATTGATTCATGTGAAACGATTAAACCATGCAATAACTTTGCTAAATCATAATAAATATCTCCAACTTTTAAATTTCCACTAAAATCTTGTCTCCAATCAAGAAATGTAAATTTTTTTTTTTTGAAACTGTACAAAATATTTTCAAAATGAAAATCTCCATGAAATCTCACAGGAAAACCATTTTTTAAATCATCCCAATCAACTCTATCTAGAAGATTTGATAAAGTTGGCATATTTTTACCATTTATTATTTCTTTTTCATCTTTCTTTCCATGAATCTTGTAAAACAAATTAATTCGCTCTTTTGTTTTTTTAAAATAAAAATTATGACATTGTTTTTTAAATATTTTATAATTTTCCAAATTTAATTTTTTTTTGTTCCAAAATTTTTTAGTAATAATTAAAAGATCTTTGAATAGTTTAACATTGATAACTTGAGATATTACCTGTCCTTCAATTTTTTTATAACTATACATGTTTTTTTTGAATTTAATAACCTCAGGAACAAATCCTTTTAATTCTTTTGCTCTTTTGACTCTTTTATAAATAAATTGATTATCTGTTGAAAATTTTATTACCTTTTTTTTTAAAAACCAAATTTTCTCATTTTCCTTTTCAAGAATATTTGGTTTGTCTATTTTTTTGTAAGCTGAACGTGCTAATAATAGTTTTTCTAGAGTTCCGGTATCAAACCAATTAAAATTGACATCTTTTACAATTTTTTTTTTTAAAATTTTGTTTAATCCATACACTTCACCTTGCTTAATTGCACTTAATTTACCATTTCTCATTCCTTCCCAGAAAATTTTGTAGTCTTTTATTCCAGCTAAGCCTATGTATGCTCTATCTTGTCTAAATTTTATTTTTCCTTTTTCTTGTATTTTTTTTATCGTCTTTTTTTCTTTTTTTATAGTTCTATAAGAAACTGGATTCTTTAATTTTGCAGATCCCAACCAGTTAAATTTTGGTGGGTGTATTCGATTTTTAACAAGTGTATCACAAGAAGTAAAAATGAAAGGTTCTTGTAAGTATTTCTCACAACACAAAAGTGAGTAACCTAAACCAGAACCTGTTCCTCTGTATTTATCAACTTCAACAAAATAAAATTTTCTATCACTATATGCTAGTTGTAAAAATTGTTTTACTAATTCTCCTTTATGACCAAGAGCAATAATAAATTTGCATGTTTTAGGAAATTGATCAATAATGTGAGATAAAACTGGTTTATTTGAAACGCTAACTAAGGATTTATTAATATTTTTTGTAAGTTTATTTAATCGAGATCCAATACCGGCTGTTAATATAACAACACTATAACTCACTCGGATTCTACTCGATTATAATCGTCAGAAATTCGAACTACATCATTGATCTGGGGTGTACTAGCTTCAAGATAAACTGAATCTTCTTCAGCTTCCATTCGATGAATTATACCCGGCATAAGTGTTATTGAATCATTTGAGTCATATACTCTAGAAGATAAATTTTCTTTAGATTTACCTGCATAAATTCTTAATTTACCACTAAGCACATAAATAGTTTCTTTTTTTACTTTATGATATTGTAAACTACATCTGTGTCCTTTCCACATAGTTAATTTTTTTACCATATAATAATCATTAATTTCGATAACTTCTTCTTTACCCCAAGGTTTTTTAATAATATTCATTTCTAATTAAATTTTAAATTCTTTATATTCAGGATAAAATTCAAAAAAACGATCATAAAATGNTTTAACATACTGTTGCATTGCCCAACGACTATTAAATCCATATTTACGCCTTAACCAATTTTCTCCATCTTTGATATAAAGTCTTATGTTTTCTTCNTAGGTCTCTGTNCGTATTAAATCTGATTTATTTAACAAATAAGACTCGTTTTCTTCTGCAAATACATCTGTTGTAATAGCAGCTGCCCAATTATTAGCATAAGCTTTTGCTATTATTTCACTTTCACTAAGATAACCTCGAAAATTATATCCATCAAAAATAAAATTCATATAATTTGGATTTTCTTTCTCCATAATNTTTTCCAAAAAAGACCTTCTAAAAAGTAATGCATTATTATGTATAAACCAAAAATACTTGGTTGAGGTCTCTTTTAAAAGAAGATTTTCACCCCACTTAGAGGAGCAAGGAGATAAAATTCCAACTCTTGGATGATTTTGGAGTAATTCTCTCATAGTTTTTATAGTTTCGACAGGAAACAGCTCAGTATCATTTGTCAGTAAAAAAAAGGCATCATAATTTGTCCACTTATGTTCGATATATAATTTCAAAAGACCATAATTCATTCCCCTACAATAGCGCAAACCTTCTTTTCTTATAACTTCATCATCTGCATGCCATGTACAATATTTTGACAACTTATCCTTATCTGATCCTGCCTCTAGAACATAAATATCTTTTTCTTCAGTATCATATTTCAGAAGATGCTCATAAAGTTTATTTGTTGGTTGAGAAAGATTTCTATTCAGTATTATTGTTGCAATATTTTTCATAGTTATCTCACTAGACGAAAATTATAAAGATACCTTAAAATACTTTTTTTAACTTGATCTTTTAAATAAACATCTAATTCTATTCCTATTTTATTTTTGAGATTTTGATAAACTTCTTTTTTTAAATCAATAAATTCTTCCATAGAAAATATATANTGTCCTGCTATAATTGATTTTTCACGATCATTTATTGATGAATTNGGAATTATCCATTTTTTCCATTTTCCAGAATTATATGACAGCTCGAGAAATTTTGATGCAAAAGATTTTAAATTATTTTCTTCCATCAGTTTTATGAAAGCCCTTGTTTCTGCAACACCAAATTCTGGTGCAACATTTGCGGAATGTATTCCTAAACGAGGATGCCATGAAAGAGCAACATCTGAGAGATAATCTGTATTATGTTCTTTCATAAAAATATTATGTTTCGAACATATTTCGATCATTTTAGGTACCTGAATTTCTGCAGGAAGCTCTCCCTCTATTCTAAGTGGTGAGTCAAATGATCCAACATTACGAGTTTCCATAACTTTTGTTCCAGTTTGCACCACTACAAATGTGGGTAAGGGAAAATTATTTTTATTACAAAATTTTTTTATTGAAGATAAATTATAGTCTAATTCTTCTAATGTATTGTTTGTTCCACTTTGCTCTTCTGTTCCAACTTCAAAAATAACCTCTTGTCCTTTTTTTTGGGCATAGCTCCAACAGTATTCATAAAGTTCGAATAATCGATCTAATGATTGTTCTATAGTTGGGGCACCATGAATATCAATACTAGGATCAATATGCAAAACTTGAAAACCTGCATCTATATCTGCTTTATAAGAAACTTTCGCTGAATTCATTGCTTCTTTTAAATTCATTTTTTTTAAACTTTCTAAATCGTTCTGCCAAGGTCCACCATGATCTCTAGCTAAGATTATATTGCCTGATTTATCTTCTTTTCTAACATGATCTGCAAACTCAGATGTAGTCCATTTGTTCACATAACCACCATTAAAATCCTCTGAATCTATTTGGCGCCTGCTTGCTATAAGGATAAGTGGAACCAAGTGTTCATTAGCGAGTTCAATTGTTGCATCAACACAATTTAGACTCATTGGTCCTATACCGAGTAAAGTGCATCGATGGTCTAGTAAATATTTATTAATTTTTTTTTGGATCATCGAGAATTTAAATATTAAAATTATATATATTTCTTACTCCAAACAAAAGAAAATTTAGTTTTTTTTTTTTTTAAAAAATTGCCAGAGATATACTGTCAATTCCATACTTATTTTTAAAATTTATTTTTATGTTTTAAATCTTTAATAAAATGGAATAAATTTCCACCCTTAAACAAAGCTGATTTGATTTCAGCTTTTTTAGCAAACTCAATATCACTTATCTGATCACCTATCATAATAAATTTTTTTTTATTATTTATATTCCATTCATTACATAAAATATTGAATAATTTTATTCCTGGTTTTCTACAAGATGAATTTTTTTTATATTTTGGTACAACTCCATCTTTATGATATGGGCTATAATAAAACTTATTAATATAAATACCTCGTGACTCTAAATGATCATTTATATAATCNTGTAATTTTATTACATCTTGCTCAGAAAAATAACCTCTGGCTATTCCAGATTGATTTGTCACAACATAGATATTGTATTTATTATCATTAAGATATTTAAGTGCTTTTATTGCACCTTTTTGAAAAATAAAATCTTTTTTAAAACCTACATATCCTTTATTAACATTTATTACACCATCCCTATCTAGAATTACAGCCTTTGAATAGATTTTTGAAAAAAAATTAATAATTGTTTTTTTATCATGTTTCTTTTTATTACAATCAAAATATTCACTATCAGTAAAATTTAATTTATAATTTGGATTATTAATAATCTTATTAAAAGAAAAATCATAAGAATTAAATAATTTTTTTTTTACAAAAAAAATCTCTGAATTAAATAATTTTTTATTTTTTTTTAAAAGAGTTATTATTAATTTTTCATTGTTTTTTAAAAATTTTTTGTACAAATTAAACAAGTTTAAATTAGTAAATTTTGATGTTCTGATTAATAAAAAATTTTCATTAAATAGATTTGAAAAGATTTTTTGAGTTAAAAGATTGTAAGAGAATTTATGATTTTTATAATTTTTAATTTTAAATTTAAAAGGATAATTATTTAAAAAATTTGATCTTACTTTTAGATTTTTATTTTTTAATAAAACAATATTCTTAAAGTTAAATTTATATAGGAAATTTAAAGTATGGGATAATAAAATTGTATTATCTACAATAACTACTGCCGAATTTGGAAATTTTTTATTCAAATTAAGATAAATTTTCAATTTTATATTATTACTGTTTTTGGATTTATATGAAGAATTTGCTTTTTAATTTCATTATTGTAACTGCCTGCTCTGAGAATTACACAAGGTTTTTTAAATTTTTTAAGATAATAAGGTTTAAATATTTTTAATTCAGTTCCATATAAAAAATTATTTATTTTATTTTTATCGTTATCTAAAATTCCTAATAAATTTTTTTTGTTAAGACCATTACATAAAATCATCTGTGAAAAAATATGTGCTCCAAAAATAAAAACTGAATTATATTTAATGATTTGTTTATTTATTTTTAAAATATCATTAGCCCAAAAATTAAACATTTTTTTAAAAATTTTGATATTTTGATTATACTTGTTNTAATTATATAATTTTATTTTATTAGANACCTCTGTAACATACATAATAGAATGATCTTCTTTAAAATATTTTTTTTTTATAATTTTAAAGTTATTTTTATATAATAAATTATCTACTAAATTTTCATCGTAAAAATAAGGGTGTTCAAAATTCATTGCATTTGCATAACCCCTTTTAATCATAACTTTCATATTAGGCATTGTAAAAATATGTTTGCCATTTTTTGAAAGAGAAGATTTTATATTTTTCAAAAAAATATCTGGTTCATAAAGATGTTCAAAGGTATGTGAATGTAAAACTAAATCAAATTTAAGTTTTGGTTTATTTTTAAAATAATTCTTATCAAAAAATTTACTTATTTTAAGTATTTTTTTATTTTTTTTTTTTAAATTAAGATTTTTGTCAAAACAAAAAAAAGAAACTATTTTTGAAAAATTATTAATTTTATTTAAAATAGAATTATTTCCTCCTCCTATTTCACAAATGTTACCCTTGATAAAAGGTTTTGCCAGATCATAAAATAGATTGTGATGATCACTCCAAACCTTACCAGTTGTGCCTGATCCATGCGATTTAACATATAGCTCATCTAAAGAAACTTTTGGATTTATTTGCACATTTCCACTTTCCTTATTTATCCACCAACTTAATGTTTTAAATTTATAATCTTTTGGAAATTTAGAAACGCCCATAAAAATTGGAAATTTTTTAATAGAGAATAATCTTTTAAATTTTTTTGATTTTGAAATAGGGCAAAAAAATTTACTCATATTCTTTTATATTATTTGTTATATTTGGGCAATTGAGGTTTTTATTCAAATTAAAATAAATTTTGATTGTTTTTTAAAAAACTAGTTGAAATAGATAATTTAAGTTCATTTTTCAAATAATTTATTTTTTCATAATTATTATCTGTAATACTTTTCCAAAATAAATTATTTAATCTTATAGAATCATCGCTAATATTGTCTAATAGTTTTTCTTCCATTTCTATTATTGTATCTAATATTTCTGTAGGTGAATTATTTATAACTGTTAAATTATTTTTTTTATATGGATCTATCTTTTGATGAACACTAAATTTAATTTTTGTACTCTCTTGAAAGGTTAAAAGTCTTCCCTCATGTATATTAAAAATTTTTTTTGGCAATATTAAAGATCCAGGAGAGCTCCAACTTAATTGATCTAAATTAAATGGCAGAAAGTTAACATATACTATCTTTTTTCTTATCATTGCTGACATTCCTGCAATTCCTGAAACTGATACAACATTATACCTAGAGTGAGTATTTATAAAATAATCAATTTCTTCGTGTGACTTGAAATCTTTTGAGGTAAAGATTTTTGTTCCTAATAATTTTAAATCTTCATTTGGAAAGTCTTCTCCTAATTTAATTATTGAGTTATTTTTATTATTTAAATATTCAATGACTAAATTGTAATCAGTAAAATTGAAATTTCTAAAATCATGAACATTTTTATCTTCTGGTGTATATTTTTCTACATAATAATTATTTCTTGCATGTAAGCCTACAAAATCTTTTTTAATTTTATATTTTAACAAAATCTCTTTTATCTCTTCCATAGAATATTCTGGTGTTTTAATTTTACTTTTTATTGTTAAATAAAAAGAAAAATTAGGCTGATATTGCTTCCAACTAACAATTAAGTCGGAGTTAGGATTGATATGATATATGGCAAAATAAAAGTATTTAAAAATCCAAAAAAAAAAAATTTGCTGTTGGTTCTTAAAAAAATTAAGAATAAAATTATTTGCTACTTTTTTGTCGTGTGAACATAATAATAAAGTATTTTTTGAAACTGACAAAAGAGCAAAATCAAAATTAAATATTTGATGTCCTATTCTAGATGTGTGTATATGGCAAAATTTAAAGTTTATAAATAGCGCTAATATCTTTAGAATTGGTATTATTGAATATCCAAAAGAAAATAATAGTATAGATTTCATGTACTATAATTGTATTACTATTTTTATATTACTATCTATTAGATGTGTAAATATTTTTTCCTATGATTAAATCAACAATGTTAAATAATATTATTGAATGAGCTATTTCTACAATATTATATGACATAGAGTCTATCCATAAAAAATTTTTTGATATTTTATTTAATAAATTGTTTTTCTTATGTCCTGTTAAGGAAAAGAAATTAATTTTTTTTTTATTACAGTACTTAGCTGCATTAATTATATTTTGAGATTTTCCACTTACACTCAAAAAAATAACTAAATCATTTTTTTTAGCACAATATTTTATGCCATGCTTTATCCAATATTCAAATCCATAATCATTGCTAAAACATGTTATTAAATTATCATTTGAAATAGAGATAGTTTCAACTTTGGCATTTTTGATCATATCTACTGCAAAATGGTTGGCTGTAGAAATACTTCCTCCATTTCCAAAAATAAATACTTTGCCATTTCTTTTTTTTGTTAGCATTATTTTTTTTTTTAGTAATAAAATTTTGTCTAAATCTAATGATTTAATCAGATTTTGTAATTCATTTAAGTATGTATTAAGAAGTACTTTAGACATTTGATATGCAACTTACTTAAATAGTTATGGATAATCAATGTATTTTGTGAATGTAAAGTTTGTAGAATATTTCTATTTCAAGCTAAAAAAGATTTCATATATCCAATCAAATCATCTCGCTCAATATTTCTCTCATGACCTAAAAATTGTATTTTCATTGCTCCTGCTAAGTTACCAACAAAACCTATATTTTTAGAATTATTATCACACATAGAATATATAGATGAAATTGCAAAAAAAGCATCCCCAGCTCCGAGAGTATCTACTACATTTTTTGAAAAAGCTGGCAAAGATACTATTTTGTTATTGCTAAACATTTTAGTACCATTGGCTCCATACGTAACAGCAATGATTTGTGCTTTAGTTTTTTTTAACATTTTTTTAACTAAAATTTTTATATTATTATCTCTATCTTTTAATGCATATCTTACTTCTGGTTCATCTAATGACAAATAATAGCACTTCTTATACTTATCAAAAAAATTAAAACCAAAATTTGCACTATTAGTTTGAACATTTATACATAGTTTTTTTGATTGTGATTCTAAGACTTTAATTATTTTTGGAGTAAGTAGTCCATGGCCAAAATCATTTGCCACGACTAAGTCAAAATTTTTAATATTTTTTTTTAGAAACTTTAATATTTTTTTCTCTGTTTTTAAGTCTATTAAACTAAAGTTTAGTTTATTTGTTTGAAAAAGTTTTTTGTTAGAGTTATCTAAATACCTGGTTTTAGTTGTCGTTTTTGTATTTTCATTGGTACAAAAGTAATAATTTAAATTTTTATTTAATCTTTTTTTTATTTTTTTTTCTAAGCCTTTTTCATTTCCAATTAAGGTCAGCAATGTTACATTATTAACAAAATTTGAAATATTATTGGCTGTCGCAAATATACCACCAAAATATACATTTTTTTTTTCTTCTTTTACGGATATTATTTCTTCCTTGGGGGATTTTGCCAAAGCAGTTGTAAAAACATATTCATCAATAATTGAGTCTCCAATTACTAATATATTTTTATTCTGGATTTCATTAAATTTTTTAAAAAAATATGAAAAATCATTTGATTTTTTAAAACTTTCTCTAAACTCCTCATCTAAACCTTTTTCTGTAAATTTCATTCGATTAATAAGGTTAGAGGAGCTTAAAACCATTTCATTTGTATAAGATATTTTACCTTTATTTTTTTTAACTTCTTTTTCTTCGGCTAAAATTTTTCTTGTGAAATCATTATTTTTGTTTTTATATTCATGTCCCTTGGAGTAAATATCTGGTTTTAAGCAATTTATAATTTCAATCCCACTAGTAGAATTGATTGCAACAACATAATCAACAAAATCTAATGAAGAAATAAATTTTAATCTTTGATCTTGCTTATAAATTGGTCTTCCAACACCTTTTTTTATATATTTGTCAGCTGTTATGCTAACTACAAGTAAATCACCTAAATCTTTTGATTTTTCTAGATGTTCTAAATGTCCATAATGAAAAAAATCAAATGTTCCATGAGCCAGTACAATTTTCTTGTTTAAGTTTTTCTTTCTTAATATTTTTAAATTCTCTAACGTAGCAATTTTATTTTTCATGTTTGTAGTAAAGTTTTTTATTTTTTAAAATTTTGAGTATTTTTTTAATTTCAAAAATATTATTCATTATGTATATATTTTCTATCATTTTTTTAAAATTTATTATAGATATAAGTATAATCTTAAGTTAACTATAAAATTGGTTTAGCTACTAATCTTAGATTTAATATTAATGAATAAAATTTTAATCATAGGTAGCAATTCTTTTGCTGGATCAAATTTTATAGACTACCTTTTGAAAAAAAAAATTAAAGTTTATGCTGTATCAAGAAAAAACGAAATTAATAAAGAATACTTAATATATAAAAAAAACAAACATATAGATTATTTTAAATTTTATAAAATTAACTTAAATGTAAAGAAGGATTTGAACAAATTAATCAGAATTATAAAAAATAAAAAAATCAAGTACATAGTTAATTTTGCAGCTCAAGGCATGGTAGCAGAAAGTTGGGTAAATCCAGAACATTGGTACCAAACAAATGTCGTCTCTAATTCAATGCTTATTAAAGAATTAAATAAAATTAAAATTATAAAATATCTCAACTTTACCACTCCAGAAGTTTATGGTCACACTCACAAATTATTAAAAGAAACTAATAATTTTAGCCCAACAACCCCTTATGCAATATCTAGATCAGCTCAAGATTTAAACCTTATAGCTTATAATAAAACTCTAAATTTTCCTGTAGTTTTTACAAGAACTTCAAATATTTATGGCCCATATCAAAAAAGTTACAGAATTATACCTAAAATAATTATTTCAATATTAACAAATAAGAAAATACCAATACATGGCAAAGGGGACACCTTAAGATCATTTATATATATGGAAGATGTTTCTAGTGCCTTATATAAAGTTTTAATTGATAAAAAAAATAATGGAGAGACATTTCATATTTCTACAAAAAATTTTATAAGCATTTTAGAATTGGTTAAAATAATTAAAAAAATTATGAAATGTAAAAAAAAAATTCATTATCATATAAAAGAAAGAGATGGAAAAGATTTAAAGTACACTTTAAACTCTAATAAAATAAGAAAATTATATTCTTGGCGTGATGAAACTAACTTAGAAAGTGGTATTCTAAAAACCATTGATTGGGCAAAAAAAAATATTAATTTCTTTAAAAAGACTTCCTTAAAATATATACACAAAAAATGAAAATCTTACTTTTGGGAGGTGGTGGATATGTTGGAACACCGCTTACAGAAAAACTACTTGAAAACAAAAGAAACAAAATAACTGTTGTAGATACATTTTGGTTTGGGAATTTTTTAAAAAAAAATAAACGCCTTAAAGTAATCAAAAAAGATATAAGAAATGTAAAAATAGAATGGTTTAAAGGTATAGATTCAGTAATCCATTTGGCAAACATTGCTAATGATCCTGCTGTAGATTTAAATCCAAACTTATCCTGGGATGTTAATGTTGTAACATCAATTAAAATCATAAAATTTGCGACCAAATGTAAAGTAAAAAAATTTATTTATGCAAGTTCTGGAAGTGTCTATGGTGTTAAAAAGGAAAAAAATGTAACTGAAGATTTAGATTTAGTTCCTATATCTATTTATAATAAAACAAAAATGGTTGCCGAGAGAGTGTTTATGAGTTTTAAAGATAAAATTCATATATATTGTATAAGACCTGCTACTGTATGTGGTATCTCTCCTAGGATGAGATACGATGTTTCGGTAAACCTGTTAACACTTCAAGCTATAAAGAAAAAAAAGATAACTGTTTTAGGTGGAAATCAAACAAGACCAAATATCCATATTAAAGATATGATAAGGCTTTATGAATTTTTTTTAAAAAGGAAAATTCCATCAGGATTTTATAATGCTGGATTTGAAAATTTAAAAATAAATAAAATAGCAAAAATGATTCAGAAAAAAACTAATGCGAAAATTAATGTAATAAAATCAAACGATCCAAGATCATATAGACAAGACTCAACAAAAATTACCAAATTAGGTTTTAAAACAATGTATGGAGTAAGACATGCTATAGAAGACCTAATTGATTTAGATAGAACCAAAAAAATTAAAGTAAATCAATCTAACTATACAGTAAAATGGATGAAAAAATTAAAAATACAATAAATCTATCAAAAAAAATTCGTAAGGACATTATTTATTTATCGTTTTTAAAAAAAACAGCTCATTTGGGTTCATCATTGTCTTGCGTAGATATAATCTCTTATATTTATGAACTTATTATTAATAAAAAAAATAATAATAAATTTATCTTAAGCAAAGGTCACGCAGCGAGCACTATTTATTCAGCGCTTTACAGAAAAAAATTCATCTCAGAAAAGATTTTTTTTAGTTATTGCGAGGTTGGATCTTCATTAGAGGAACATCCATCACCCAATATTCGTGGTATAGAATGTGCAACAGGTTCTTTAGGACATGGCTTTCCATTTGCTAATGGATTAGCTCTTGCAAATAAAATTAGAAATAAAAAAGAAAAAACTATTGTGATGATAAGTGATGGTGAGTGTAATGAAGGAACAACTTGGGAAGCGGCAATGTTCGCTTCTGCTCAAAATTTAAAGAATTTAACTTTGATTATTGATTATAACAAATGGCAAGCAACGGGGAGATCAGATAAAATATTAAGCTTAAAACCTTTAGATAAAAAATTTCAATCATTTGGATGGGAAGTCATTTCAATAAATGGTCATAATTTTAATCAAATTAATAGAGCATTTAAAAAAAAAAATAAAAAACCTAAAGTGATAATTGCTAATACTGTAAAAGGTAGTGGTATAAAAAGTATAGAAGACGATAATAACTGGCACTACAGATCTCCAAACCATGAGGAACTTAAATATTTTTTAAAAGAATTAGATAAATAATGAGAAACGCATTTGCAGAACAAATAACAAAATTAGCAAAACAGTCTTTAATTAAAGAAATAATTAAAAAAAAAGAAGTTTCAAAATTTATTAGTTTAGAAGAAAAAAATC
>NZIV01000066.1 GCA_002689995.1 Fidelibacterota bacterium
AATGAGTTAGATTTATTGATTAGAACTGGAGGAGATCATCGAATCAGCAACTTCTTGTTATATCATCTAGCTTATACTGAGATCCAATTCTCTGACACACTCTGGCCAGATTTTACAGAAAAGGAATTTATAAAGTGTTTAGAAGAATTTTCTAAAACGGAGAGGCGTTTTGGCAAACGAACTATATAAAAATATTATTCAAAGATTGCCTGCTGCATTAGCTTTAGTAACCTTTATATCTGGAATTCTATACTTGCAAAATGTTTTTATTATCTTGACTCTTCTCATGGGCATTGGAATTTTATTAATTAAAGAATGGTTGGTGCTTTCTGATTCAAAAATAGATTTAAAACAAATTATATTTTTTGTCACTCTTACTATGCTTTCTGTTTATTTTACTGAAGACTTTATAGATTTATTTCTTGCATTGACTACAATATTTTGGATTACATATAGTTTTTACCTGATATCAAATCACACTTTATCTTTCATAAGCTTTCATAATAATTATTTGGGGATTTTTTTGATACTTGGCTTTCTTTTCGGTTTTATACATTTATTATTATTTTCTGAATTTACCGGTATTAATAAATTTTTTGTACTTTTTGTAATCTTATTTAATACTGTATTGGCTGATATTGGTGCATATCTGGTTGGCAGCAGCATTGGTAAAATTCCACTATTTCCAGAAATTAGCCCCAATAAAACCATCGAGGGTTTGTTAGGTGGGATTGGATTTGTCTTAATCTTTTTGTCAGTAATATATTTCTATAACTTAATTTCATTAGATTTGGTATTAACTTCGTTGATCAGCCTGCCGTTTGCATTCATTGGTGATTATTTTGAAAGCCAGCTTAAAAGAGAGCAGTTTATCAAAGACAGTGGATCATTAATCCCCGGTCATGGGGGTGTTTGGGATCGCTTAGATTCACATATTGCCGTTGTGCCAATATTCATTCTTTTAACAAGCTTAATGGCATGAAGAAGATAGTCTTATTAGGAGCTACCGGCAGTATTGGAGATAGTTGCCTAAATGTAATTAGGCAAAATAAAAAACATTTTCATTTGTTTGCCATTGGCCTTGGAGCCAATCTGGATAAGGCTCAAAAAATAGCGAAAGAGTTTAACCCAGAACATATTTTTGTAGCCGAATCTAATATTGATAAATCACACGATTTATTGCAATCATATCCAAATATTTTAAATACTGAGGACGAATTGCAGGAGCTGATTCAAGATCCATGCGTTGACATAGTAATTTCTGCAATCTCGGGATTTGCTGGTTTAAAAGCAAGTTATTTTGCTATCGATGCTGGTAAAACCATTCTCATAGCAAATAAAGAAAGCATTGTTGCTGCTGGCGATATTTTAATGCCACTTGCTAAAATCAAAAACTCCGAAATTATTCCTGTTGATAGTGAGCATAATGCTATTCATCAATGCTTGCCCCTGCAAAGAAATCTAAACGAAATTTCTAAAATTATAATCACTGCCTCAGGCGGACCTTTTAGAAAAAAAACCTTTAAAGACTTAAGTTCAGTTACATTGGAAGATGCTTTAAATCACCCTACTTGGAATATGGGCACCAAAATTACAATTGACTCAGCGACACTAGTTAATAAATGTTTAGAGCTAATTGAAGCGCATTATCTGTTTCAGATACCTGAATCTCAAATTGAAATTGTTGTCCATCCTCAAAGCATCATTCACTCAATGGTTACATTTATTGATGGATCCTCCATAGCTCAGATGAGTAATCCCAATATGGAAGTTCCAATCGCTAATGCATTAAGTTTGGACGAAAGGTTATCTATAGATTTTGAAGGAATTAATTTCTCTGAATTAAATTTATCATTTGAGTCAATTCCAGACGGAAGAGAAATAATTTTCGAGATGGCCAGAGAAGTATGCAAGAAGAAAGGAAGCCTTGGAGTCATTTTTAACGCTTCGAATGAAATAGCAGTGGAAGCTTTCATTAACAAAAAAATTAATTTTATTGATATTTACAAAGTTATACAAAGAACTTTTGAGCACTTTCAATGTTCTAAGGTATCAACATTAGAGGATATATTTGAATATGATAAACAAGCACGCATTCAAGCAGAGAAGGTGATAAAATCCTTACACTAAATTCGTCAATATTATGATCTATCTATTTTCAGCAATAGTCTTACTAGGTATCCTGATTGCTATCCATGAACTTGGACATTTTGTAATTGGAAGAATGTGCAATATACATGTTTATCGTTTTTCAATTGGCATGGGCCCAGTTATATATAAAAAAATTGATAAACACGGTACTGAATTTGCCCTTTCAGCTCTTCCTTTAGGAGGCTATGTTGCATTTCATACCAAAAAAGCTTCTGAGGAAGAATTAGATCTTCAGCATCCTTTAACTTCAGAGCAAAATGCAAATACTTTTGAAAGTAAGCCAAGATGGCAGAGGGCACTTGTTATGTTGGCTGGTCCAGTGGCAAATTTTATTCTAGCTATAGGCATCCTCTCAGTTATTTTTGTGAACTCTGTCGAGCGTCAGTTTATTCCTGAGGTATCCAAAATCACCTCTCAATACCTACTAAATAATTCTTCTATAAAAGAAGGAGATATACTCATTGGAATCAATGATAAGGCGGTAACCAGTCTTCAGGATATTAGATTAGAGCTACTTTCACTATCAGGCACCAATGGAATAATCAATTTTATTTTCAAAAGTAGTTCTGGTGGGTTTGAATATAGTGAGTCAGTTCCTGTAGAAAAATATCTCTCAGACCCAGATCAGCAAAATGCTCCAGAAAATTTTATGGGTTTTGACTTAACTTTGAAATTGCAGCCTACAGTCGGAGTTATTGCAAAAGATTCTTTGGCAGCTAAAAGTAAATTAAAGGTGAACGATCGTATCTTGTCTGTTAATAGTCAACCAATCAAATCATTTGAAGATTTGAGAGCATTCTTGCAAGATTATCAAGGCTCTGACTTAGATTTAGAGATTCAGAGAAATGAGCAAGTATTATTTTTAAATGTACCTCTTAGTTTTAGAAAAAATAATAACGGAAAAGAAGAGAAATATATTGGAATAATACCTGGCTTAAAAAGGTCTTTCTTTGATTCACTTTTAAAAGGAACATATGAAACATATAACCTCAGCATCAAGACTTTGACCTTTGTCGGTAAGATGATTACAAGAGATTTGGGCACTCAGAATCTCAGCGGCCCAATTGGTATTGTTCAGATGGCAGGTGATACTGCAAAAGCAGGCTTAATACCATTTTTATACCTAATGGCTCTTTTAAGCATTAGTTTAGGAGTATTAAACCTGCTGCCGATTCCAGTCTTAGATGGCGGTCAATTGGTAATGCTTGGCATTGAGGCTGCTAGAGGCTCGCCCATGCCAGAAAAGATGGAAAATTTATTTTTTACGTTCGGATGGGTTGTTGTTGGATTCCTTATGATATTTGCGATATTTAATGATATATCCAAATTTTTATAGTATTTGAAATGAAAAATTTAGCTCTTTGTTTGCTTGCTTTCATATCCTTTGCGGCATCCTCTTTTGATGAATTTCTTATAACCGATATTAGGATTATAGGACTCCAAAGAGTTTCTATCGGCAGTATTTTTACTGCTATTCCTGTTAATGTTGGAGATAAGATGAGCCAAGGTAAAGTCTCTGAGATTACAAGAGCTCTATTTGCAACAGCCCAATTTAACGACATACAAATTGGCAAAGATGGAAATGCTCTAATCATTAGCGTTCTAGAAAGACCATCTATTTCTATGATTGAATTAGAGGGTAATAAAGCCTTGAAGTCAGAAGATTTATTAAAGGGACTTGAGGGTGCGGGTATTGCACAAGGACAAGTTTACAAGCGCTCAACATTAAATGGCATGAAAAGTGAATTAGTTCGTCAGTATGCATCTCAAGGAAGATATGGAGCAGGTGTTGAAATAGAAACTGTTGATAAACCAAGAAATACTGTTGAACTTAAAATTATTGTTGACGAAGGTGAAAGTGCAAAAATTAAAAAAGTAAATATTATTGGTAATAAAATTTTTTCAGATGAAGATCTTATGTCTGGTTTTGAGCTTAAAGAAGGAAAGTGGTACTCCTTTCTGTCAAATAAAAATAAATATTCTAAAGAGAAGCTAGAAGGAGATATCGAAAATTTAGAGTCATTCTATCTTGATAGAGGCTATCTAAAATTCTCTATAGAGTCTTCTCAAGTTTCGGTTTCAAAAGACAAAAAAGATATTTTCATCACTTTGAGCGTAATTGAAGGAGAGCAATACAAAATTAATGAGGTTACTGTGATAGGGGAGATGCCATTAGATGAAACAATATATACACCTGTGATTGAGAGTCAAAAAAATCAAATATATTCTCAGGCTCAAATTACACAAATAGAGGAATATTTTGTAAATCTTTTGGGAAATGAAGGTTATACATTTGCTGAAGTAACTGGTAATCCTGAGATAAGCCAAGAAGATAATATAGTTTCACTTATTTTCTTAGTTCAGCCAGGCAATCGAACTTATTCTAGAAAGATATTATTTTCTGGTAACTATCTAACAAATGATGATGTTCTTAGAAGAGAAATGCGGCAATTTGAAGGAGCTTGGGCCTCTGATAATTTAATTGAAGCATCGAAAGTTCGATTAGAAAGACTGGGCTATTTTAAAGAAGTAAATGTTGAAACTATTCCTGTTCCAGGTACTGAAGATCAAGTTGATATTGAGTTTACAGTTGAAGAGGAAAGTACTTCTAGTATTGGTGGATCTATCGGATACAGCGATTTTGGAATGAATCTAGGGTTAAATTTATCTGATAATAACTATCTTGGATCAGGGAATAGGTTTAATTTAGGTATTAATAAAAGCGTTTATCAAGAATCTTATAATATTTCATTTTTTGATCCTTACTTCACAATTGATGGTGTGAGCAGGGGCTATAGTATTTATTATCGTAAAACTGATTATGGAGAATATAATGTTGCAAATTACCTTACTAATTCAATGGGCGGAGGCGTTCAATTTGGCTATCCAATCAGCGACACACAAAGAATTGGCTTAAATCTTAATTTTGATAATACTGATATTGACCCTGGATCTCTTCCGGCCAGGGAGATTGCCGACTTCTTGGAGTCTGAGGGAACAGTCTTCGATGTTCTCAAGGCTCAAGCAGTATGGTCAAGAATCACGCTAAATAGAGGAATGTTTCCGACATATGGTGCCTCCACAGATGTTATGCTTCAAGCAACTATTCCCGGAAGTGACCTAACATATTTTAAGACAAATATAAGACAAAAATTTTATCGTCCCTTGGGTTTTGCAAATCTTGTTTTTGGCTTCGATGGCGAGCTAGGATATATTGGAGAATATGGGGATACTAAAAAAACTCCTTTTTTTGAAAATTTTTATTCTGGTGGGCCTCGTTCATTACGAGGTTTTGAATCAAATACTTTAGGTCCAAGGGTTACACCCTCACCATGTTATGAATTTAATGCAGAAACAGGAGAGTGCCCATTGATAATAGATACTGATTTTGATGGAGTCCCAGACTCTATTGCACAAAATCCATATGCATATCAACAGTTAAGGGATCCCATTGGCGGCAACTTTTTGGTTGAGGGTAGCCTACAACTTATTTTTAAACTTCCTATGATTGAAGATCAAAGGTCAATGAGATCAGCATTCTTTTTAGATTTCGGCAATGTTTTTTCTACAGATTGTCAGGAATACCAAATTAATTGCTATGAGCCATCGGTTGATGAGTTGAAATATTCAATTGGAGTAGGCGTTACTTGGATAACCGGTTTTGGGCCAATGAGCTTTAGTTTTTCTCAGCCATTTAACGATGGGCCATTTGATAGAACCGAAGAATTTCAATTCACTATTGGCCAAGTGTTTTAGTGAATAGTTAGTGTTTTTTATGTCAATTGATATAAAATGTAACTACAAATTAAGGGGTTAAAAATGAAACAATTATTATTTATACCATTACTAGTAGCAACACTACTTGCAGCCTTTCCAGTTTTTGCTGCAGAAGGTATCGCGGTGATTGATATAAGAAGCGCTGTATTGCAAACACAAGTCGCTCAAGAAGCATTCAAGGCTTTAGAAGAAGAAACAGAATATGCTGCAAATATTGAACGTGCCACTTTACTTCAAACAGAGCGTCAAGCTCTTGCTGAAAAACTACAAAAAGATGCTGAGACACTCTCGCAGGAAGAAATTACAGATATGCAAAGAGATATTCAGGAAAAGGGTAAAGATATAGAGTTTATCGTTGGGAAAGTTCAAGCTAAGCAGGGCGAAACCGCAGAAAAGGTAAATAGAGATTTAAATCCCTCCTTACAAAAAATTCTTTCAGAGTTAATTGCAGCCAAAGAAGTTAAATTATTGCTCTCAAGAGAGAACATTTTATTTGCTGACACAGCGCTTGATCTTACAGATGATGTAACTTCAATGCTTGATGTTGCTGCAGCTGATGGCGCAGACGAAAAGTAAGTTTGTCAGGGCCATCCTATAGCCTAAAAGCCTTAGCTGCTAAAGTTAATGGAAAGCTAGTTGGCGATCCTAATGTCAGTATCAGCTCTATTGCAACAATCCAAAACGCATCTAATGGATGCATTTCTTTTTTAGCAAATCCTAAATATAAGCAATATCTCGTTAGCTCATCTGCTTCAGCAATTATAGTTAGCCCAGAGTATTCTGAAGACCTTAAAACCTCAGGAATTATTTCAGATGACCCATATGCAGCTTACGCAATTATTTCTTCATTATTTAATTTTCATCTAAACCCATATTCAAATAAAGATAGCACTTTCTTCATTCATGAAACTTCTTTAGTTCATGATTCCGCAATCATCGGTCCCAATGTTTATATTGGCCCTAATTGTAAAATAGGAGAGAACTCTATTGTTCATGCTAACTCCTCCCTCGTTATGAATGTTGAAATTGGAAAAAATTCTATTATTCATTTTAATTCAGTCTTAGGATCTGACGGTTTTGGTTATGCTCCTGGCAAAGACGGCTACATTAAAATCGAGCAATTAGGAAAATTAATTATAGGGGATGAGGTTGAAATTGGAGCCGGATGCACAATTGATAGGGGGGCCATTGAAAACACTGAAATTCATAATGGAGTTAAACTCGATAATCAAGTTCATATTGCTCACAATGTTATTCTTGGTAAAAATTCTGCCATCGCCGCATCTTGCGCAATAGCTGGCTCTACAAAGATTGGTAAAAACCTTCAAATGGGGGGACTTTCAGGAATTCTTGGTCATTTAGAGATCTCAGATAATGTTTTAATTGGTGCTCATACCTTGATTACAAAAAGCATTGATAAGGCGGGAAATTATGTCGGTATAATGCCCGCACAAGAAATTAATGATTGGGCCAAATCTTCAGTCTTTATAAAGAAAAGGAAAAAATAATGGGCTATGAATTTTCGGACATACTTAAGCACTTGCCGCATAGGCAGCCTTTTCTATTTGCTGATAAAATTGTCTCTGTTGATCTTGGCAAGAGTATTCATGCTCAAAAGAATGTTTCAATCAATGAAGATTTTTTTAATGGGCATTTTCCGAATAAGCCAATTATGCCTGGAGTTTTGATTATAGAGGCTCTGGCACAAGCAGCTGGTATATTAGGATTTATGACTATGGGTAAGACTCCAGAGGAAGGGAGTATTTATTATTTTGCTGGTGTTGATAAAGTAAGATTTAAAAATCCAGTTAGTCCAGGTAATACCATTGATTTATATGCAAGTATTCGATCTGAAAAAAGTGGGATATGGAAATTTGATTGTACTGCTAAAACAAGCGGAAAGAATGTATGTGAGGCAATAATTCTATGTGCAGACCGACCTAAATAATCATGAGTAATTCAATCATAGATCCAACAGCAATAATTGATAAATCTTCCAAAATTGGTCCTTTTTGTGTCATAGGACCCGATGTTGAAATTGGTCCTGATTGCATTTTGCATTCTCATGTCGTAATTAAGGGGCCCACTAAAATAAATGAAGGCAATGCCTTCTATCAATTTTCAACAATTGGAGAAGATACTCCAGATAAAAAATATGATGGAGAAGACACCACTCTTGAGATTGGAAAGAACAATATTTTTAGAGAAGGGGTTACTGTTCACCGAGGAACAGTTCAGGACAAATCAAAAACTATTATAGGGGATGAAAACTTATTTATGGCATATTCCCATATTGCACATGATTGTATAGTTGGTAATCAAAATATTTTTGCAAATACTGCTGGCTTAGCAGGGCATGTAACTATTGGGAATAATGTGATTTTAGGAGCTGTTACCCTTGTTCATCAGTTTTGCTCTCTAGGAGACCATTCTTTTACAGGCCTTAACACCTTGATAACCATGGACGTGCCTGCGTTTGTTAAAGTTGCTGCAAATCCTGCAAGGCCAATAGGTTTAAATACTATTGGAATGCAGCGCAATAACTTTGACAATGATTCTATTAACTTAATAAAGAAAGCTTATAGAATAATCTATAGGAAAGGCTACTCTCTCAGTGAGGCAATAAAAAATTTGCATGCTTTGAATCAAGAAGAAAATGCAGCTCTTACTACCTTTATTTCCTCTATCGAAAGATCTGAAAGAGGCTTAATTCGATAGGTGTCTAAAGAAAAGTTAAAAGTTGGCATTATTGCCGCTGAACATTCAGGTGACAGGCTAGGCGCAAGATTAATTAAATCCTTGCAAGAAATCTATGAAATAGATTTGTATGGATTGGGCGGTCCAGAAGTAAATGCTAACAATATCAGCTCCTTACCAGAGGTTGATTACCAAGATTTGCATGTTATGGGCCTCATTGATCCTTTGCTAAATCTACCTAAACTGTTATCAATTAGAAGGAAGCTACTAAAACTTTTTGTCAAAAGTGATATAGATATTTTTATAGGAGTTGATTCACCGGACTTTAATATGTTTTTTCATAAAAAACTTAAATCAAAACAAGTAAAGAAAAT
>NZIV01000067.1 GCA_002689995.1 Fidelibacterota bacterium
TAAAAAAAATTAAAGCAAAAATGAAAATAAAAAAAGAATTAAAACCTTTTAGCTATAATTCGGGGACAAATAAACATTTCCTTAATGTTCAACAAATAGCTAATTTAATAAAAAAAAATTAATTAAATTTAGTTTTTAAAAATGAAAAGCAGAAATAAACTCACTGAAGAGCAAATTAGACCTAAAAAGCTTAAAAAAATAAATGAAGACAAAAATAGAATTGATTTAAATTTTTTATTAAAGAGAAAAAATAGATTTGTCAAAGTTTCATGTCCTGCATGTCAAAGTAAAAGTTATAAAAATTATTTGAAAAAAAATCATTTAAGTTATTTAATCTGTATTAAATGTAACACCTATTATGTTTCTCCGAGACCATCTGTTAAATTACTAGAAGAATTTTATAAACAATCCAAAGTATATAAATTTTTTAATGATTACATTTTTCCTAAAACAGAAAAAATAAGATCAAAAAAAATTTCAATGCCAAGATTGAAAAATATAATTAAATTATCAAAAAAATTTCAATTAAAAAAACCATCTTTAATGGAGGTTGGGCCAGGGTACGGAACATTCTGTAATCTTGCAAAAAAAAGTAAATATTTTTCTTCTGTGGAAGCTGTTGAGCCCACACCAGAGGGTGCTGAGAATTGTAGAAAAAAAAATATTAAGGTTTACCAACAACCAATAGAAAAGCTAAATACAAAAAAACAATACGATATTATTGTGAATTTTGAAGTAATTGAGCATTTGTTTTGGCCTAAAAATTTTTTAGTTTCGATGCATAAATTTTTAAAAAAAAATGGCTTCATTATATTAACATGTCCAAATGGCATGGGTTTCGATGTACAATTACTCAGAGATAAATCAGATACAATTGATCATGAACACTTAAACTACTTTAATACATCATCTATAAAAAAATTATTCAATAAATGTGGCTTCAAAGTAATTGAAACTTTTACACCTGGGCAATTAGATGTTGACATAGTAAGAAATAAAGTTTTAGAAAAAAAATTTAGTTTAAAAGATTATCCTTTTTATGAAGATATAATAATTAATAATTATGAAGTAAAAGGTTTAGAATTTCAAAAATTTTTGACACGAAATAATTTGTCGTCAAATATGTGGGTAATTGCTCAAAAAAAAAGTTGATGTCAAAAAGTATTTTTAAAAATAAAATAAAAATTTCAAAAAATCTAAATATTTCCAATAAAGATAAATGTTTTATTGTAGCCGAAATTTCAGCTAATCATTCTGGTAATTTAAATCTATTAAAAAAAACTATGCTTAAAGCAAAAGAAATAGGCGCTGATGCAGTTAAAATACAAACTTATCAAGCAGATACAATTACCTTAAATGCAAATAATAAACATTTTTTAATTAACGATAAGTCAATATGGAGAGGTAAGCGACTTTTTGATCTTTATAAAAAAGCTGAAACCCCTTTTCATTGGCATAAAGAAATTTTTAAATTTGCGAAAAAAAATAAAATTTTATGTTTTTCTGCTCCTTTTGATATTTCGGCAGTAAATTTATTGAAAAAAAATAATTGCCCCATCTATAAAGTTGCATCTCCAGAAATAGAGGATTTACTTTTGATTGATAAAATTGCGAAAACAAAAAAACCAATAATTATTAGTACTGGGATTGCTGGCAAAAAAAATATTACTAGAGCTTTAAATATTTGTAAGAAAAACAAAAATTTCAATGTAATTTTGTTAAATTGTATATCTAGCTACCCTGCAAAATATGATGAGTTAAATTTAAATTATATCAATGTTTTAAAAAAATTCTGCCCTTTATTTGGATATTCTGATCATAGTACTTCTGACTTAGCAAGCATTATATCTGTATCTAAAGGAGCAAAGGTAATAGAAAAGCATTTTATTTTAAATAAAAAAATTAAAACTCCTGACAGTTCATTTTCTTATGATCCAATTGAATTTAAAAATTTAATAAAAAAAATTAGGGATGTTGAGGTAATGTTAGGTAGCGAAAATATTAATAAAAAATTAATTCTTAAAAAAAAATTAAAAACCGTAACTAGATCTATTTTTTACTCTAAAAATATTAATAAAGGTGGAAGAATTACTT
Organism: Fidelibacterota bacterium; assembly: GCA_002689995.1. Classification (GTDB taxonomy): domain Bacteria; phylum Fidelibacterota; class Marinisomatia; order SCGC-AAA003-L08. Next base: position 2,095 of record NZIV01000067.1, read on the forward strand.
TGGACAATATCAAATCCGTAAGACCTGGTTCTGGACTGAGTTTATATTATTTTACTAAGATAATTGGAAAAAAGGTTAGAAAAAATTGTAAATTTGGTCAACCTGTAAAACTAAAAGATATCATTTTTAATTAATGCAAAATTACGATTTTTTAATTATTGGGTCAAATGGTCTTCTCGGCTCAAAATTAGTAAAAAATTTATTAAAAATGAATGTAAAATTTTATACAGTTGCAAGAGATAAGTCTGATTTTAATATAGATCTTAATTATTATAAAAAACTAAATAGATTATTTTTAGAAAATAAATTTAAGATTGTAGTTAATTGTGCAGCAATAGTCGATATAAATTTTTGTGAATATCAAAAAAAAGAGGCGGCAAAAATTAATACAAAACTCGTAAAATATTTATCTGAAAAATCAAAAATGTATAAATATAAGTTAGTTCAAATTTCAACAGACCATGTTTATGGAGGAAACAAAAAAAAATCTAATAAAGAAATTTCTAAATTATTTCCTGTAAACTACTATGCAAAAACTAAAATTGATGCTGAAAAATTTTTATTAAAATTAAAAAAATTCCTTATAATAAGGACAAATTTTACTGGAAGAAAAAAAAACTCACTGATAGATTGGATAATAAGAAATATTAGAAAAAAAAAAAACATTTATTTATTCAATGATATGCACACATCTACTTTGGATGTGGATACTTGCTCCAAATTTATTATAAAACTTTCAATGATAAATTCTAAAGGCATTTTCAATTTAGGTTCTAGGGATGTATTATCAAAAGAAAACTTTGGTGTTAAAGTTGCTAAATATTTAAAAAAAAAAATAATTTATCAAAGTACGAGTTGTGATATTCAAAAAGTTAAAAGAGGAAAATACCTTGGCTTAGATGTAAAAAAAATTGAAAAAAAACTAGGTTGTAAAATGCCAACATCAAATAGATCTATAGTTAATTTACTGAAAGAGTATAAATGAAAATCCTAGGAATTAATTATTTATCTGAGTCTTCAGTTGCTCTTATTGAAAACGGTAAATTAAAATATGCAATTAGTGAAGAAAGATTAAACAGAATTAAAAATTGGTGGGGAAANCCTTATAANGCAATTGATTTTGTATTAAAAGAAACAAAGAANAGAATNAAAGATATAGATATATTTTCAACACATGGATTGTCTTGTATTAACGGATGTAATCCCGATATTAACGCCTTTGATCAAAAAATTAAAGAAGTTAATAATTCTAAATTAAATTTAAAGAAAAAAAAAATTCAAATAAATTTTTTAAAAAAAAGATATAAGCATGAAGCAAAAGCTTTAAATAGAAATTTAAAAAATATTATTTCTCTCAGAAAAAAATATGGTGAATTGGAAATTTTTGATCACCATGAAGCACACGCAGCAAGTGCATACTATTATTCGGGTTGGAAAAAATGCTATATTCTGACAATTGATGGTTGGGGTGATGATTCTTCTTCAAAATTATATAAAGCAAATAATGGCAAATTAAAATTAATTTCTAAAACAAACACAATAGATTCATTGGGATACTTCTATGGCAGCATTACAAAGCTTTTAGGGTACAAGCCTCATAGACATGAAGGAAAGATACTTGGATTAGCTGCGTTTGGAAATCCTAAAAAAGCGTATTCCTATATTTCGAAAATGATATCTTATGACAAATCAAAAAAATGTTTTGTTGGTAATTTTGAGAAAGGCCTGTATTTATCTAAGTTTGATAATCCAAATTTAAAATTTTTAATCAAAAAATTTACTCCAAAAGATATTGCGGCTGCAGCTCAAAGAAGGATAGAGGAAATTATAATTGAATTTATAAAGGATAATATCAAAGAAAATGCAAAGATTGCTTTAGCTGGCGGTGTTTTTTCAAATGTTAAAATTAATCAAAAAATAATAGAATTAAAAAATATAAAAGATATTTTTATATACCCAAACATGGGCGACGGGGGTTTAGCAGTTGGGTGCGCAACTTTATCTTATAATAAATACAAAAAATTTATCCCAAGAAAATGTGAAACTATGTACCTCGGACCAAAATATTCTAATAAGCAAATTTTAACTGAAATAAAAAAAAATAAACTAAAATATTTAAAATTAAATCAACCATTTAAATATATTGCGAAAAAACTATATGAGGGAAAAGTAGTAGGTTGTTTCCAAGGAAAAATGGAATTTGGACCTCGAGCATTAGGAAACAGAAGCATATTAGTGGATGCTTGTGATAAATCAGTAAACGAATGGCTTAATCAAAAACTTAAGCGTACTGAATTTATGCCATTTGCACCTATAACGATTGATAAATATGCAAACAAAATGTATGAAAATTTAAACAATAAAAAAATAGCAATAAAATTTATGACAATAACATCTGTATGCAAAAAAAAGTTAAAAAAAATCTCGCCAGCAGCTGTACATATAGACGGTACAGCAAGACCTCAAATAGTTTCGCAAAATGATAATAAAAAAATATATAATATTTTAAATGAGTATTTTAAAATTTCTAAAATTCCAAATTTAATAAATACTAGTTTTAATGTTCACGAAGAACCAATTGTTTGTTCTCCAAATGATGCAATAAGAGCATTTAAAACTAGCAAGTTAGATTTACTTTATATGGAAGATTATATTATTTACAGATAAAGATTTATAGGTTTAAAACTTTTTAACTAATTATGATACAAAATATAGGTCTTATTTTCGACTCTAATTTTAAAACTGGTGGAGGACATTTTTGGAGATGTTTTAATTTTTCAAAACTATTACAAAATAATAAAAGGAAATTTTTTTTTATATCAAATAAATTAGATAAAAATTTTATTAGAATTTTAAAAAAAGAAAATTTCAAATATAGACAAAAAATAAATTTTAATGATTTTAATCAAATCAAAAACCTTATTAAAAAATTAAAATTAAAAATTATTGTTTCAGATTACTATCACCTTCATGCAAAAAATAAAAAAAAGATAAGAGATTTAGTAGATAAATTAATTGTAATTGATGATCATTTAAACAAAAAACATTTTTGCGATATTTTCATCAACAACAATTTTATGAATAATGAATCTAAATTAAAAATAAAAGAACTTAATCCCAATACAAATTTACTTCTTGGACCAGATTATTTTATACATAATAAAAAGTTTTTAAAAATAAAAAAAAAAATTAAAAAAAAGAAAAGAATAAAAAATATTTTTATTTTTTTTGGAACCTCAGATCTATCGAACGAAACCTATAAATTTATTAAATCAGTAAGCAGAATTGAAAATATAAATTTTAAGATTTTAGTAGGTAATCTTAATAAAAATTATAAATCTATAGTTAATTTTTGCAAAAATAAAAAAAATATGAAAATATTTTATAACCTATCAAATTATAGAACTTTGAAATTAATGCAAAAAACAGATTTTGCTTTTGGCTCTGGTGGAATTAATTTAACAGAAAGACTTTTCTTAGGTTTGCCCTCAGCAGTTATTTGTACTGCAAAAAATCAAAAAAAAGCTTTATTAGCTTTGAAAAGTAAAGGAGTTATTCATTACCTGGGTGAGAGCAAAAATGTAAAAGAGAAAAAAATAAAAAGTTGTCTTAATTTGTATTTAGAAAATAAGGAAAAATATACTCATTTAGAAAATAAAATGAATATTTATTATAAAAAGGAAAATTTTAATTTATTGGAGAAAAGTATCAATTTTGAGATTAAAGAAAATTAACGTATTTAGTATGACAAAAAAGATAGTTCTTGGAACAGCACAATTTGGATTAAATTATGGAATTTCAAACAAATATGGAAAATTAAAGTTTAAAGAAATTTTTAAAATTTTAAGTTATTGCTATAATAAAAAAATCGACTTTTTGGATACAGCAACTGCTTATGGATCTAGTGAAGATGATATTGGTAAATTTTTTAAATTAACAAAAAAAAAATTTAAAGTTGTTACAAAATATACTTTTCAAAATAATAAAACTATAAAAGAGCAGTTAAGAAAGACATTTAACTCTTTAGGTTACTACCCTTACGCTATACTAGCTCACAGTAAAAAAGATTATTTGAACAAAAAATTTCAAATAGAGGTAAGAAAGTTAAAAAAAAAAAAAATTATAAAATCTTTCGGCGTTTCCTTGTACAGTATTTCAGAACTTAAAACTATTTTGAAATCAAAAAATAAGCCTGATATAATCCAAATACCCGTAAACCTTCTTGATAAACGTTTTTTAGATAAGAAAGTAGTTGAAAACCTTAAGAGAAAATCGATTAAAATTTTTGCAAGATCTATTTTTTTACAAGGATTATTTTTCAAAAATAAAAAATTTGTTATGAAAAATTTTAAAAATATAAAAGGTATATATGAAAAATTAGGTTCTATAGCAAAAAAAGAAAATATGAATTTAGGAGAATTGTCACTTAACTGGGTTTTAAATTTAAAGCAAATTGATAAAGTTGTGATTGCAGTTGATAATTTAGATCATTTAAAAAATAATCTTGATATTTGTAAAAAAAAAATATCTAAAATATCTATTAATCAAATTGAAAAAATTAATAGTAATAATAATATAATTATAAGACCAGACTTATGGAAAATAAAATAGTAGCAATAGTTCAGGCAAGGTTAACTTCTAAAAGGTTTCCAAAAAAGATTATGCAAAAAATTGGAGGCTCAACATTAATTGAACGAGTTATTGAAAGAGTTAAAATGGCAAAAAAAATTGACGATGTTATTCTCGCGGTTCCAAATAATGATAAACATAAAATTCTTAAAAAATATTTTAATAAAAATAAGATTTTTTTTGGTAGTGAAAATGATGTTTTGTCTAGATTTTATAATGCAGCATTAAAAAACAAAGCAACTAAAATAATAAGAATTTGTGGAGATTGTCCATTTATTGATCCATGGATAATTGATAAAATTATTTCAATATTTAATAAAAATAATTATGACTATATCTCTAATACTATAAAGCCTACATTTCCTGATGGGCTAGATGTGGAGGTTTTTTCTTTTAGTGCCTTAAAAAAAGCTTGGAAAAAAGCCAAATCAAAACACGATAGGGAGCACGTAACTCAATATATTATCAAAAATAAAAAATTTAAAAAGTATAATATTGAATATAAAAAGAATTTATCTAATTTAAGATTAACTATTGACGAAAAGATTGATCTTGAGCAGATTAAAATTATTCTTTCACATTTAAAAAATAAAAAATCTTTTGGAATAAAAGAAATCTATGAACTTTATAAAAAAAATAAAAAAGTTTTTTTAATAAATTCCTCAATTTATAGAAATGAAGGTAGTAAACTAAATTTAGGACAAAAATTTTGGAGAAGAGCACAAAATGTTATACCCGGTGGAAATATGTTGCTTTCAAAAAGACCAGAGATGTTCGCTCCAAATCTTTGGCCAACATATTATAGTAAAGCTAAAGGTTGTCATGTTTGGGATTTAGAAAATCAAAAGTTTTTAGATATGTCTTTAATGAGTGTTGGAACTAATATTTTAGGTTACTCTAATAATAAAGTTGATAACGCGGTAATAAAAGCTATTAAAAAAAGTAATATGTCATCACTAAATTGTTTTGAAGAAATTCTTTTAAGTGAAAAGCTAATAGATATGCATAAGCATTTTGATATGGCAAGATATGCACGAACTGGAGGAGAAGCAAATGCGATTGCAGTAAGACTTGCTAGAGCAGCTTCCGGAAGGGATAAGATTGCAATATGTGGATATCATGGTTGGCATGACTGGTATTTATCTGCTAATTTAAATAATAATGACAGAAACGGTGCTTTAAAGAGTCATTTGTTACCTGGCTTGTCAACAAACGGTGTTCCAAAAAATCTTAAGAATACAATCTACCCATTTAACTTTAATGATTTCAAAAGCTTAGAAAAAATTTGTAACGAAAATAATATAGGGGTTATAAAAATGGAAATTTTTAGAAACATTCCTCCTAAAAATAATTTTCTAGAAAAAGTAAGAAATTTAGCAACTAGGAAAAATATCGTATTAATATTTGATGAATGTACAAGCGGTTTTAGAGAGACATTTGGAGGTTTGCATTTAAAATATAAAGTAAATCCAGATATGTGTATACTAGGAAAAGCATTAGGTAACGGATATCCAATTACAGTTGTTTTAGGTAAAAGAGAAATAATGGAAAATGCACAAACCTCTTTTATCAGTAGTACATTCTGGACTGAACGCTCTGGTTATGTTGCGGCCTTAAAAACANTNGAAATAATGGAAAGNATAAAGTCNTGGAAAATTATCAATAATCAAGGNAAAAAAATAAANAAAATTATAGGAAAAATAGCTAAAGANAATAAAATTAAATTGTCTATAACTGGGCTTGATGCNTGTCCAAGTTATTCTTTAAATAGTNAANATTGGCTTAAATATAAAACATTAATTACACAAGAATTTTTAAAAAATAAAATTTTAGGTGGAAACACAACATATGTTTCTGTTTCCCATAATGATGATATATTAAATAAATACAAATTTAAACTTAATAAAATTTTTAAATTAATAAATAAAATACAAAATGACGATAGTTCTGTTGATATTTATCTTGATGGTCCAGTATGTCACTCAGGATTTAAAAGATTGAATTAACTTAGAGACTTCAAGAATTTTTTTTGTTGAAAATTAAATTTTTTAATTTGGTTTTTATTCAAATAAACCTTTCCATAGCTACTTGGTTTTCCCCACAGATTGTTTTTATACCATCTATTATTTTTTATCCACCAACATCTAGGGTCTCTAAAAGTATCAGCAATTTTCCAAAATTTTTTTTCACTCATTTTGACATACTTTAACCAATGATATAGATCTTTTGAGATTATATGATCATATTTTTTTACTAAACTAATTGCTTTTTGTCTTTTCATATGGCCATTTCTTATATCTTTAGAAGCATGATCAGAACATCTTCCGTAACCAAATTTAACAAATTTCATCAGATCGTGAACACCATTTTCATATCTATCATCTAAATTAGAATAATTCCTGTACGTTCTTTCGAACGGTTTTTTTGCTACTTTCCAGTTATATTTTTTAATTGATAGATCTGCATTTCTTTTTCCATCCCAAAATAAAAAATTGCCAATGTAAAGACCTCTAATACCTGAGTTTAAAATTTTATCATCAGAAGGATAATCGGCCCAAATAAAATCTTTGAAATTTAATTTATTTTTTTTTTGTTTTGCAAAATCCACCCATTCAAATCCTCTCAAATCATGTTCATGTCTTACTCTTGCACTAAATTCAACATCATCAGATGGTGAGAACATTCCTGAAATATCCCAAGATGTTTCTCCCCATATAATTAAAGGTATTTTAAACTTTTCGGCTATGATTATTGGTGCAGTCATTATACCACAATGATTTTGCCAATTCATATCTCCCATTTTTATAAAAGCTAACTTATTTAACTTTTTTAAAACTTTTACACTTGGTGACCAAACAATATGATCTGCATCAAAATGAATTTTCATTTGGTTTCTGTTTTCTATTGCCTCTGGAAGCCAATTATTTCCATCGTAAGTTACAAGTAATGGCTTAAGTTTGTATTTTTTAGCAATAATGTGGGCTTGAAAATAACTATCTTTTCCTCCACTAACGGGTATTAAACAATCATATGTATTTTTATTTTTATTTTTATACTCTATTAAAATTCTTTTTAGTTTATTTTCTCTTTTTATCCAAAATTTTTTACCCATAGATATATTCTCTTTATGAGCTTTACAACTACTGCAAATTCCATCTGTATCAATTCTTAAATTAACTGCACTAATTGGGTATACGCACTTTTTACAATATACAGTTTTAATCATATTAGTTGATCTTAATCAGATTAGGTTTTCTTACTTTAATTTTTTTTTTATACAAGAAATTTTTTGCAATGAAAACACTCTGATCTGAATAATGAAATATATTAGCAGCTGCAGCAGCATCAATATTTGTTTTTTTAAATCCTTGATAAAGATGATTAAATGTTCCTACGCCACCACAAGCAATAACAGGTATTTTTGAGTATTTTGTAACAATCTTCAACAAATTAATATCATAACCCTCTTTTGAACCATCTCTATCGATTGAGTTTATTAATATTTCTCCTGCTCCGTTATTGTAAATTATTTTCAACCATTCTTTTAAACTAAAATTACTTAAATCTTTCCCATGATTAAAATAAATCCTATACTTGCCATTAATTTTTTTTACATCTACAGAAATTACCAGGCACTGAGATCCAAACTCTTGCGCAATTTCTGAAATTAGTTTTGGATTAATTAAAACTGCAGAATTAACAGAGACTTTATCTGCGCCAACTAGTAATCTTTTTTCAACATCAGATAAATTTTTAATGTTACCACCTATTGTTGTAGGCATAAAACTAAATTTTGAAAACTTTTTAATTATACTTAAAAAATTAGACCTAGATTTATACTTAATATCTGATCTTCCAATCCCATGCTTTTTTTTAGATATATCTAAGTAAATTAACTCATCTGACCCCCATTCGCTAAATCTTTTAACTGCCTGTTCTGGATTTCCAAGATTTTGATAAAATTTAAAATTATGAGCTTGTACTAAATTTCCATCCTTCAACAAAAGAACAGGTATAAGTCTTTTTTTTTTCATGTAGTATTAAGAAAATTTTTTATTATTTGTTTTCCATTATTTTGGCTTTTTTCAGGATGAAATTGAACACCATAAATATTTTCTTTTTTAACAATTGAACAAAAATAATTTCCATATTTAGTGTTTGCTAAAATTAAATTTTTATCTTTAACGTTAAAATGAAAACTATTTACAAAATAAAAATCTTTCTCAATTAAATTATTTAGTATTAAATTTTTCTTCTTAATAATAATTTCA
>NZIV01000068.1 GCA_002689995.1 Fidelibacterota bacterium
TATTTTTATATGCTAAAAAACAAAAGATTAAAATTTTCAGTACGCCTTTTGATGAATTTGCTGTTGATTTTTTAGAAGAATTACATTGCCCTATTTATAAAGTTGCTTCATTTGAAATGACTGATCTTCCTTTAGTCAAAAAAATTTCTAAAACAAAAAAACCTATGATTATTTCAACTGGAATGGCTAGCCTAGAGGAAATTGAAGAATGTTTTGATACCGCAACAGCTAATGGGGCTAAAGATATAACTTTACTTTATTGTGTCAGTAACTACCCATCTACTAAGAAAGATTTTAATTTAAACAATATTCATATCTTAAAGAAAAAATTTAATTGCAGGGTTGGTTTATCAGATCATTCATTAGATATTAGTATTGCTCAAGCAGCTGTTGCTGCAGGAGCTGAAGTATTTGAAAAACACATAGGTTATTCAGGGCAGAACAAGGGTTTAGATGTAAAATTCTCTCTAAAAGGAAATGAGATTAAAGAGTTTAGGTGCGCTATAGACGAAACATATAAATTAATGGGGAAAAAATTTTTTTACAGAAAAAAGTCAGAAAATGAAAATAAAAGATATAGAAGGTCTATATTTGCAACGAATAATATTAACAAAGGTGAAATATTTTCTTACCAGAATATAAGAAGAGTAAGGCCAGCTAATGGTATAGAGCCTAAATATTTCGAGAAGATTCTAGGAAAAAAATCGCCTATTTCTATCAAAAAAAATATGCCGGTAAAGAAAGAAGTATTGCTAAAATTAAAAATTAAATAGAATTTATTATGAGTAACAGAGAATTAAAAATTTTTATACTTTTTAATTTTTCTAAGAAAGATGGTGGCGGCAGTACATTTCTTAAATCATTAAAGAAAGAAATTGGCAGCAAGGGGTTGTTATGTAAAGATCCTTTTGATGCAGATATAATTATATTTAATTCACATCATGAATTTTATAAATTGGTCAAATTAAAATTTAAATTTCCAAAGAAAAAATTTATACATAGAATGGACGGTCCTCTTTCAAGCAACAGGAAACATGGGAATATTTTTGATAAGTTAATATATCAATTTAATCTTTACTTGGCTGATGCTACTATCTTTCAATCTCAATGGAGCTTATCAAGCAATTTAAATTCTGGTCTTAAATTAGTAAAAAAATATAAGATAATTCATAATGCTAGTGATAGTACGATTTTTAATGATATAAATAAAATTTATTATCAGCCAAGTAAAAAATGTAAATTAATTTCCTCAAGCTGGTCTTTTCATCCAAATAAGGGAATAGATATTCTTAATCAACTAGATAACAGTTTAGACTTTAATAAATACGAGATGGTATTTATTGGTAATGAAAAATATAAATTTAAGAATATTAAAAATCTAGGGGTAATGAGTAGTGAGTTATTGGGAAAATATTTGAAATCCTCAGATATATATATATCAACAAGCAAAATTGAAGCATGTTCTAATTCATTAATAGAGGCAGTTTCATGTGGCTTACCTTCCATAACAAGAAATTGTTCAAGCAATAGTGAGATAGTTAAGGATCAAAGGCTCTTATATAACGATATGGATGAGCTTTTATCAAAGTTAGATAAAGTTAGGACTAGTTTAAATAGAGAGAATAATTATAAATATAACTTTAAGAGTATTAGCACTATAACAAATGATTACATTGATTTCTCAAGAGAAATTTATGAAGATATTAACAATAGTAGCGTAAATTATATTACTTTTTTGAAATTAGTAATTAATATTTTCCTTTTTAAATTTTTATCTAAATTGAGGGTAACAGCAATATTAAAATTCTTGATCTAAGAATAATTGCTTATATATAAACTAATATGAATATACTTACATTTATATGATTATAAGGCATTATTGTAACTCATTTATTGAAGTTCAGTCATCTAATGAAAAAATTGTTTGTGATCCTTGGATAGGTAAAACAAAAGAAAGTGCATGGTATTCATGGCCCCTTTATAAAGAGAATGCTTCTTTTCTAAATAAAATAAACCCGGATTTTATATATATTAGCCACTTACACTGCGATCATTTTGATGAAAAAGTCTTATCAAGATATCGGAAAAAGAATACAAGAATAATAATCAAGAAGTTTAATTCTAAGAGACTTAAGAAGAAGATAAATGATCTTGGTTTTAATAATGTTTTAGAAATTGATGCATTAAAAAGAAAAAAGATTTCTGAAGAATTTAATATTGCAATTGTCCCTCAGATGTCAACTAATACTAGTGAACTAGAAGATCATGTAAATTACGATTTAGATACATCAATTATTATTCAATCAAGATCAGACAAAAAAGTATTTTACAATAATGTGGACAATCCATTATCAATAAATGAACTTAAGTCAGTTAAGAAATTTATTGATAATAAATTTAGGAGTGCACTATCTATAATTTGTTATCCTCTGGGTGCTGCAAGTGGATATCCCCAAGCTTTTACTAATTTGAATAAACCCTTGGAAAAAAGAAGAATTATTAAAAAAAGTTTTAAAAAATTAGATAAAGTAGTAAAAATATTTAATCCTGAGTTTTATTTTCCAGCAGGTGGTACATATATGATTACAGGAAAATTTTCTTTGTTGAATAAATGGATTGCTCAACCGTGTAATATTGAGGTTGCAAAACACTTTCGTTCAATGTCGTGTGAATACATAAATATTGAAGGAGGAGGTTATATTAATCTAAACGGAAACAAAAGCCAGATTAAGACAATAATAGATGATCTTGGTAGCATAAAAAATCATATTCAGAAAAAATTATCTAAGGTTAGATATTTTTATCAGAAAAAAAGATATATAAAATCGATAAATTTCATGAATAGATTGTTTAATGAGTCGCAGGATAAATATTTTCAAAGAATTAAAACATTAAATATTTATACAAATTGGAATATAAAAATTAATGTTTATAAGGATCTATGTTTGAAGAATGATGGAGAAATTAATATGAATAAATCAGGTTATTTCAAGTCTTTTATCATTAGAAGTAATTCAAAATATAATAGCAGAAAAGTAGATTTAGAATGTAATTTAGATAAAGATTTATTTTGTCATTTAATGATGAGAAATTCTCCTTGGAATACGGCATTAACAGGATCAATCATAATTTTTTCTAGAAAATCCAAAGTTTACAATCCAACAGTAGAAAATTCATTAAATTTTTTCACAGTTTAAAATAAAAAACTAATTCAAATATAAAATTACTCTTAGTTTTTTATAATAATCTCATGGTAGGTCGAAATATTTTTTGAGCAATAAATTACTTTCCCAGGAAATAGAGATTTAATATCTTCAAAAGTAATATAACCTACGGGATCAGTTAATGTAGGTTCAGTATAAGAAAAACAAATGATAAAATAAGTCGACTTATTTTCGGCAAGTGTTTTCCATTGCTCACTTGTTTTGATTGGATTCATTGATTGATCAAATGAATTTGAAAAGATTACATTAAATTTATTATCCCAATCTTTAGGTAGGAGATCAAAGTTAGCAATTAAAATATCTTTTCTTTTTGCATCAGGATTTATCTCAACACCGTATGCATAATCCATTTTATCAAAAGAAATCTTTTTTCTGTTTATTGGATAAACTATCAATTGTAAAAATTTCTCAAGTATCTTTGAGATACTAAACATTCTCATGATTAATTTTAAAAATAAATTATTTGAGAACCCTATTCTGAATAAATCTACTTCTTTCCCGGATCTTGTACCTAGACAGCATATTCTAAAATTTAAATGATTTTTTTTTAAATCTTCTTTAATAATTTTTTGCCAACGACTAACATCGTTATAGGACACCTTACAAAAATCAAATTTTTGCCTTGATCTTTCTATTTGTATCTTCTCATAACTAATTATATCTTTGTGTTTTTTAATTTCCATTTTAGAATTAAGCCTAGTAATTATTTCTTAAGTATTTTTATAATTTATAACATATATAGTGTAACAAAATAATATGTTATAAAATAAAATTAACAAATAAACATAGCTGCTAATAAGTTACTATGAAATCTAAAATCAAGAATAAACCAGTTATAAGAAAGAAATTTCTAATTTTAACATATTGGTTATACATTGGATTTGAAAAAACTGACATACAATTAGTTAGAAAGCTTAGAAGGAATAAGAATTGTTTGGTTACATACGCTGTATTTACTGAAGGCTTGATTAAAGATGATGCAAGAAAGAGAAATTATTTTTCAAAATTTCCATGTATTTCAGAGAGTTTTAAAGATGATAAAGATTTTAAAGAAGCTAACGCTATTTGGATAAATTCTTTTGGACATTTAGATAAGTTAATCAAAGATCATGACATCATAATTACAGGAGCTTTTCGAGGCATGGATTATTTTTTGGCTTACATTAGATATCAGGATAAGATACTAATATCTCATCAAAATCCAGCTAATCTGGAGATCTGTTTTGCTAAATATTTACCTAATCAACTTTATCTACATAATGAAATTATCAATAATATATATAGCCAAAGTATCAAAAAGAAAAAGATAAAGAAAATATTTAAATCTGATAATTTTAAAATCACAGGATCTGTTCAATATTGTCAAACAACAAAAGAAGAAAAAAAAGACAAAATTTTTTTCTACGAAAAGTATGGGCTTGATTTAAATAAAGAACTAATTATGTTTTTGCCACCCAATCCAGCAAGCATGTTTCCACATGTATTAGAGTCTTATAAAAAAATTACAGACATATTATTAGAAAAACCATTTAATTTAATGTTAAAATTACATCCAACAGATAGACAAAAAAGAAAGATTTCTTCATATGATAGTCGAAAAGAATCATGGGAAGTAATTAATATGAAATTAAAAGTTGTTGAAGATAATGATTTTTATAAAATACTAAAATATTCAAAATTTGTAATTAGCTTAGGAACCACTGCATTTCAAGACATTAACATACTTAATAAACCAATTATATTTGTAGATCGTTATAAGAAATTTTTTATAAGAGAAAGTTTTCATGACCAAATAGATTTGAATGAAAATTTTTATCAAAAAGAATATGGAGTTCAAAATTTTATGCTAAATAAAAAACAAAAAATGTATTTAATAAATAATTATGGAGATAAGATATTTGATCACAATTATCACACTTTAAATCGGCTAGGTTATCCCAATGATTTAATGAATTATTATGGTCTAGACGCTGATTATGATTTTATTGAAAATATAACAGAGTTTAGGGGAAAGATAAGTGAAAAAGACCTTCAAGACATGCGAGGGATTCTTAAATATGATTTAAACTCAAAAAGTCTAGATAATATAAGCGACTCTATTTTTGAATATTTAAGTAATTATAGGGCTAATATTTTACAAAAATTATTCATGCGTTTAAGACTTAAGATATTTTTATTAAGATACCTCTTCATAACCAGTATATCAAAAATAAAGAAAATATTAATAGCGAGTTAGCTTTTATAGAATTTTAATTGTCTGTCGTTAAGAGGTCCTATTGATTTTTCATCAAGATATAATACATACTGGTCAAAAATTTTCTCATATATAAAAATCCAGTTACGCTTAAAGTGATATTTTAAAAATTGTGCATTTGCACCCCTTCCATCAATTAATATAATAGTTCCAGGAACTAGGAAATGTTCAATTTTGAGAATGTCGCAGCACATTGGCATTAAGTCATTATGACCTATATTAAAACCATTAATTTTTCCTTTGATATTAAATTGATCAGGAGCATCCAAATAAATAAAGTCAGGATTACATAGAGGCAGAGTTTTATATTCTGTTGCAAATCTTCCTTCAAACAAAGTCATGCTTACTTCAGAAAATAACCAATTTACTTTTGATAATATTTTATTTTTATTAATTTTCTTATAATCTTGAATTCTTTTTTTACTAACTGACAAATATTTATTTTCATTATCGACAACAAATAATTCAAAAGGATTATTCCTTCTTAGATCTTTTATATCATTTTTATGTTTTTTTAGATTTTCACCTAAAGCTAAAGACATTATTAAGCTTGACCAGCCAGACCCAAACTCTAATATTGTGGTTCTTTTGTTCAAAGTAATGAACTCATAAATTCTGTATAAATCACTCATATCTGGAGGATAAGGTAATGATTTCTTTAATAAATTTATGTCAAGTGAGTGATTCTTATTGATTTGCTTTTCAAGATTTAAATCTTTAAAAAAAGAAATCATTTCATTGTGAGTTTTCTTTTTTGGAAATTTTACTTTTTTTCTTATCACTACAATAAATTATTTTATTTTACGTACCAGGTTTTTTCAACACAGTCAATGAACAATAAGTTTCTACTATTAGATAATTGTAATTTTAGGGAAAGTTAATCTTCACTTTGTAGATATTGGAAGTGAAATTACCGGTACAAACACTATAGATAGTGTGTACTTTAAACTTCTATCTGCATTCTCTGAATTTTGTGCCAAACAAGTTAGTAAAAAATCAAAAGCGAAAAAATAAAGAATGATTAACGAGAACAAACACACTGGTTGGTTTAGTCCTAAATATAGTTATGATGTTGATGAATATAGTTATCTAGCACCTTGTAAAATTACAATTTGTTCAGATTGATGAAGATGCCAAGAAAGAAGGGAAATTCTTACAAAATAATTTCTGAAAAGGTCACAAAAGCAACTCTTAAGAAATGTCTTAAATCTTCGGTGTTTAATATTTTAAAAAGAGACAGTACAATTCCACCTAATGAAAAAATCATAAGACACAATATCTGTAGTACAGAAGTACAACGAAACATCTGTGATGTTTAAAAATATCACTTTATCATTTATGAAAATTACACTAATTCTCTTATATGAGATTTAAAATAAACAAAAACTCAAAATTTGCTCTAGTTGGACATGGGTATCATTTGAATTGTCTATTTGACGAATTCATAAAAAATAAACTTTCAAAACCTATAATAATAAGTCATAAAAAAAAATTTCATTTGAGGGATATTAAAAACTCTGAAAATGATTTAGATTTGTACAGAAATATTTTTGAATTAGAAAAAAAAACAGATGTTTATTATATTGATGACTTAAATTCTAAAATAGGAAATTCAATTTTAAGGAAACATAAAATTGATTATATTTTTTCTCTCTCTTCAAGGTTTATTTTTAAAAAAGAAATTATAGATAAATTTAGAAATAAAATTTTTAATCTTCACCCATCTTTATTGCCTGAAGAAAAAGGAGGAGGTACCTTTACTTATAGAATTTTAAATAAAAAGAAATTTTGTGCCGCTACTATTCATATTTTGGATGAGGGAGTGGATACTGGGCAAATTTTAATACAAAGCAAAAAAGAGAAACTTAAAGGAAAAATGTTGCCTATAGATTATCTTAAACATACAAATTTAATTTATAAATCTTTAATTAAAATTTTCGTAAATAACATTGTTCTAAGTAAAGATTTTAAATCTATAAATCAAAATATAACTAAAGGTTGGTATCTTCCAAGGTTTTATACTGATATATCTGGTGTAATTAATTGGACTTGGAAAGGGGAGGATATAGATTTATTCATAAAAGCATGTTCTAAACCATATCCTGGAGCATTTTGTTTCATTAAATATAAATATAAAGATTTAAAATTAACTTTGTTTAACTCATATTATAAAAAAATAAAAAAATTTACGCACCCGTGGTTTATTGGAAAAATATTTTATGAAGATGAAGATTTAATTAAAATTTCTGTAATAGATGGAATTTTAATTGTAAAAAAACAAGATATCAAATTAGAAAAAAATATTGTCCTAAAAAAATATATTGGAAAAACACTTTTTAACTATTCATCAGATTTAAATAGATCGTTAGTAGAAATTACAAATATTTTTAAATATAAATAAATTATGAAGTAAATATTTTAAATAGCTATGTTATCATTTATTTTTGATAATATATGAGTTAAAATCAGAAACTTTTCTAAATACAGGTTTGACTGATTCTCCTTCAATTAAGTATTTTACAGACTTATTATTATTAATAATTTTTTTTGCTTTCTCAAATACTTCATCAAATGCTTTAATGGTATATTCTATATCTTTCCTTTTATGTGACCAAGAAATTGCATGATATGCTGTCCACAAAATACCCCTACGAAAAAGCTCTTGCTGAATATATGATTTTAGATGAAGGTCGTTATTTTTTTTGTTACCTTTGATTGCTAGGATAGTTCTGCAAGGATATCCAATACATTCAAAATAGTCTGTAAGTCCATGATCACAGGCAGATTTATTAATTCCATCTTTAAGAATTTTTCCTACCTTATTTAAATGACCAGGAACATCTTTGTTCTTTATTTTTGGAATACATACATCTGCTGCAGCTAGGCCTAGACAATCTCCTCCGTAAGTAAAAGAAAAAAAGGTTTTATCTAATACTTTCATGTAATCTTTTTTTCCTACAATTGCTGATAAAGGAATACCATTGGAAATAGCTTTTGCAAATGAAGTTAAATCTGGTGTAACACCAAAAAGTTCTTGAGCTCCACCGAGGCTAAATCTAAATCCACTTATTATTTCATCAAACATAAGCAATGCACCATAATGTTTTGCCATTTTTTGAACTTCATGTAAGAAAGTGTTTTGACATTTTATCTTACAGGATGTTTTTTTGCAAATAGAACTAGAGAAACATTTTGGTTCTGATACAGCCACAGGTTCCATTATCACTATTGCTACTTTATTTGGTAGTCTCTTAAAAATTTTTTCAAGGCTGTCCAAATCATTATAATTAAATGAATGTGCTAATTTGTTATTAAATTTAGGTATGCCATCATTTAAATCAGTATTGGCAATATACCAATCATGCCATCCATGATAACCACAGTAGGCTATATGATCTCTTTTAGTAACAGCTCTTGCAACACGCACTCCAATGGTTGTTGCATCTGCGCCATTTTTACCAAATCTTGCCATTTCAGCAGACGGTACAACTTCAATAAGTTTTTTTGTTACATCTAATTCAAGTTTATTCATCAAGCTAAATGTTGACCCCTTGTCTAGTTGATCTTTTACTGCTCTATTTATATCTTTATCAGCATATCCAAGTACAAGTGGATGGCAGCCCATCACATAATCTAAGTATTTATTATTATCAACATCCCATGTATATGCTCCTTTGCCTTTATCTAGATATTTTGGAGCAAATCCATTTACAAATTGCGTAACCCCTTTACTAAAGGATTGAGTACCTGATGGGATGTATTTTATTGCTTCTTTGTAAAGCTTATTTGAATTCTTGATCTTTGGTTTATTTAATTTCATAAAATTTTTTCCATTTAATATAATCTATGTGCGTATCCACTTCAATCAGTTTGTCAGAAGTCTTTAAATCTAATATTAAAGGGAAGGTTTTATTATTTATCAATTCTTCATTTAGATTTTTAACTTCTTTAACCTTAAAGCAACATAAATAATGATAATATCTAAATGCTGCAGGCAAATCTTGCCTTCTATAAATATTATTTTTAAAATATTGCTTAATTGTTTTCTTATTTCGATCAAATTTCCAAAAATGATAGGGATGAATATTATCTTTCACAAAACTCAACAAGCTATTTACATTTTTTTTAGATATTATTTTTTTTGCTTTTTTAAAATCTACTAAATCTTTATAGATTATGGGTATATAAAATAACCATATTATATCATTCTCATTAATATTTAGTTCATTAATAGCTGAAAGAATTGATGATTTTATAGATGAAGTAGATGTTGAATATTTATTTTTCCTATTATGTATCTCAAAATTACTTATTGTTGCTTTTCTTTTAACTGCTTCATCATTTGTTGATACAATTACTCTATCAAATAATTTACTTTTTTTAATAAAATTTGCGGTAAAAACAAATAGCTTACTATTTTTTCCTGGAAACCCCTTACTCCCCTTTCTTGCTGGTATGAAGGCAATGTGATTATTACGCTTATTCATATTAAAGTTGATTTACATTATTTGTATTGTTGAAACAAGTCATAACTGACAGAAGATGATTCTTAAATCTTTTTTTTAGAGATTATTGTAAAAAATATTTTTCAAATCGTTTAAACTATCAATTGCAAAATCTGAACAGTTAACTAAATTTTTGTTATATTGAGTTTTTCTTAAGATAAAAGGAATAGAAAGAGTTTTTGAGCATTTAAGATCTTTTATGGTGTCACCTATAAAGAAATTTTTACCTAATCTTTGATATTTCTTAAAATATTCTTCAATTAATCCAGTATTTGGTTTTCTGCATTTACACATTTTATCATTCGTATGTGGACATATATAAATAGAGTTTACATTGATTTCTTTATAAATTAATTGATTTATCTTTTTTATTAATTCTAAATCTATAGTACCTCTTTCTATGTCTGGTTGATTGCTTATAACTATTTTATTAAAATTGTTTTCTATTAAGCTATCATTAAGTATTTTAAGATCTTCATATAATATAAATTCTTCATAGCTTCTAGGCGATGATATTTCTTTATTTCTAATTATCGCTTTATTAATAATCCCATCTCGATCAAGAAATAAATTATTTTTTTTTAAAATTGGAATAAAGTGAAATTGTAACAAGTTCAAATTAAAAACTGTATTTTGCATCAATAGCGTCTTTGTAAAATGTTTGGACAGTTTGTAATGAATACTCCTCTGGGGATTTATTGAATAAATCCATTTTTGTTATGAATTCATAGCTCATGGTAATGATGTCACAACCTGCATTTTGAGCATTAATATAGTCATATACCATTCTTGTACTTGCCCAGAGTACTTTACAGTTGCTATTGGCATGTGTGAGTTCAGAAATTTCTTTTGTTAATTTAACTGCATCAAGGCCAATATCAAATAATCTTCCTGAAAAAACAGATATAATGGTATTTGTTTCTTTTATTGTTTCTAGAATTTCCCTAACTTGATCAATTGTAAATATAGCAGTTATATTCATTTTAATATTTTCTTTACAAAGCCTATCAAGTACAGGAAGAGTAGATATACCTTTTGTATTAGTAATTGGAACCTTAACGAATACATTTGAAGCTAATTTATTTAGTTTTAAAGCTTGCTCTATCATTTCATCATTTGTATCTGCGATAACTTCAAGAGAAACAGGTTTATTGGGTATTAATGCTAGTATTTTTTTTGAATGCCCAATGTAATCATCAGCTTTATTCTTTCTAAATAGTGAAGGGTTGAATGTATACCCATCAATAGATAAAATTTTCAGTTTATTTATTTCTTCTGTGGTTGCACCATCAGCATATATTTCAATTTTATGGTTTTTATTATTCATAATCATCCTTGTTAATTACTTCCAAGATTATCAAGTGACTCACATATGTAATGTATTATAGCTATGTGAGCTTCTTGAATATGGGATGTAACATTAGATTTTACTTTTATGTATTCATCTGAGATTTTTTCGAGTTCTCCACCTGACTTCCCAATAAGAGAGAATATTTTTAACTTTTTTTCTATACCCTTATTGGCTGCTTTAATTAGATTTACTGACAAGCCTTTTTCTATGTCCCCCCCACCAGTAGATATCAAAAAAAGCACGTCATTTTGCTGTCCTAGAGACTCTACCTGACGTTCAAAATGAGTTTCAAAACCAAAATCATTCCCCCATGCAGTTAATGATGCGCTGTTACTACTCAGCGAAACTGCTGGAAAACCATATCTTTTTGGGTTTTTATAAGTGCAGACTAGCTCTCCAGCAAAGTGTTCGGCATCAGCNNAAGAACCTCCATTTCCAGCAATTAATAATTTNCCATTACTTTGCAAAGTATCNAAAATNCCATTCACAATNCTATTAATTTTTTCTTCTTGTTTAGAAAGNGTNGCAATAGTATTTGANCTTTCNGNAAAATAATTTGATGGNAAACTTATTTTAGATTTATCCATTANATTTTTTACCAAATGCTTCTTCCGCCGTCTACCACTAATATCTGTCCAGTCATATAAGCGCTAGCATCTGAAGCTAAAAAAACAATTGATCCGTGATAATCTTCTTTTTTTGCCAAACGAGATAAAGGAATTCTACTTTCAATTTCTTTTATTAATTTTTTTGTTTGTTTGTTTTTTACAGAACCAGGTACCAGACAATTAACCCTAATTCCTNTGTGAGCCCAGTAAGTTGCTAAATATCTNTTAAGGCCTAGCATGCCCGACTTTACCATAGGGTAACCTATAGGTTTGAAATTCTTTACAGTATTAATATTATTATTTTTTGAATATACTCTCTGATCTGGAGCAAGAATTGCTAAGTCTGAAGCAATATTTATTATTACACCAGATTTTTTCTTTGCCATTGCAGAGCCAAATATCTTTGAACACAAAAATGTTCCAATTAAACCTACTTCAATTTCTTCTCTTAGATTGTCTAACTTGTAGTCTTCTACCTTTCCAGAGCTATTATTAGAAGCATCCATTTTAGGGTTTATNGCGGCATTATTAACTAAGATATCGATATGAACATTTTTATTTATTAAAAAATTTTTTAGACTTTTAAGCTCTGACTCATCTTTCAGATCAATNTGNAATGTTTCAACTTTAGCTGATTTNTTTGCTTTTTTGACTCTTTCAGATCCTTTATCCAGACCTTGCTTATCTATATCTATTAAAAATACCTCCGAGCCTTGATTGGCAAGAGCGATAGCGTGTTCTGGTCCAAGTAAACCTCCACCCCCGGTAATAAGACTTTTTTTTCCCTTAAGGNTAAAAATATTTTTATTTACCATTGCTGTATATTTTATCTTTTCATTCTCCAGATACGCATTTCATATATTATTCCATTGCCATCAGAGTTTATTAAGTAATTTACTGCATCTGAAACTTCACTTGGCTCCATAAGCGATGATTGTTTTATATCGTATCTTTTTTTTGTCATATTTCCTTTTACTCCTGCGGGGGAAATAGTTCCAACTCTTATATTTGACGTACGAACTTCCTCATCAAGTGCTCGTGAGAACCCCAACAAAGCATGCTTTGTTGCACTATACACACAATGACCAGATGTCCCTCCTCCATTGTATGCACTCGAAGAGCAAATATTAATTATTCTTCCCCACTTTNGTTTTTTTANATCCTTTATAAATGACTTANATATTAGTATTGCTGAAATAACATTTAAATTAAAATTATTTNTTATTTTANTCAAAGAATTNCTTTCAAGCTTGTTATAGTNAAATTCNNCTGCGCTATTTACAATNATATCTGGAACTCCATGNNTTTTTTTNATTTTCATACATAATTTTTCAATTTGATCAATTTTTTCTAAGTTAAAATTTATTANGTAAAGNGAATTTTTATANCTCTTAAATTTTCGTAANATATTATTTTGTTTTTTTTTATTTAATGATATTCCTAATACCTTAACGCCATTATTTAATAGACTTTCGGTTATTGCTAATCCTATATCACCAGTAACACCTGTTACCAATGCNAGTTTACCTGTAAGTTTTGATTTTGAACTCAATTTTAATTTTCTTTCAAAAGCTTTTTAACAAATTTAAGATATTTCTTTGCGGTATCAATATCATTTTTCCCTCTTGCACCTTGAATTACAATTACTCCTTCAAAATTTATTTCTTTTAACGATCTAAAACACGAATTAAAATCTACATCTCCAGTTCCAAGGGGTACTGTTGTTCCGAAGAGCTTTGTTCTATCCTTAACATGTATACTATAGATNAAGCTGTTTAATTCTAAAATAGCTTTTGGTGTATCTTCCCCAAGTGAACAACTATTTCCTGTNTCAAAATTAATTTTTAAATTTTTACTACCAACCTCATTTATTAATTTTTTTATATTTATTACACTTAGTGATGTTTCTAGAGTTATCATTATTCCAAATCTTTTTGCATAATTTGTAATTGATCTAAGAGCTTGAATTGCTTCTCTTGAACTTTTTAAATCTAATATAGAACTATTATCTTCAAAAGATAAACCTACTTTAGGTATATTTAATTCAGCACAAGANTTTATAACTTCCTTTATAACGGCTGTCGATTTAACGACAGTTTTGCCAAACAAAGGATTAAACATAGAGTAATCACAATTAACTGAAAATATTTTTGTTTTAGAAATATTTAAAATACTCCTGATTTTTTCCTTACCTTTTTTTGTCAATATTGGGTTATTCAGGTTATCGAAAATAAACTCAATACCGTCAAAGCCTAATCTTTCAGCAACAAAGAATTCTTTTTCCCAATTATCTCTCGGAAATGCTTGAATAAGATTTCTTATTTTTTTTGATAGTCTACCTTGTACAATACCTATTTCATTTTTCTTTAACATTTTTTAACCTTTATCAATAATATGTGTGCCATTAAAATCAAACTTCCAATCCAAAATACGATAACCGTTTTCATTTAACTTCTTTAAATATCTTTTTTTATTTTCATTAACAGCCATCATGAAGAAACCACCGCCACCTGCTCCTACTATTTTACCTCCAGGAGAGCCATATTTTTTTAATTCTTTATAAGACTTATCTAACTCAAAGGAAGACATGTTAGACGATAATTTTTTTTTAAGTTCCCAATGTTTATTCATTATTTTACCAATCATTTCAATATCTCCATTAATAAGATAGTTATACGATTTTTTTCCTAACTCTTTTATTTCATCAAATACTTCAATTACTTTAGATTGATCATCCTTTATTGATTTTATTATCCTTGAAGAATTTCTCTGTTTTCCAGAATAAATCATTACTAATCCACTATTTAATATTTTTTGTACTTTCGGACTTATGTTTATTGTTTTTAAATTGACTATACCAGTCTTACTTACCTTTATTTTTTGAATTCCTCCAAAAGNTGAAATATATTGATCTTGAATACCTCCTTTCAAATTTAAGATTTNCCTCTCNATTTTATAAGCTAGCNTAGCAATCTCTCTTTTAGATATTTTAATATTTTTCATTTTTGTTATTGCACAAATTAATCCTACAATAAGTGTACTTGACGAACCCAAACCAGTCCTTGTTGGGATTGAAGTGAATGTTGATAATTGAAGGGCATTATCTAACTTAAAATATCTTAATGTTTCTCTAATAATTTCATGTTTTATGTCTTTAGTTGATTTCCTAAATTCTACTTTAGTAGTCTGTACAAGAACATTATTGTCTAAAGGACGAGAGGATAATGATACTGTACAATATTGATTAATAGCTGCAGTTAAAAGTTCACCTCCTCTAATTTTAGAGTAGTTTGGNAAATCTGTACCTCCACCNCCCAATGATATTCGAAAAGGAGTTTTTGAAGTAACATATTGATAAAAATCTTTACTTTTTTTCATTGTTAATCTAACTTTCNGATAAATTTGAAATTAGTTCATGATTTTCTTGATGTATTAAAATGGNTTATGNNATNATATTAACATGAATATTCAAATAGATAATAAATTAATCTTTTTAAAATAATATTAATAATTTTAATATTTAATGAGTTTCAAGGAAAAATATTTAAAAAAAGGTGCATCCCCTTATTTTATTGCTGAAATAGGCATTAATCATAATGGTCAAGTGGATTTGGCAAAAAAAATGATTGATTTGTCTGCTAAAGCAGGTGCTGATGCAGTAAAATTTCAAAAAAGGAATATAGATTATTTAGTGGATCCTAATACTAAACTGGTTGATCCGACAGGATACTTAAGTAAAAATGAAAATGATATTCCTACTGAAAACAAAGCCTTTGGTACTTGGACATACCCGGATAAAAGACTTGAGTTTAATGATGATACATACAAAGAACTAATTACATATTCTAAGGAAAAGAAATTAGAATTTATNGTNAGTCCATGGGAAGAAAAGTCAGTTGATTTTTTAGTCGAAAATAATGCTTCAGTTATAAAAGTTGCAAGTGTTGATGCTACTAATTATCATTTCTTAGAATATATAGCATCTAAGAATATTCCTACATTAATAAGTACTGGTATGACATCTTATGATCAAATGAATATTACTAATAGAATATTTGATAATAAGAATTGTCCCATGATGTTCCTTCATTGTACATCAGCTTATCCCTGTCCTTTGGAGGATAAAAACTTAAATGTTATAAATGTTATGAAAGAGATGTTNAATAAAGANGTTGGATTTTCAGGNCATGGAATAGGTTTCGAAGGNACATTAGGGTCAGTAGCTTTAGGAGCTAATGTNATTGAAAAACATGTTACTCTAAATAAGCAAATGAGCGGTCCAGATCAATCAGCCAGNTTAGAATTTGATGATTTTGAAAAATTGATNAANCTGTCAAATAATCTTGTNAAGGCCATGGGTTCAAAAATTAAAATTCTTCAAGAATCNGAAACAACATTAAAGAATGTACTTCAAAAAAAATTTATNGCTTTGTGCGANATTAAAGNNGGTGAAAAAATATTAGANAAAATGATTAGAACTGTTGTTTCCAGTAATCAAGATGGTATAAACCCGGAATTTTATTTTTCAATTGTGGGACAAAAGGCTAAAAAAAATATAAAAAAGGATCAAATTCTTACAGNAGATTGCATTTAGNATATTACAATAAATGAACAAAAGAAAACTATTCTTACAAAGACTTCTTTTATTGATAGAGAAAAATATAAACTATAAGCAAAATAAATTTAGGAGCTATAAACCTAACAAAGGGTATACATCGGAACTTGATATAAAAGTAAATAATTTCTTATTTAAGTCTATTAAGGAATACTTTCCAAACGATACAATCATCAGTGAAGAAAGTTTAAAAANAAATGAAATACAAAAAAATTACAGTGAATGTAATATATGGATTATTGATCCAATATGTGGAACAACTAATCAAGTAAGACAAATACCAATATTTGCAAATTCAGTAAGTATTTTGCAAAAAAATAACGATATTGCTGCTGGTATATATGATGTAAATAGATCTGAATTATTTTTTACTGATGGTAAACGGACAACTCTGAATGGTAAAAAGGTAAATACCTCAAAANTTAAAAAATTAGGNGATGCAGTTATTTCTATTAACTGTAATCAATCTTCAAATAAAATAAATCGAAATAAAATTGAAAATATTATAAAAAAAATTGCTCCACCAATTACAAGAAGAATAAAAATTTTTGAGTCAGCAAATTTAGAAATGGCGTATGTAGCGTCTGGAAGAATTGATGCATATATAAATCCTGATGATAAGCTATGGGATATCTTTGCTGGAGCACATTTAATTAAAAACTCAGGTGGAAGACATTATATAATTAAAGGATCGATAANAAATCCATTTTCTTCCATAAAAGGAGTAATCGCTTCCAACAAATACATTCACGGAAAGTTGTTAGATATATTCAGTAANATTAAATGATCTTTANCTGAGCTTAANGAAGTCATAACCTTTTATGGTTNNTTATCAAAAGNNTTTACAATAAGGACGCATTAACCGATAATTGACATATCTAAATATTAAAGATAGGTTCACCCAATCTACAGACTATAATTTTACGCGGGGTGGAGCAGTCTGGTAGCTCGTCAGGCTCATAACCTGAAGGTCGTAGGTTCAAATCCTACCCCCGCAACCANTATTAAACATTTGATTATTACTTTATTCCAACGCCAAATATTCCAGAAGTTTTACCTTTTAGGAATTCTGGTGCATATTTATTATCTCCTCTGAAAGGAAGTAATTTAGAAGCCTTAAAAAACCTATTTCTTCCTGTATAGTACCATTTAGGCTTACATCTCAAAGCAGGAAAAATATCTACTTTTTTAAAGTTAAACATTTGTAATAACGTTTTTAATGAGTTTGGAGTATAGGCTCTTACATGAGTTGGGTCATCATAAAAAAACTTATAACTTAGAGAAAAATTAGGAGTAGAAAGAAATATTAATCCTCCAGGTTTTAAAATTCTATAGCACTGAGATAGAAAATTGCTAGGATCTTGTATATGTTCTAATACAGCTAAACTAACTGTTATTTCTACACTGTTGTCCTCAAGTGGAAATTTATCACATTCAAAATCAATATCATTTATATCGTAGCCAACATAATTAAAACCATTTTTAATTACTACGTTTTCTAAATGTTTATCTCCACATCCTAAATCAACAAACTTTTTTGTTGTTGTATTTGTGGGATAGTAATCAATATAGGAACCTACCTGTTTAATTGTAGAAAACTCTCTTATAGACAAGAGTTCCCTGTTTAACTTCTTATTATTAGCCAATACTTGATGAAAATATTTCTTCTTTAGCACATTTAGTGTATAACAGACTTCCTATCTAAAAAATATAAATAATTTGATGTACAAAACAAAAAAAAAGGTACTTGTCACTGGATGTGCTGGTTTCATAGGGTTTCATTTATGTCAAAGGCTTTTAAATTCAAATCAGTACAATGTGTATGGCCTTGATAATCTAAATTCTTATTATGATATTAAATTAAAAAAAGATAGATTAAGAATTCTTAAAAAGAATAAAAAATTTAATTTTTTCAAGATTAATATTACAAAAAAAACTGAATTGAAAAAAAATTTTGATAAATGCAAATATGATGTTGTTATTAATCTAGCTGCTCAGGCAGGAGTAAGGCATTCAATTGAATATCCTGAGACATACGTTGAGAATAATATAATTGGTTTTTTTAATATCTTAGAAGCTTCAAAAAAAATTAATTTAAAGCATTTAATTTTTGCTTCCACCAGTTCAGTTTATGGCTCTAGTAATTCTTTTCCTCTAAAAGAATCTGAAAATACTGATGCCCCTCTTTCTTTTTATGCGGCTACTAAAAAAACAAATGAAGTGCTTGCATATTCATATGCTAATATTTTTAAGCTACCTTGCACTGGGTTAAGATTTTTTACTGTGTAT
>NZIV01000069.1 GCA_002689995.1 Fidelibacterota bacterium
ATTTAAATTTTCACATTTATTAGTTAAGTAATCTACCCAATCTACCGGATTATCTTCAGTTGGCTCACAAGAGCAATTATAATTATCATCATTAATAATAAATCCATTACGTAAAAATTCATATCTTATATAATCATTACAATCACAAGAATTTACACCACTTAATGTTATTCCAGTTGCTGCCGGAGCAGGGTCCCCATTATGAGCTACAACATATTCTGTAGCATCTACACTTATTATTGGCGATGGCTCCTTATTCGGCTCTTTTACTTCAAAATTAAAAGTATCTACTGCCCATATATCATCTTCATTTTTAACTAATAATACTAGTTCATGTGCACCTTGTGCAAATTCAGATTCAATATTCATTCCATTTTGAAATACATTTCCATTTTTGTACCATTTATAACTGACTATTTCATCACCCTCATTAGAATCACTTTGATTAGCATCGAAAACAAGAGATTTTGTGCCACCAGGTATTCGATCGTGATATATGTTATAAATAGGATTGTCTATATTCATATTCAGATTATCAGTTGTTTCAGACCATTCACATTCATACCAACATAATCCTATTTGGGAATTTTCATAAAATTCCCAATATTCTCCAATATCATCACCGTGGTAATTTATACATACATCATATTCATTATATTCTTCATTTTGACTGACACAAGATGCTCCTGGTGAAGTACAAAACTCACTACCATTAGGATCAGGACCACATTGTAGATTTGTAACTGTGATAACACTTTTAAGATAATTTCTTTTTCCGGGTGAACCAAATTCCATGAAATAATTATCTGTATTGTATAATCCGTCGCTAGAAAACATAAAAGGTCTAGAATGTTTAGAATATTCCCAGAATTCTGGTAAATGTCCTATTAAAGGGTCAAATGTGATTGTTGGTGATGATGAAGTTATTTCATTTGTTAATTCAATAGAATGTCCAGTGTAATTTCCACCAGTTTGGTATTCGGTAGAGTTATATGGAAGGAAATCAATTACAATATTATTATCATTGATTAATTTAATTTCAGAACTAGAATGCGAAAGAGCAAATGGTGCCCAAACAGCATTTTCAATATTTATATACTCTCCATTATTTGCAACAAATGAAGCGAAGCCAGAGTTATACTCTTCGCTTTCANTATCTAAACGTTCGTCGCCTATTGCAATATGCAANTGCATGTCTTCATCCGTGAAATAACCATCACGTCCAGTTATAATTAAATAATTAAATGGAGATAAATTCAAGGCATCAATACTAGCACTATTATTTAGTGTATANTCAGTACCATATATTGAAATTTTCCAACCAAATAAACTATGAGAAAATAAGCTTCGGTTATATACTTCAATATAATCAGGAATATTACCATTTGATCTTGTAAAGATCTCTGTTATAATAATATCTCCAGGCTCAGCTTCTGATTGACTAAAACTATAACTGAACATTGAAAAAATTAAAAATATACTTATTTTAAATATTTGTTTAAAGAATATGGATAAATACATCATTAAAAAATAAGGGTATATTGTATAAAAAAGTAAAGGAAATTAATTAAAAAATTAATCATCTAAAGTTGTAAATAAATAAATAAATAATATTCAACTAAAACTTTATTGGTAAAGCCTATCTGAAATTCCTTTGATAGTGTGCTTAAATTTATCTATATCAGCTTTCATCACAAATAACTCACTAACATCGTGAAAAACATCTGAAGGATAATATTCTTCATCAAAATCTAACATAAAATTAGATTCTAATTTTAATTGGTAATCTCTTAT
Organism: Fidelibacterota bacterium; assembly: GCA_002689995.1. Classification (GTDB taxonomy): domain Bacteria; phylum Fidelibacterota; class Marinisomatia; order SCGC-AAA003-L08. The sequence goes on from NZIV01000069.1 coordinate 1,795, forward strand.
AATTTCTTTTTTCTTAACCTTATTNCTAAGATAATTCAATTGAAATTTAATTTGTCCATTAGTTGTAATTAGAAATAGAGGGACGATTCCATAATCATCAGAATCACACTTAAANGTCATAGTTCCATAACCTTCTCCTTTACCCCATGCCGGTATACCCGAACTTGTTTCTGTAAATTTCACAAGTTCAATAATTACATTACTAGTATGAGGTTTACAATTTATTTTTACAGATTCCTCAAATGAGGTTCGGTTCCATTTCACGAAATAGACCTTTCTAAATTAAAACTAAAAAAAATATCTTTTGCAGAACTGTTAACTTAATAATTTTTTTATATGCGGATTTTAGATTATNTAATCTAAGAAATAGCTTTTTTTATGGTTCTTGCAACTTCCTCAGGTGTAAATCCAAAAAAACAAGCTAAGTCTTTACCCGGTGCAGACTCTCCAAACCTATTAATCCCAATATTCAACCCATTCCTTCCTGTATACTTTTCCCAACCGAATGTCACTCCTGCTTCTAAGGAGACCTTAAATACTTTATCATCGCCTAAGACCGATTTTTTATATTCTTCAGGTTGCTTTTCAAAAAGTTCCCAGCAGGCTAAATTAACAACTTTAACCTTTTTATCTGTAATCAGTTTCTTAGCTTCGATTGCTGTATTAACTTCTGAGCCTGTTGCTATAATAATAATATCAGGTTTTTCTNCGTCATCAATCACATAACCGCCTTTTAATACNNTTTCTGCAGCAGGAAATGTATTACGATCTAAAACAGGTAATCCCTGTCTAGTTAATAATAACATTGATGGAGTTTTATCCTGATCAAATGCATATTTAATTAAAATTGCTGCCTCATTTGCATCCGCAGGCCGTAAAACATTAATATTTGGCATGCAGCGAAATGCCATAATATGCTCAATCGGTTGATGAGTTGGNCCATCTTCACCAACCCAAAATGAATCGTGAGTAAATTCTGAAACAACAGGTAAATTTTGTAGGGCTCTCATTCTTATCGCGGGACGTTCATAATCAGAAAACACAAAAAAAGTTGCTCCAAAAGACTTTAATCCACCATGCTGCATAATCCCATTTAATACTGCACCCATTGGAAATTCTCTAACACCAAAAGCAAAATTTCTATTTTTTTGAGAATNTTTATTGAAATCACCAACCATTTTTGCAAATCCACCAGTAACATTTGACGGCTCTAAGTCAGCAGAACCTCCTGTGAAGGTTGGATGGACAGCTGCAATCGCCTCAATCATACTTCCCCAAACTTTTCTCGTAGCAATAACTTTACCTGACTCAAAATTAGGTATATTAAATTCTGGTAAATTATGATTAAATGAAGTATTCCATTTTTTTGAAAATTCTTTATTATTCAATGATTTCTTCAATGTAGAATGCCAGCTTTCTACCTCTCTTGAGGCAAAACCAAACCCTTTTCTAAATTCATCTATTACTTCATTAGGCAAGTCAAAGTACTTATCAGGATTTAAATTTAATTTTTGTTTTGTAGCATAAATTTCTTCAGGTGGAAGTGGCGCACCATGAGTATCAGCCATTCCTTCCATTGATGAGCAACCGACAGCAATTACACCATATCCAATAATAATTGATGGCTTTTCAATCTCCATCTGCGCAATTCTTATAGCATCACTTATAGCTTCTCTATCATTTCCATCAACTTCTTGAACATGCCAACCATTCGACTTATACAAAGCTACATAATCTGTGCTATCAGACCGAGAAACATCACCTGATATTTGAATATCATTAGCATCATAGTAGCCAATCAATTTATTTAATCCCCAATGCCCTGCCATCGCAATAGAACCAATAGCTACTGGCTCCTGAATATCTCCATCACTATGCAAAAAGTAAGTAAAATGATTTATATGTTTTTGTCCATATGTTTCTCTTAAGACTGCTTCAGCAATCGCCATTCCTACAGCATTACCCACGCCTTGACCCAAAGGCCCTGTGGTAGAATCGATACCAGGAGTTAAGCCTCTTTCAGGATGACCTGGAGTTTTTGAATGTAATTGCCTGAATTTTTTTAGATCATCTACTTCTAACCATCCAATCAAAGTTAATATGGAATAGATTAAAGCAGACTCATGTCCACATGACATAATAAAACGGTCACGATCTATCCATTCTGGATTTTTTGGATCAAATTTTAAAAAATCTTTATAAAGAACATAAACATAGTTAAGCGAAGAAAATGGACCTCCTGTATGTCCNGAATTAGCATTCCTAACCATGTCCATAATAAGTCCTTTTAAAATATTAACTGTTTTTTGATCAATATTGAAAAATGATTTATTCATCTTTTACCTATAAATTTTGGAGATATTCATTCCTGTAAAATTACTGCAATCTGTAAATATAATTTTCTTATTAATTTAATTTTTAAAATCAAAAGCAGTTAGAACTTTAGACTGTAATAATGTCAGCCTAGAATGCCTATTTGTCGCTCACATGGTAAATTTTGACTTATTTTTTCTACAATCTTTTTTTGGCATAAGAGTTGTAAAAATTATTTTGAGTTTAATTTTTAAAAACTAAAAGGAAAAAATAATGACTTTAATAAAATGGGATAATAAACCTTCTATATTTAAGGATATCAATGAATGGTTTAATATAATAACAGATGATTTTTATAATGATCAAACTAATATCAATAATAGCTGGAATCCAAACTTTGAAATTATAAAACAAAAAGATAACTATATCATCATTGCTGAATTAGCTGGATTAAGCAAAAAAGATATAACTATTGAATTAGTTGAAAATATTTTGAAAATTTCAGGTGAGCGTAAATTTAATGATACTAAAAATATAAATGAAAATATTTACTCTCAAATAAATTATGGTTCATTTGAAAAATCATTTAAATTAAACAAAAATGTAAATAAAACTAAAATAAACGCAAACATGGAGGATGGAATTTTACAAATTACATTGCCTATAATAGAAGTAAAAATATCTGAAGCAAAAAAAATAAAAATAAACTAAATATCTTCTCTTTTAAATAAGACTCTGATCTTTCAGAGTCTTATTTTGTTAAAATAATTAAAAATTTAATAAAATANACTTTTTCTCATGATTATTAAGTTTAATCTAAATTAGTGTGATTAATCACTTATTCATAATCGAAACCTACCGAAATTTCAAATAAGATTAAGAATAAAAATGATGCATAATCAAATAAAGAATCAAAATAAATTAGATAAAAATAAAACGATAACAGTAGAACTTAATAATGCTGAATTTTTCAATGAAGTATGTAAATCACTTCCAACATGATTAATTAAGACTCAATTTGGTATTGGTAAATACATTTTTGAAAAACTTGTTTTAAGAAATGGTGAAATTGTTTTACTATTCAAATTATCAAACAATAATAATTCTAAAATTCATAATAAAATCAATCATTATTTAGGTAATAAATTTATAGTAACTATAAATCAATATTTACATGCTTACCGCTGGTATGCAATTGCATAGAAATAACTAAACTGTAAATACGTGTAAGAATTTCTTACTTGTAAAACTTGATTTGTTTAAATTTAACTTAATATTTAATAGAGTATTATGAAAACTTTAATATTTACTTCATTATTAATGGGAAAATTATTCTCACAAACTGAACCTCCCATTGGGCCTATAACAGCTTTTGCGGAATTTGATATTTCTGAAGGAGCATTCATTAGCTATGGCTCTGATATGTCCTATTCATTTGGCTTACCATTGGAAGTGATTAAAGATTTTTCTGAAGAAGCTAAACTATTTATTTTAGTTCCATCAAATTTACAAATTGCATGCCAAACCGAATTACAAAATAATAATATAAATATGGATAATATTGTCTATCTTAATTATGTTCATGATACTTATTGGACAAAAAATTATGGACCATATTTTATTGTAGATGGGAACCATGAAATTGGTATTGTTGATTTTCAATATGATAGGCCAGATAGAATCAATGACAACGCGATTCCATACCAACTTGCTTATCATTGGAATTATAATTATTTTGACTCTGATATTGTACATAATGGTGGAAACTTAATGTTTAATGGAATTAATCAAGCAGCCTCCTCAAATCTACCATATGATGCGAATCCTACTCTTAATGTTGACCAAATGATGAATGATTATTATGGCGTAGAAACTTATCATACANTAGAAGATCCTTGGGGAAATTACCATGAACATGTTGACTGTTGGGCGAAATTTTTATCTCATGAAAAAATCATGATTAGCCAAGTTCCATCATATAGCTCTTTTTATATAACAATTGAAAATGTTGTTAACTTTTTTGAAAATCAATTAAATAGCTATGGCGAACCATATGAAGTATATAGAGTATACTGTCCTAATGGTGAACCATATGCAAATTCATATATTATGAATAGTAAAGTTTATGTACCTATTAACAATAGTTCTTATGATAACGATGCAATTAACTCCTTCCAAGAGGCTCTTCCAGGATATGAGGTTGAAGGATATTATTATAATAATTTTCTTAGTACTGATGCATTAAATTGCAGAGTTATGAATATACCTGATTTTAATGCAATTAGGATTTTTCATAATTCAATTAATGATGATCTTATCCTATTAGATGAATACGAAGTAATAGTCTATTTTGATGATTTAAGCGAATCAGGATTAAATCCATCTACACTAAATGTTTATTGGAAGAATCAATTCATGGAAAACTTTCAAATAAGCCCATTAACTGAAATAGAAGACGAAAACTATCTAGCTATTATCCCAAACCAACCAGGAGATACTTTTATTCATTACTATATTGAAGCTGGAAATTATAATGGCAGAATAGATCGATTACCTATTGCTGGATATTTTGATTTTTTTGCTTTGGGCGGGCCAGGATTTGAACTTGGAGACATAAACATGGACCATTTAATCAACATTCAAGATATCTTTGAAATAATCTATCATGTTTTAAATACATATCCAATTACAGGTTATGGGTTATTCTTAGCAGATTTAAATAATGATGAGACAATTAATGTATTTGACATTATCAAAATTATTAATATTATTTTAGGGAATTAATTAATTTCCTAAAATAATATTAATAATTTGAATTATATCTAAAATATTTACAACATTATTATTATTTATATCTGCTGCTAAAAACTGTTGTGAAGAAAAGTATTGTACACCAATTATATGATTAATAACCATCAATATATCTACAATATTTACAAGTTCATCTCGATTGATATCACCTAGTAAAATATCTAAAGGTTTATTTGAACTGTAATAAACATTATTAATACCATTTCTATTATCTGTCCAAATAACATAAAGATTATCATCATACATAACAATTTTAGGTTCCGAAACTTGCGTGATATTTTCATCAGTAATAATTAAATTTTGTGAGTCTTCTAATAAGTTTGTACTTAAATCTAATTTAGAATACAAAACTTCATTATTTGTTGCATCTATCCAAATGACATGTAAAAATTCATTACATAAAACAATCTTTGGATAATTATTTATTGATGTATTCGGTTCAAGATAAATCAGATTTTGAAAATTTAAATTTTCAGATTCTCCTAGAGTTAAAAAAATACCCTGCCCATTGTAGTACATTCCAGAAGCACCAATTTTATCTTGCTTTATAGAAATTGAAGGACTTGAAGATGGACAAAAATTAATATTATCATTTAGTTGAGCAATTGGTATTGCAGTTATAAATTCATCTTGACTTGCCATTTTACTTGTTATATAATGATCTCTTATATTATTGGAATTATTACGATATGCTACATAAACATCGCCTTCAGGTGTCACATCAATATCAGGTGTACAGCAATCACAAGGCTCCGCTGAATCATTAGTCACACCAACTTGAATACTCTCTTCAAGAATCATCTCATCTAAATAAAACTTTGCATATCTCATATCTGAAAAATTTAAATTAGATAGATAATTATAATAAATTAAATGCATTACACCAAAAGCATCTATATCCATATCTCCATATAGTTGGAAATAAAATTGGTCACTAACTTCAAAATCATTCATCCAACTTAGCCCATTATCAATAGAAAAATTTAAATAAATTGATGTATTATTATAACCATTTCTAGAGTCAGACCAAATTATATAAATTTTATTATTATAATATCCTATTCTTGGTCCAGCTCCACCAAATGCAACAACACTTCCATCTACAGTATTAACTCGTATTTTTTCATTAAATGTAAGCCCATTATCAATAGAATTACTGTAAAAAATATTTTTTGAATTTCCAATTTGTTCAACCCAAACAGCATGAATATTACCATATTCATCAACAACTAAATCTGGAAATAATTGTTGAATATTTGAAGTCTGCGTAATTTTTGTGTTAAAATTAAAATCTGCATATAAGAGTGAAAATAAAAAATAAAAAAAGATAAAATTAGTTTTATTCATTACATATATTTTTTTATTAAAAATAAAAAAGCCCTTCATAGAAGGGCTTTAAAAATTCAAATTAGCATAATTATCTAATTACTTACTTTCTTCAACAGAAGCTTTTCTGTAATCAGTTACTAATTTTTTTAATTCACCAATACTTTTTCTTGCACGTGTACCAGCAGCTTTATTTCCTGATTCTGAAAATTTAGCATGGTTTGTTTGAAAACTTTCCCAAAGCTCTGCCATTGAAGAATACAAATCGTTTGATTTAGCCATTTTGTAAATACCTTATATGTTCGTTTTTGTCTAGAGTTAGTCTTTCCGTTAAAAAGACAATTAATTTTCAAATTAAGACATATTTAATTGATAAATATTAAATTTCTTAATCTATATTGCTTTAATATTACAGCATTTTCACATTATTAGAAAAATTTTTTTTTAAAAATTGATTTAAATAGTAATTAGCCTATTTAAACTTGAAAATATTTATAATTTGGATTTAAACAAAAAAGCCTCAGATATCCGAGGCTTTTTTGTTTAAATAATTAGAATTAATTATTTTAATAACATAACTTTTTCAGATTTTGCAAAATCACCAGCAATAAATCTAACAAAGTATATACCACTTGGTTGAGTACTTGCATCCCAAGATACTGAATATGAACCAGCATTTTGAAACCCATTTTGAATTTCTGTAACTTTTGAACCTGATGCATCATAGACTAAAATACTTACGTTTACATCTTCTGGCAATGCATATTCAAATTGAGTAACAGGGTTAAATGGATTAGGATAAGCAGCAGAAACTAAATATGAATTAGGAATTATATTTGTTTCAGTATATACAACTGAGCTATTTAAATCAGTAATTAATCCAGAGTTAATTTTAATTGACCCTTCAAATGGAATTATAATCTCATTTGATAAGTTCTTACCATCAGTAGTAAATGCTAAAACTTTATTATTACTACTATAAAAATTCCAGCCACTTGGTAATTGTGAATTATCTAAGGAGTAGTCTCCTTCAACATCTAATTCAAATCCTGCAATTGAACCATCAGACTTAATTTTTATATTATTAGATCCAATAGTGACAATACCATCATTAATTGTTTCATTCATAGCAGAACCATCTCCTAATATGATATTGACAATCGCAATAATATCCACAACATTTGCTGAACCATCAAAGTTCATATCTGCAGCTTCAAATTCTGGAGGAGACAATGTTTCACTACCTACAATTGAATTTACTATTACGAGGATATCAAGCACATTAATACTTAGGTCTCCATTTACATCTCCTAAGATTACAGTAATCTCTGTACTTTCACAACCACCAACACTAACTGTAATGGGGTTACCATCAGAGTTAGAAAGAACAACCGTTTCCATACATATATCAACAACACCATCATATTCAAAAGTAACAGAAACTAAGTTACCGTCACCCGCTGGAATTGTAGAACCATCGAAAGAAAATCCTAGCACAATTCCGTCCTCGCTTGAACTAATCTGGAAGCCTGCGTCTGCAGCCATACCACCAGAAGCACTTGTGACTGTTCCACCAGTTAATTCAAATTGAAATCCTGCTACATCGACAGATGATGACATTTGAACATCTAAAGTACCTGAAGCAGCACTGCCACTAAAGTTTAGCGTAGCATCGGGTTCACCTAATGATGAAGCACAAGAACTATTTGATAAATCAGATTCGCCCTCAGTATATACTGCAGATACCTGATAACAGTAGTCAGTATTATCAATTACACTATAATCAGAATATGTGGTATTATTTACAGCAATATTACTAGCAACTAATTCACCATCTCTATATACATTATAACCTAGCAAGTCACGATTAAAATTATTAAGGCTACCAATATAATATGGTCTTTTAATATTATCAGTAGAATAAAATTGTTTACGAACTCTTTCACTTCTTAATGACACATCAAACTGTTCTTTTGTTAATTCTAAATTTACTGATTTGAAATAGTTTCCTTCTTCTGATAATATCGTAGAAGGAGTTGTATTACTAAATTGTACTCCACCTGTGCAATCACCACTATCAAAAGATAGTTCTTCGCAATTAAAACCAACTCCAGGGTAACCTGCTGAAGTATAATCAGTACATGCTCCATCACCTAATTCTGTACTAGCAAAACAATATTCTAAAGAACAATCTAGAATTAGTCCAACAAATGTAGGATCAGCTTCACAATCTACTAGTTCACAACAATCTTGACCTGCAAATGGTTGATCTGGACAATCATCTGTTGTATTAGCACAAGAACCATCCCAACATGTGACTAAACCTTGATCTTCACATGGAACTAATTCAGTACATTCAGTTTCACCAAATTCACAACTAAATCCTTCATCACAATTTTCCCACAGTTGAGCATTAGGATCATCGCAGTCTAAATCATAAACACCACAACCACAATCACACCAACTATCTAAATAGTAACTATCATCACAAGTCCAACCATCAGGAGCATTTCCACCACCTGTAGTGCCACCTGTTGTAGTACCACCTGTAGTACCACCTGTAGTACCACCTGTAGTACCGCCGGCACATTCATCATAATAATCAGCGCAACAATCACCATATTGCTCACATAGGTCATCACAGTAACATGATCCATCGGAACCAACACCACCACAATATCCTGCACAAGTAGCATTACCACCGCCAGTAGTTCCACCGGTAGTTCCACCTGTACCAGTGTCGCAATCACCACCATCAAAACTAAAATATTCACAATCTAAATTCATACCATATTGCTGATCTATACCATCACAATAGCCATCTCCTATCCATGATGTAGCTGTAGCTTCATCTACACAATTTAATGCACAATCAGTAATACCTGGATATCCATTTGCATCTGTACAAGCTTCTCCAACTCCTTCAGGATTTCCACCACCTGTACCACCTCCTGAAGGTGCACTCCATGTAACAGTTACAGATCCGAAATCACCTGTGGCACTAACATTTGTAGGCGATCCAGTAGGCTCAGTACCACCAGTACCACCGCCAGTTGTTCCCCCACCTGTAGTACCTCCAGTGCCTGCGCCACCACAATCTTCATAGTCTTGCGAATTTGGATCAGAACACACTGTACAATCACCGCAATAATCAACAACTCCATCACCAGCATAACAGCCACCAGCATCTGGACAACCATTATTTACATTATTTACACAATCATTTGGACAACAATCACCTAAGTCCCAAGCGCATGCTTCATTATTATTACTAGTATCACACCAGCCATCTCCTTGCCATGCAGAATTACCACCAGCTTCTTCACATTGTGTGAAAACAGTAGATAATGAAAATATACTAATTAATATCAGTTTTAATTTCATCTTGAAAGCTCCTATTTTGTTTAATTTTAACAATTACATACTTGAAATCTATTTTTTATAGTTTCAAAAATGAATTTTTTCTCCTATTTAATTATAAATAGATTTTTGCTTGAATGATATTTATAATATGTAACAGCATTTTTCCAAAATTTATAAATAATATTTTTTAAAGATTTTTATTATTGTATTCATCAGAATTAATAATTTAATCGATGATGAATTTTGATTTAAAAACTAAATATAAAAAAAATGAGATCTTTTTTAATCCAAAACTTCCAAAAATTGGTCTTTTTCAATTAGATTTAAAAGAATCAAGACATTGTGTAAAAGTATTGAGGCTATCTGAGAATAATATTATTTCTGTAATTGATGGAAAAGGAAATATTGCTAAATGTAGGATAATTAAAGCTAATTCAAAAGCAACAGAACTTGAGATCATTAAATTTAATAATTATCCTAATCCAATAGGTAAAAATATTCATATTGCAATTTCACCTACAAAGAATATGAATAGATTTGAATGGTTTTTAGAAAAAACTGTTGAACTAGGAATTGGAGAAATAACTCCGATTATTTCCGAAAATTCTGAGAGAGAGAAGTTAAATTTTCAACGTTTAGAAAAAAAAATAATTACATCATTAAAACAATCACAAAATTTATTTCTACCAAAAATAAATCCATTAGTGAATTTTAAAGAATTTATTAATTTAAAATTTAATAATTCTCAAAAGTTTATTTGTCATAATGGAAATTCAACATTTAAATATTTAAATAATGAATTAATCAAAAAAGAAATTTACATAATAGTTATTGGACCTGAAGGTGGCTTTTCAGAAAAAGAAATTCAAGATTCTGAATCCTTCGGATTTATTAAAGTGTTATTAGGAAGCTCACGATTGAGAACCGAAACCGCTGGAATAATAGCTTGTCATACAATCCATTTATTTTCCTCATGAGTGATAATGAAAGTTTCATGAAACAGGCATTGATTTTAGCAAGAAGGGCTTATGATCTAAATGAAATTCCTGTTGGAGCAATAGTAGTAAAAAGTGGAAAAATTATTGGAAAAGGATATAATCAAATTGAACAACTACAGGATGCTACTGCACATGCAGAAATAATTGCTATTACATCAGCCGCAAACTATTTAAAAAGTTGGAAATTAAAAGATTGTGACCTTTTTACAACTTTAGAACCTTGTATAATGTGCTCAGGAGCAATATTCAATTCAAGAATTAGAAATGTTTTTTTTGGTGCATATGATAAACAATTTGGAGGTTGCTCATCTTTATACAACCTGTGTAATGATCCTCGTTTAAGTCATAGAAGCGGTATAAAAGGTGGAATTATGGAGATTGATTGTAGCTGGATTTTAAATGAATTTTTTCAAAAATTAAGAGAAAAGTAATTTTGTATTAAATCCAATTTTCTTTATAAATAGTATAATCTCCACCAACATCACCTGTATTTACTACTCCTCTTGGTTCTATGATTAAAATTTTACATTCATTTTCAGCATAAGGTTTATGTTCAACTCCTTTTGGTACAACATACATTTCTCCTTTGACTAATTTAATATCCTTATCTCTTAATTTTAGTACCATATCACCTTCAAGAACTATAAATGTTTCATCTGTATATTTATGGTCGTGCCAAATAAAATCACCTTTTATTTTAACTAGTTTAAATTGATAATTATTCATTTCCGCAATTATCTTAGGAGACCAATGATCAGAAAATTTTGATAATTTTTCAATGAAGTTAATTTTATTACAAAATGCATTTTTCATTAAGCACTGTTATCTAAAGTTAATCTTTTAAAAGATTCAAAGTCTGGAATTACCATCTTTCTTCCTTTTGTATAAAGAAAACCTTGATCCTTAAATGATTTTAATATTCGTGTTACTGTTTCTCTTGAATTACCAGTCATATTGGCAATTTCTTGCTGAGTTGGAGAACGTTCGATAACTACTTCTCCATCAGAAATTTTTCCTATTCGCTCTGCAATTTGGTAAATACTATTTGCTATACGGTGCCTTGAATCAAAAAGTGAAAGAGACATAATCTGTTGATCCAAATGTCTAATTCGCGTTGATAATTCTTGTAGCAATGCAATTGCAATTTTGGAGTTTTTTCGAATTAAATCAATAAAATCAACACGTGAAATACATAAAACGACACAATCATCCTGAGCACGAACATTTGCAGATCTAGGATGACCATCAAATGCAGCTAATTCTCCAAAAACTTCTCCTTCTTCTAAAAAGGCTAAAATTAGTTCTTTACCAGCTTCATTTGTGAGTGTTACCTCTACAGTTCCCTTTTTTATAATAAAAACAGAGTCTGTTTCATCTTCTTCTACGAGTATATACGACTTAGTAGGAAAGTGTAAGATGGAAACAACATTTTCGACATATTCTAACTCTTTTTCATCGAGATCATTAAAAATAAATATTTCAGATAAGAATTGCTTATTAGACATAGTAGGTTAGATTACTTTAATTTTATCATATATTCAAAATATTAAAAAAGGGAAAGAAATTAATCTTTCCCTTTTATTGACACCAAAACTCAGAGGAGGTATTGAGTATCAATTTTCAAGTGCTTTAAAAAGCCACACAAGAGTTGTTATTACAGTAAATGAAAATAATATAAGTAATAAAATATTAAGCATTATTATTGTTTTTTTACCTTATATATTACGGTAATAATTATAAATTTTATGTGATGACTGAACATAAATTTTGTGATATTTATCTCTTTTTTTTATGAAAATAGCTCTAGTTGACTCTTTTTTTTCAGGATCCCACAAACAATGGGGTTTAAATTTAAAAAATAATAGTACTCATCAATTTAAAATATTTTCAATGGTTGGATTGTATTGGAAATGGAGAATGCATGGTGGAGCAATTACTTTATCTGAAGAATTAAATAATTCACTTTTTAATCCTGACCTTATTTTGGTAACAGATATGATTGATGTTTCAGTTTTTAAATCTCTAATTTCTCCGAAATTAAAAGATATTCCAATTATATTATATTTTCACGAAAATCAAATTATGTATCCTAAATCTAAATTAGATTCAGACCTGATTGAAAAGAGAGATAATCATTATGGATTTATAAATTTTACTAGTGCATTAGCAGCAGATAGAGTAATTTTTAATTCTAATTTTCATTTTAAAGGATTTTTGACTGAATTAAAAAAATTTCTATCTAAATTTCCAGACTACCCACTCTCAGAACATATTTCCAAAATTCAACAAAAATCAACTATTATTCCTGTTGGCGTAAAAATGGATTTTAGGCATAAACAATTTAATAATAATTCACCAATAATTTTATGGAATCATAGGTGGGAATATGATAAGAATCCTTCTCAGTTTTTTAAAATTTTATTTCGACTTAAAGAAGAAGGAATTAAATTTAATTTAAATATAATAGGTGAAAATTTTAAAAGTTATCCAAAGATATTTAACAAGGCAAAACAGGTACTAGAAAAAAGAATCATAAATTGGGGATATATTGAAAAAAAAGAATCTTATCATAAAATATTAAGTTCGTCAGATATTCTACCAATAACTTCAAATCATGATTTTTTTGGAATTAGTACTGTTGAAGCAATTGTACATGGTGTAATTCCATTACTTCCAAATAGACTAACTTATCCAGAACATATTCCAAAAAAATTACATGGAAATTATTTATATAATTCAGAAGATGAACTTTATATTAAGTTGAAGAGTATAATATCAGGATTTAAAAATATTGATAGACATGAATTTATTAAATTTGTTAAAAAATATGAACTAAACAAAAATATAATAGATTATGATAATTATTTTACGGAAGTTGTTTAGTATAATATCTCAATGATAAAGTTAAGGTAAATTCACAAACTTTTTCATCCTTACAAATAGCTTCAATTTTACAAGGAAAACTCTGTCTTAATCCCGTTTCAATAGTATCTCTAACCATTTCTCTAACTTTAATCCCATCTGAACAGATAAAGTCTACATCGCTATCAGGACGTTTTAAAAATTTAGATTTGAAATCTTTAAAAACTAATGAGATATTTTTATTACTTTCTTGAATATGATAAAGTCCAAGCATTCCGCAGGCTAAATCTGCACCTACAGCCAGAGAACCTAAATACATAGAATTTAAATGATTTTTTGTCCTTCTTTTCAGCTTTATTCTGAGGATACATTTTTCGTCATCAATCTGAATTATTTTTGGACCAATGAAACTAATTAAAGGTATTTTTGCAAATCCAAATAATTTTAATGCTAAATTTGCCCTAAATAATGTATTAATTCTCATTAATTATCACAATCTTGGTCATCCGTATCAATATTAATTAGACATGTTGGTAAATTTTCACAAAGATTATTTCCATTATAATAAAATTCTAAATTTACTAAAACCTCACAAATTGATTTATTAATTGAAGAAATTTCATTATCATTAATCCAAAATTTTTCTAAATTAATAAGTCCAGAAAAACTAAAGTCTAATTCAGTAATATCATTATTGTAAATATAAAATTCTTTTAAATTTGATAAATACTGAATGCTCATTGGTAAATCTAATATTTGGTTGTTATATAAGTCTAAATACCAAAGTTCACTTAAACTTCCAAATTGCTCAGGAATTGCGGTAAGGTTATTATTCTCTAATTCAACCCAACGCAAATGCTCCAATCCACCAATAGAAATAGGAATTGTGTCTAAACTTAAATTATCTAAATCTAACTTAACTATTCTTTGTACCAGTCCTTCACCCTCAAGTTTTATTTCCCAAGTTATGCGATCATTATAAATTAACTCGGAAATAGAATCATTAAGCATATTCATTTGAACTAATTCTGTCAAGAAATCAGTATCATTTTCATCAGGATAGGCAATGCAATTTTGATTCATAACATCATAAAATCCTTGTATACATTCAGGTACGGAAGATGTTAAACAAATATTATTATTTTGTAAAGTTAATTCCTCTAAAGGAGATGAACAAAGAGAATCAGGTAATGATTCTAATAAATTATTTTCTAAGTTTAATATTTTTAAACTATCTAGATTACCGATTGATTCAGGAATTTCAATCAATTCCAAATTAGACAAATCCAAAGATTCAATTCTGTAATAATTAAAATCTTCAATAGTTTCTGTAGTTTTTTGACTAATATTTTCTAATTCTAAAGCATAACCAAGCTGTGTTTCAAGCTCATAAATAAATACCTTATCACGGATAGATAATTCTGTATTTGGTGGTTGATTAGGTAATGGCGTTTTATCATTTCCACCACATGACATAAAAATAAGTAAAAATAATTCAATAATTAAAATTTTTCTTTTCATAAATATTCCAAAATATTTGTTATTATTTAATCAAATAATAAACTATTTTTATTTAAGATTAAAAATGAAATAAAAAAATATGTGAAAATATTTTTTAAAATTACATGTTTTTTATACTGTTTTTATTAATGATGACTTTATAAACTAATTTTTACATTACAAACATAGAAATAAAATTATTGAAGTTGTATTTTATAACCTAAAAAAGTAGCGTTTTAAATAAAGAAATTTTTGAGTAATTATAAGTATAAATGAAAAAAATATTTAATTAGTTTCCTTATTAGATTAAATAATTTAATTTTTCCATAAACTCTTTATCCACTTAAAAATAAACTATTTATAGTTTAATAATTTTTTTTAAAGTCAATAGAAGTTTTTGGATATCCTTTTCAGAATTATATCCATTTAATGATATTCTCATTATTAATTTATTTTCCCATTCAAATACTGGAATAACTATATTATGTTCTCTTAAAATATTTTTTATTTTTTTTAATTTTGAAATTAATAGATCCAAGTCAAATGAAAGCATTTGTCCAAGAAATTCTGAATCTAAATTGCACAATGGTCTGAAATTAAATTCATTTTTAATTACTAATCCAAATTCAATAATTTGCTTTTTACAGATTAAAGAAATTTCTTTCCAATGATATTTTTCCCTAAATTCAATAGTCTTTGGAATTGTTAAATATTTACTAATATCATTTGTCCCCTGCCATAAATGTTCATCTTGAAATTTAGTTTGTTCAATAAATTCATTATTATATCCCCAACTGATAATTAATGGTTTAATTTGACTTTGTAACTCTTTTTTTACGTAAAGAAAACTGACGCCCTTTGGAGATAACATCCATTTATGAAATGTACCTGTATATATATCTGGATTTAATTCTGAAATATCTAAATCAATGTGACCTGGAACATGAGCACCATCAATAATTGATAAAACTCCATATTTTTTTGCTAAATTTACAACTTCTTTTACTGGAAAAATAAGTCCAGTAGCGCTAGTGATATGACTTACAAATAAAACTTTAGTTTTATCATTTATTCTAGATTCAATCTTACGAATGAAATTTTCACTAGAATTAAAAGGAACAGAAATATCAGTTTGAATATATTTTGAACCAGTTTTGATTGTTATAAATTCCCATACTTTATTTAATGCTCCATATTCATGATTAGTTGATAAAATTTCATCATTTTTCTCTAAATTTAAACTTCGGAATACTTCATTCATAGCCGTAGTTGGATTTGGAAAGAAGACAACATCATCGTTATCACAATTTATAAAATTTGCTAAAGCAGTTTTAGAATTTTTCAATTTATCTTGAATGTCATAATCCAAATATTTTACCGGATTTACTTCAAGCTCTTTTTGAAGTTCAATATATTCATTAAATATAAATTTAGGACATGCACCAAAAGAACCATGGTTTAAATATGTAACTTTAGAATCAAGGTGAAAATAAGATTTTAAATTTTCCAAAATATACCTTCTCTAATAAAGATTATTAAAACTTTTAAAGTTAAGAAAAAAATAATACTTTAAATTATAAATTTAAATTATAATCAAATATTTTTTCTTAGTGCAATATAAATATTGCATCTTTTTTATTTCTCTCTATTTTTTTTGTGAGAAAGAATATAAAAAAAAGTGGTATGATTTTTGAAGCATAGAATTAAAAAAAAATATATGACATATTTCAATAAAATAATATTTTTAATATTCATAACACCGCTTCTTACTCAAGTATTCAATCCGTCTACAGGAGAACAAATATATGATACAGATAAAATTGAAAAATATTACTCAATATATATAGGTTATGGTACTGGAAAACTAAGTCGATTTTACGCTAAAAGTGCTTTCTCAAGTCCAGAAAATCCTACTAAACCTCTTTGGACGGCATCTGTATATGATGTTTCAACAAAAAGTAACTTCCCTCATGTTGGAATAAAGTTTGGTTTAAAAAAACATATATTTCAAGGTGATTTAGAACTATCATATTTTAGACAATCTATTCCTAATCAAATTGTGTATTATGATAGTTATGGTCAAATTTATATTGAACCAAATCAAGAATTCCCTGATGGCTATTATTATGATCTTGCACCTCAAGACAGTGTACCCCTACCCAATAATTTTCTAAATTTTAATTCATTTGGCATTGGAAGTATTTTTTCTATTAATATACCTATATCTAAAACAATTAATCCTAATATAGGTATTGGATTGTTATTTTTAATAAATAATGTGACATCCGAATATCCAGGGCCAGGTAATTATGCAGCTAAAAATGTTATGGCTAATTTTGGATATAATATAAAAGATTTTAAATCATTAAATACTACTGACTTTGGCTGGGGATTTGAAATACCAATAGGAATTAAATACAGAGTAAAAAAAGACCTTTTTTTATCTATAGAAGTTCGTTTTTCAAATAAATATATTAATTTTATAGGAAGTGATGCTTATCTCAAAGAAGAAGACGAAGCAACACTACAATCATTCCAATATAATATATCATTTCTTAAAATTATAAAATAAATAGGAAAATTATGAGAATAAACATGAAATCAGTGACTTTTATTTATCTATTACTTTCTGTAAGTTTTTGTTACGAAGCATTAAACGATAGTACTGAAATAAATAATAAAGAAGTTTATAATGCAGAAAAAGCATATAAAACTTATTTACAAAATAATATTATTTCTAATTTAATTTTTGGTCATTACGGTTTTATGTATGGTGTTGGTATAGGAGGAAACTCAATTTTAGCGGGTGATAAACCATTTAAGGCAAATACACTTTGGCTTATTACTCCTATATTTGCAGGGACTTTCATTAATTTGACTACTAATGATTATATTAAAAATTTCCTAAAAGTGAAACAAAATAAAAAAATTAATAAAAATATATATTTTAAAAGTTTTTTTATAGGTCCAGATATTTCATCAATAAATAGATTTAAAGCAGAAGGAGATTTATGGACAGCAGAAGTAATAAAAACAAATACATCATTTGACTATCCAACAATAGGTTTTCGAACAGGTAAGATATCTAAAAAATATGGATATGATTTTGAAATGGCTTTATTAGCTCACCACACAACTAAGCAAAAAGTATATTATAATTTCAATGGACAAATTTTTAATGAAGAAGCAAATTCATATGTAGAATTACCGAGTACAATGGAAGTTGACTTACCTTCTCATTTTTTGATGTTACATTCTTTATATAGTGGACTAAATATTTATTTTAATTTACCTGAATTTGGATTTCGACCTTATATTGGATTTGGAGCAGGTTTATTATTTAATAGTATTCAATCTCAATATTCTGGACCAGCAAATTTAGTTCAAAGTAAAAATAATTTTGCATTAGATAATTTAAGCTTTAATTTGGGCTATCATTTAATAACAGGTTTTAGATATGTGAAATCTAATTCTTTTTATTATTTAGAATTAAGACCAACATTTCATAATTTTGAATACAATAGTGGCTCTGGTAAATTATCTGAAGTAGATAGATTTGTTTTACAATCTTTCCAATTCCAAATTGGAATTGGAAAAAATTTATTTAAATAAATATCAAAAGTGTAATTATTAAATAAAAAGACTTAGGTGATTAGTATAAATTGTTTACAATAATACTAAGATAGTTTTTAAATTATTTACTTAAGAGAACAGAGAAATAATAAATTTTTAAATGTTGACCAAATAGTATCTAAAATATTATTCAAAAATTAAGAAAATGTATGCAGGGCTCTTAGCTCAGTTGGTTAGAGCAGCGGACTCATAATCCGTTGGTCCGGGGTTCAAGTCCCTGAGGGCCCACTAAAAAGAAGCCCCTTCTTTTGAGGAGGGGTTCTTTGTTTTTATAACCTACCAAATTTCTCAATTCTATGGAAATACATTAAAATATATTACTAATTGGGACACAAAAATAAATCAAAAATAACGAATCAAATTTAAATTTATGTACATATTTTATAATATAATTTTAGGATAGAAATGAATTTTTCAGAAATTACCGTTAAAGAACTTAAACAAAGAATGGATGAAAATCCAAAATTACAAGTATTGGATGTAAGAGAACCTTTTGAGACAGAAATAGGATCTATTCCAGGAACAATTAAAATTCCAATGACAATTGTACCACTAAAATTAGATAAATTAGACAATAAAAAAGATATATACGTATATTGTAAATCTGGGATGCGATCAGCAAAAATTTGTGAATTTTTATCCTATAATGATTTTAATAATATTTATAACGTTAAAGGTGGAATTAAAGCATGGTCAGTAAAGATTGATCAAAATATTATTGTCGGATAATTAATAAAATTATCTTTTAAAATTAATTTCTAGATGCTTTACAAATATCTCCAAAAAAAATATTTTCATATTTAAACTTTTGTTCATTAGATAATCTGTCACCATATAAGTCAAGCCAATCTTTATGTTAAGCTAAATCCATTTGTGTTGGTGGTGAAATATTAAAAGTTACTGAATATAAATCATAAATTGATCCTGGTAAGCTTATGTTTCTTGCATAATGAAAATTATCAATAAGATTTATATGTGGAAGTAAATCAATAAAAGTTTGAATACCTGTTTTTTGATTTTTAATAATTGCATTGATATATAAATATGGTATAAACCCTCCAACAGGAGTTCCTTTAGGAATATTATTTTCATCCCAATTTACCCGAGCCTCAATATGAATATGAGTTTGATTTTCATTTAAATGCATATTAGATGGTATAATATGATCTTTAATTGCACCTTCAAAAATAAAAACTATCCCAGGTTTAACTCTTTCTTCACCTATGACTAATTCAATATCGGCAAATAAGCTATTAGTAAAAATAATTAAGAATATTAAATAATTTATTAGATTTAAGAGTTGAATATCTAAAATAGATATTTAACTTATTCCTTTTTTTAATTTTATAAATTGTTATCCACTATTTTTTAATTGGCTTGACAAATAGCTGATGAATATGCTTAATAATTTCAAATCCGTTCTCTTTAGCTATTTTATCTTGAATTTCTTCAATTTCATCACTCATAAATTCAATAATTTCTCCGGTTTCAACACAAATCATGTGATCGTGATGACCCTGACCATATTTATATTCATATCTTGCTCTACCATCTCCCAACTCCAATTTTCTTACAATTCCATATTTTTCTAAAATACTAACTGTTCGATATACTGTTGCTCGGGATACGTTTTTTCCATCTGCTTTTAATTGGTCATAAATCTCATCACATTCACGGTGACCCGTATTACTTACAATATTATCTAGAATGGATAAACGTTGTTTAGTTAATTTCAAGTTCTCTTTTTTCAGTGCATTCTGGAATTTGCTTAATACTTTTTTATCTGTCATATGATATTTATTTTTAAGTTAGTAATTATAATAATTAAACGAATTATTCAAAAATTTATTGCAACGTTTGATTTCGTTAATATATTCGTTTTACATTATATAAAAGTTACATAAGTATTTTAATATTTAAATAAGCTTCTTTTTATTTCTATACTATTTTCGCTTTAACTTTTATTATCAGGAAAATTAAATTATGAATTCAAACATTTATCTTATCGGAATGATGGCGTCAGGGAAATCAACAATTGGAAAAATGCTCGCTGATTTATTAAAGTTGGAATTTATTGATACGGATAAAAAAATTGAAAATTTCATGAGACTTCCTATCTCTAAAATATTTGAAGAATTTGGAGAAGATCGCTTTAGAGCTATGGAAGAGTCCTATTTTACTGAAAAATCTCAACTATCTAATCTTATTATATCTACAGGCGGTGGCATTATCTTATCTCATAAAAATAGAAAAATATTACAATCAGCTTCGAAATCAATATACTTAAAAGCTAGTCCAAAAATATTATCTAAAAGAGTAGAAAAGAAAATATATAAAAGACCCTTATTGTTAAACCAGAATCATTCAATATTAAGTACTTTAAATACTTTGTTTGAAAAAAGAAATAATCTTTATGAAAATTCCGCGCAATTTACAATTAAAACTGACTCTCTGTCTAAAACTGAAACATTTAATGAAGTATTATCATGTATAGTCTAAAACCTGAAACTATTAATGTTTTGCTTCAACAAAATTCATATCCTATATGGATTAGAAAAGGAATTAGAAAATCAATTGGAGAATTACTCAAGTCATTAAATAAAAATCAAAAATGGATAATTATATCCCCTACTCCTATTTATAATCTATATGGAAAAGAAATTTTTCAAATTTTAAATCAATCTGGATTTAAAATCGAAATTTTAGAAATTGATGATGGTGAACGAGTAAAATCAATTTATTATTTTCAGAAATATTGTAAAAAATTAATTGATTTAGGATGTAATCGTGATTCCATCTTACTTGCTCTTGGTGGAGGTGTAACTGGTGATTTATGTGGATTTATTGCTTCTACTCTTTTTCGAGGAATATCATATTATCAAATTCCTACTTCACTTTTAGCAATGGTTGATTCATCGATAGGCGGAAAAAATGCAATAAATATTGAAGAAGGTAAAAATCTTATCGGTACATTTTATCATCCTGATGCAGTAATTATTGACCCAGAATTTTTAATAACTTTGCCTGAAAAAGAAATTTATTCAGGATTGGGTGAAATAATAAAATATGGATTTATTATAAGTCCTGAAATTATCAAAATATTTAAAAAACTTAATTTTTTAAATTTAGATATTCAATCTAATGAAATAGAACAATTAATTATTATCTCAGCTGAATCAAAATCAAAAATCGTATCTATAGACTCATCCGAAAAAGATTTAAGAAGAATTTTAAATTTTGGACACACTACGGGACATATAATTGAAGCTTTTACAAATTATTCTAAAATTACTCACGGTGAAGCAGTAGTCTATGGTATGATGGTTGCTATAAAAATTTCACATAAACTTTTAAATTTACCAAAACAAGTTATGGATGATTCAATTTATACTTTAAAAAAATTATGCAAAACAGAAATTCCATTTATACCAAAAACTGATTTTTTAAATTATCTATTTAGAGATAAAAAAGTCGAATCTAGACAAATTAATTTTATTTTGATAGATGAAATTGGTAATCCTATCATTCATAATAATATTAACCCAAACATTGTTTATGACACTTATAAAAACTTATTAAAGGAAATACTTTGAATATAGTCGTGGTAAACGGACCTAATCTGAATTTATTAGGAGAAAGAAATCCAGATATTTACGGAAATGAAACACTAGAAGAATTGATGGTATGGTTAGAGAAAACTCCTTCTGGTTCAGGACATTCATTTAAATTTTTCCAATCAAATCATGAGGGTGAAATTATAGATTTTATTCATGATGAAAGACATTGGTGCGAAGGAATGATAATTAATCCAGCCGCTTTAACACATTATTCTTACGCTTTAAGAGATGCAATTTCATCCATAAATATTCCTACTGTTGAAGTACATTTATCAGATATTCTATCTAGAGAAGAATTTCGTCAGATATCTGTTATTAAACAAGTATGCATAGCTCAAGTTAGTGGAATGGGCAAGAATTCATACTTAGAAGGTCTTAAAATTTTATTAAAAAATTATTAAGGCTGAATTTGAGGTAAATAATCATTCCCTTCATTATCACTTATCCTACCTGAAGGAATTGCTAAAGGAGTATTTCCAAATTGATCTACAATATAAATTGAACTAGTACCATCTTCAGTAGACTCAAAAACCATGAATGTTCCTTCATCCAAATCTAAAATTATATTTGCAAAATTTGGATTTGACTGATCTGAAGAATTTTTATTAAGAAAATTTATTGGTGAGTTATTTATAAAAAAATTATCAATATCATCATTATAGGAAGGTAATTTTTGAAAATATAGTGACCATGAGCCATCTAGATTGGATTCATATACTAAAAAATTACCAATATCTCCATTAGGATTAAATCCATTCATAACAAATTGAGGATTACGTTCAATTGAATTATTATTTGTTATTTTCAAGCTATCTCCGGTGGAAATATTCTCCCAATATAAATCAATTTCTCCATTATTTTCTCCGATATAAACAATCTGTTCACCGTCCTCACTAATATCAGGATCATATTGATCTGATGGATGTGAAGTTAAATTCTGAATCTCTGTACCATTTTCATTCATAATATAGATTTCACGATTTCCTGAGACTGTAGAAACATAAATTATTTTATCCATTCCTCCTGTGCTATTAGCAATTTGGAAATCTTCATCTGTTCCATTGTTATATGTAAGTCGAATTGTATTTGTACCGTCTTTGTTCATACTAAATAACTCACAATTCCCTGATCTCCAAGATTCAAAAATAATTTTTGAACCTTCAGCACAATATTTTGGATTAAAATCATTCCCAGGATGATTAGTTAAATTAATAGGAACATTATTTCCACCTGCACCTATTGAATAAATTTCATAATTCATGTTATCATTTTCCCATGCATAAAATGTAACTCTTGCACCCCAAGGTTCAAATATTGGGTAAAAACTATCACCATCTAAATCTGTTGCTAAATTAATCCTAGGAAATTGTTCATCTTCAAAGTCTAATTCAACACTATATATTTTATTTCCTAAACCTCTATCTGGTGATTGAAAGAATATTTGATTAAATGGTGTTGCCTTTTCAGCATTTCCACAATCATCACTTTCTGAATTACAATCAGATTCTTGTGTACTAAAAGCTTTCATACCCCAAACATCATCGGTCACTACAAGAAAAAACATAGTCCAATCATCACCTATTAAATTATATACAAATTGTGTTTCTTCCTGATTTGTAATTTTAATATGACAGACAGCATCATCAGGACATATAAATGAATCATTAATATGCTCTAAACTATTATCATTACAGTTATCATCAAAAATATTATCATAATAAAAGTTTTCATCATGTTTATAATAAATAGTGTACGATTGAAAATCTAAATCTTCGCTCTCTTTCCATTCAATTACATATTCATTTTCTATACTTTCATAATAAATACTAGTAATTGATGGTTTTTGTGGTGGCTGTTCGGTGAATAGTACAGATTCTGAAATTGATTCCTGTCCCCAAGCATCCCTAGTTTTACCCCAAAAATATAATTCACCAGCCTTATTACAATTAACTTCATCATCCCAATTATAAGAGAATTGAAAATAATTTTGAGAAATATCATAGACAGTTCCTAATGTATCCTGTATTGAATCCGGAGAAGTAGAACGATATATTGTGTAGGATTCAAAATCAGAAATTCTATTTTCAAAACTTTGCCAGTATACAATGATTGTATCTTCTCCCGAATCTGAGTTTTCATCTCGTTTCCAATATGTCCAATCTAAAATTTTCGAAGCAGGTGGAGGAGTATCAATAAGGTTTGTCATTCCACTACCTATTGAAATATTTCCATATATATCTTCGACTCCAATCCAGAACCAATTCTCATAGAATGGATTAAAATTATCTTTAAATGAAAAATTACCATTTTCAGATATAAATCCAGAATCTACAAAAGCTGTTGATAGTGAAATGTCATTTATACTTTTAACGATATTTTTATTACCTAATTCTGAAAAAGAGTGGTAAATATTATATGATTTAAAATCTAAAATATCTTCTTCATTTATATACCATTCTATATTAATACCATCAATAGAGTAATTAATAGATTTAACATTTACTGAACTTGGAGGATAGTCAGGCTGCGTTGTATAAGTATTACCAACACTTAAATTATTTGAGGAATCAAACACCTTGATCCAAAACTCATTTGATTTATTTGGATAAATATTTTCATATTGCCCATCATTTTTAAATAAATTTATTTCAACAGAGGTTAAACTTTGATTAGTTGTTAAAAAAATAGGGGTATTACTAAACTCACAATTTTGACAATAGTACCATAATTCATACCTGTCAAAATCGATATCAGGAGACAATTCCCAATCAAAAGCTATAGAATCTCCAGTATATTCAATATTAGTAAAATCGATTGGAATAGGATTATAATCGACTAAATTTGAGAAGTTAGAACCTATTATTGAGCTAAGTCCAAATGTGTCGACAGCAGACACATTATAAAAATGTTCATTATTTAAATCTTCTGAAGTACAATAGCTATTGGAATCAATACTCTCAATTGTTACTATTTCTATCAAGGTATCATTTTGAAGTTTATAAATATTATAATGAGAAAAATCTGGTATCAAACCTAATAGGTTATCTGAATCCCAGTATATACAATTATTATTTAAGTTATTAATTACTGATAAAACTTCTACAGAATAAGGAAAACCATTAGATTGATCAATTTTTACATTTAATGCTGAACTTGTTTTTTTATTTTCATTAGAATCAGTCGCTAAGACTTTAACGGTATAGATACTATCATCAAAAACTTCTAAAGTCGTATTCCACTTAAGAGAATATACATCATCAGACATTGCTTTATTTGTATTCATAATTATGGTATCTAATTCTACAATATATAGTTCAACTTTATTGATATCACTACCATCATCAGTAACCTTAACCCTAAATTCTAATATTTCAAAAGCATCATTAATATCTAAATTTTCTGCCTCAAATTCAATGAAATCATTATCATTTATCCTATACTTCTGCCAAGAGATTTGTGGAGGCTCCTTATCGGGAATAAAAAAGCTTAAATCACAAGAGAAAAATAGTATAGTTATAAAAAATATAAGTTTTGTTTTCAAAATATTACTTAATGAATGTGTATCTGATTTTTTGATTTCCAAACCTTTAAAGCTTTATATATAAAATTTATTCCAATAATAATAAGAAAAAAGCTTATAAACCCAATTAATATTTCTTTAAGAAGATATAAAATAATTCCAAATAGAATAAATCCTATACCAGTCTTGACTAGCTTGAATTCACTCATTTTAGATTCAGAAAATATATTCAGAAAATTACTATAACTAAATTTATACATTAATTACCATTTGAAAATTTCTTCTTTTGAAGGAAAACATTTTATTTTTAATTTTGAAAAAATTAATCTATTATCTAATTTGACCTCAAAAGCACCTGTTCTAGGTTGGTTTTCATTTCCTATTATTAATGCTTTTGGGTATAGCTCTTTAATTAATTTTGACACCCTGTCAAATTCTGGTTGATAATTTCATTTCACACAAAATTCTATATCAAATTTCATATTGTTCTTCTATTTTTATGGTAACATTTGTAAAAAACCTATAATCCCAGGTAAAAGTAACAGATAACCAAATATTCGCATAATAAAATCAGCGTCATGGCTACCACTTTTGTTTGTAACTAAAAATAATCCGAAAAAAGTAATACCAAGGAAAAACATAAATAATAAGGTTTGTTGCATACTGAAATTTGACCTATTTTGACCTTATCTAAAAAGAAAAATGATATAATTTTATAGGATTATTTTGTTTATTTGAAATTAATAAGGATAATATTACCTTATTAAATGAATCAAACAATCGATAAACTGAATAAAAACTTAATCCAAAAAGTGTTAATTGGTGATAAATCTGCAACTTTAAAGTTTATTAAATTAGCTGAGCCTTTTGTTTGGGGAGCACTTTTAAAGTATGAACAACTTTCAGGTGAAGAAAGAGAAGATTTAT
The DNA here is from genome assembly GCA_002689995.1 of Fidelibacterota bacterium. GTDB lineage: Bacteria > Fidelibacterota > Marinisomatia > SCGC-AAA003-L08. Next base: position 28,665 of record NZIV01000069.1, read on the forward strand.
TTCAAGAAATTTTTCTTAAACTTTTTAATAAAAATAATAAACGTATAAAAATGTGGAAAGAAAAATCAAAATTTTCAACTTATTTGTACATGATAACTATTAATACAACCTTAGATTTTCTAAAGTCTGCTGCTTATAATAGATCAAAAAAATATACAAGTATGGATACGTTAAAAATAAAAAGTCAAAAAATTGAGCTTGCTGATTTATATAGTCTTAAGCAAGCAATTAGTATATTAAATAGTTCAGAAAAAAAGGTGATTAAACTATACTATTATGAACAACTTAAAGAAAAAGAAATTGCCAAAATACTTAATAAATCTATTAATACAATCAGCAGTTTAAAATATAGAGCTATTAAAAAAATGAAAATCTTTTTAAAAGAATTAGAGTGAAAATTTCGTCAAATAACTATGAATATAAAATTAAAAGAATTAATAACAGAATTAAATTTATCTATAGAAGAAGAAGAGCTGCTTTGCTTTTTAGATGGTAATTTATCAAATGATAAATCGTCTAGAATTAAAAAAATCGTTGATAATAATTTAGTTTTAAAAAATTATATTAATAATTTTTTAAAACTAACTGAGAAGTCCTCAATATCAAATCCACCAAAAAAAGTACATCAAAATCTACTATCAAGGCTAGACTTAGAAGAAAATATATTTGACATCTGTCTAAAATATTTTGATAATAATTTAGATATAATTACTGGCAATCATTTTTTTAATAATAACAGGCTTTCTCCTGCATTCAGAAATAAATCGGGAAATCAGTATCAATTTCAAAAAGAATTTAATAAATATACTTTAAAAGGTTTTGTCTTAAAATCGAGTAAAACAATGTTAAAATTTTATTTTAAAATAGATTCTAAGCAAAAAAATCCAATTAAAAATATACGAATAGAAATAAAAAAAAATCAGGAACTAATTAAACAGCTAATAACTGACGATTTTGGTAGTACAAACTCAATCAATCTTACTTACGGAGATTATAATTTTTCTATTTTTGACTTAAATCAAATTGGTAATCTCTCATTAAGTATAAAGTAATAAAATGATTCACTTCCAAATTATTAATTCTAATGATGAAAATATTAGAATTTTCAGTTTTTATCAAAAAAATAATGAAATAATTTCTAATAATACTACTTGCAGTTTAAATGAAATTACTGAATTATCAAATCAACTTTACATAACATTATCTGAATTAAATAATAATCTACATAATAGAATTCAGTTATTTGAACAATTAAAAGGTATTTCATACAAATTATATAAAAAATGTATACATCCAATTTTTAATAATAATGATGAAAATTTAAAATTACAATTTGAATTTGATATCGAGACTGGATTTATTCCTATTGAATTTTTTTATGATGGATTTACCTTCTTAGTTGAAAAACACCTAATTACACGAAAAATAAAGCATAACAATAATACAAAAATCGAAAACAGTATTAATCAAAATGTATCTATTTCAGGAAATTTCAATAATGATTTAAGTATCAAAAAATCTATTTCAGAAGAATTAAATTCAATATCATCCCTCCTTAGTAAACATTCATTAAACTATTCAGGTCCTAATATGGGTCCTATAATAAACAAAAGTGAAATTAATAATTTAATCTCAAATTGCAATATTTTTCATTACTCCGGGCATTTTACAAATAATGAAAATAAATCAGGCTGGAATTTAGAGAAGAATATTTATACAATATCTGACTTCCAAAATCTAGATAAAGTACCATTTTTTTTATTTAGTAATACCTGCGGAGTTTCAAATAATTTGACTTATTCAAAGTTTTTTTTAAAACTATTTCAATTGGGTATTAATCATATATTATTTACTACAGGGGAAATAAATACAGAATTTGGACAGAAATTTTCAATTTTATTTTATAATAACTTACTAAATGGCAATGATATATCTTTATCATTACTTAATGCACGAAGACAATTTATTAAAAAATATGGATATTCAAATCCATGCTGGTTGCAATATAATTTAATAGGTAATGGTGATTTAACATTAAAGACTAAGGAAGTAAAAAAAAATATAAAACCAATAATTAATATTTTTGTTTTGCTATTTTTAATCACTATTCTATCAATATCCTTCGTCAATTTTAAAAAGTGGTATAAAGAAAATTTTGAAAATAAAATAATTCACATAATTCCTGAAAATGTAAATAAAGAATTTAAAATTTTTGATAAAAATCATTTTTACTTAAGTTCCCACAAACCATTAAGAATTTATAATAATGATTTTTTTACTTTTTATGCAGATGGATATGATTCTTTGAAGGTTAAATTTAACTTAATCAATTCCAATTTAAGATTTTCAACAAATAAGCCAACTCAATATATTTTTAATAACAACTTGTATAATACATTGGTATTAGAAAATGATTCGCTATTTATTAACTTAGTAAATAATGGTTTATGCGATATAAATATTAATAATAAACCTCAAAATACAAATATATACTTTGGTTTTTACTCTAAAAAAAATAATAAAAGATTTTGGAGAAAGATAAATGACGAAAGCAGTCAAATTAAATTAAATCGTTATTTCCAGAATGACTTATTTTTAAAAATAGAAAAAGATAAATTAAAAAATTATTTTCTTTTTAATAAAAATAATAAAATATGTGAAATGAAATTAAATATAAGCTCTATCCTAAATAGAAATTCAAATGATTGGATTTTTATTGGTTTTTAATAAAACTAAATCAATTTTAAGTATTAATTTACACTGTATATTTTCAATAAAGAAAGAAGACATAAATGAATGATAATTCAAATTTTAAGCCCCCAAATATAAATATTCCACCAAATTTACTCAATGGACCTACACCGCTATTTTTACTAGCAGGGATAATCTTAGTCCTAGGTATTTTTACTTCTGCTTATAAAGTTGATGCAAATGAAAACGGTGTTGTATTAAGATTTGGTAAATACGTAAAAACAACAACCCCAGGATTACATTTCAAGATACCCTTAGGAATAGATAAAGTCTACAAAATACAAGTAACTCGGCAATATAAGGAAGAATTTGGCTTTAGATCACAAAGGGCAGGAGTACGAACTACATTTTCATCTAAAAATTATCAAGATGAATCTTGGATGCTTACTGGTGATTTAAATATTGCACAGGTTGAATGGATAGTTCAATATAATATTAAAGATCCAAAAAATTTCTTATTTAAAATTAAAGATCCAAAAAACACAATCAGAGATGTTTCGGAAGCGGTAATGAGTTTAATGGTTGGTGATAGGTCCTTCGCTGAGGCTATACAGTCTGAAAGACAGAATATAAATATAAAAGCTCAGGAAGAAATGCAACGAATCTTAGATTCTTATGAATCTGGTATCTCTGTCCAATTAGTACAACTTCAAGGATTAGTTCCACCAGGACCAGTTTCTGATTCTTTCAACGAGGTAAATAGAGCTAAACAAGAGCAAGAAGCGATGATAAATGAAGCGAGAAAAGAATATAATAAAGTAATTTATCAAGCTGAAGGTAAGGCAAAACGGGTAATAAAGGAAGCTGAAGGTTATGCTATAGAAAGAGTGAATGAAGCTAAAGGTGACGTTCAATTATTTAATAACGTGTCAAGAGAATATAAAAAAGCTCCTAAAATAACCAAAGATAGATTATACATAGAGACAATGAGAAGTGTTCTTTCTAAAATTCCAAATAAAACGATTATTGACACGGAACTTGAAAATATCTTGCCTTTGTTAAATATGAACCATGGAGTAAAATAAAATGAATAAATTAATACCAATTATAATAGTTCTACTCTTATTTGGACTATCATCATCCTTATATACTGTTAATGAAGCTGAACAAGCTATTATTTTAAGATTTGGTGAACCAGTAAGTGAAAAACCAATTGATCAAGCAGGACTACATTTTAAATTTCCAGTAATTAATTCTGTTTATAAATTTGATAAAAGAATTTTAGAATGGGATGGAAAACCAGAAGAAATACCAACGAAAGATAATAAGTATATATATATAGATAGTTTTGCTCGCTGGATTATATCGGACCCTCTAAAATTTTATAAATCAGCAAAAAATGAAATGATTGCTCAATCGTTATTAGACGATATAATTGATGGAGCTGTAAGAAATGAAATTACAGGTAAAATAATGGAAGAAATTGTTCGTTTTTCTGATAGAGAATTACCAAAAGTAAGCTCAGATTATTTATCATCAAATAATAATGATGCTGAAAACATAGTTGTAGTTCCAGGTGCAAGAAAAGAAATAAGTCAAAATATTTTAAATTCAGTAAGTAAAAAACTTCTTGAATTAGACATTGGTATAACTGTTATTGATGTTCAATTGAAACGTATAGACTATAATTCACGTGTTCAACAAGATTTATTCAATAGAATGATTACATTTCAAAATACAATAGCCGAAAAGTATCGTGCACAAGGTCGTGGACAAAAAGAAGAAATTCTCGGTCAACAAATACAAAAAGAGAAAGAAATACTATCTTCTTCTTATCTAGATGCTCAAAAAATTAGAGGTGAAGCGGATGCTGAAGCAGTAAAGATTTATGCAAATTCATATAGTAAGGCTCCTGATTTTTATAATTTTATTGAAACATTAAATGCTTATTCAGAAACAATTGATTCAACAACATCATTAATATTGTCTTCAGATAATAAGTTTTTAAAATATTTAAATTTAGATAATTAAACTTATGATTAAGAAGGGGTTTGAGAATCACATGATCCGACTCCTTCTTAACATATCGCCTTAGCAACAAAAGTTGTGCTTCATAAATAATTGATTTAGATTAAAAATAAAAACTAATTAGATTATTATTTAATCATTTTTTTCGCTGTTTGAATATTAATCCATCCTGTTCTCTTGACATTTAAGAAATTCTGATAATTTTTTATAGCATTTTCTAATTTAATATTTTTAATACCATCAATCTTACCATCATAAAATTCTTTTTCTTTTAAAAACTTTTGAAGAGATATTATGGATTTTTTTCCAAATAATCCATCGATTTCACCTAAATAAAAATTATTTTCCTTTAGAAAGATTTGCACCATTTTTCCTGCTTCAAATAACTCTTTTTTGTTAGTATAATTTTTATTGAGTCTATCTTCAAGTATATCAATATCAGTATTAGTTTCAGAATTAAAATATTCAATTATATAACCAAAAATTTCATTATTATCTTGTTTAAACTCCTCACCTATAATTAAGTATACATCATTTTCTTTTCTATATGCAGCCCAATTTTCTAAATCTTTTATTTCAGAAGCAGGCATATTAGGGAATAAAAATTTGAATTTTCCCAATGGGAAAGTATTCAAACATTTAGCGCAAGGATATATTTGAATATTATTTTTAGTAACATTTGGAATTTTATTACGCTCTTTAAATATAATTCGTAAAATATTAAATTTAGGATAAATATATTGATTTACTCTCACAGGTAATTCAAAATTAATATTTAACTTTTCTATTGATTCAATATTATCTAATTTATTATTTAACTTTATCTCTTCTAAATATCCTTCCCATCCATTACTAAATAAAATTTGTGAAAATTTATTCAGTGTTGTTTCTGGTTTTTTTAATATTTTTGATTTAATACTAAATGTATTTTTAGTTGTTTCTTTTTTTAATGTTGGAATTTCCCAAATAGAAGCATCTATATGATTTTTGTAAAAGTCTTTAAATGTATTGTGATTAAACTTTGAGAAATATCCTTTAATAAATTGTGTCTTACCATTAATTTTAAACTTACAATTTTCTGCAAAAGCTAATTTATAAATTACCTCGTCATCAACTTCAAACCACGCCTCTTCGTAATAAATATTTTTAGAAACCCTTTTTCTAAAAGATTTATTAGTATCATTTCCTAAATTGATAATTTCACCATTAGCTGAAATTATTAAGCTAAATCCTTCTTCAATATTAAGTTTTTCTTTTCCAACTAGTTTTACCTGTAAGGAATATATTTTAATTTTACCTTTAGTCCAAATTTGTGGGTTAATTTCTACATCTATCCCAATATAATTTTCTTGTATTAAATTATTTTCATAACGAAACCATTCAAACTTCTCAAATTCATCATAATAATTATTGATTTTATATGATGAACAAGAAAGGAAAAGAATAGATAATGTAAGAATAATTACTTTCAAATTAAATCTCCAATTAAATATAAATTATATATTCTAATATCGACTATTTAATAAAATACTTTATACAAAAAAGCCCTCTTTAAGAGGGCTTTTCATAAATATCTAAATAATTTATTTTAATAGAATCATTTTTTGAGTATGTATAATATTGTCCACTTTTAATACAGTTATATAAAATCCCGATGAAAAGTCAGTACCGTCTATTGTTACATTAAAGACTCCTGGTTTATGATTTCCATCAAAAATAGATTTAACTAGATTGCCATTAATATCATATATTGATAATTTTACATCGCTATACTTTGGAATTGAATAACTAAACTGAGTGACAGGATTAAAAGGGTTTGGATAATTTTTGCTCAAGAAAATATGATTAGGAGAAATTTCTTCAGAATAACTTAATGAGCAACTTCCATCATTAATTATGGCTTCAGCATCATATAACGGATTACCTTGATCTGTACATCCAAAAACATTTGGTTGCTGATGTTCAAATACCATCGCAAAACAACTTTCTTCTAACCATTCACCACCTAATTCATTACATGTAACTTCATCATCTATATCACATTCCATATCATAATCGTTCCAATCTAAACTAGCACTTGTACATTCTTCTTCTGTTGGATAATTTATAAATTCACAATTACCTTCAGGTATATTAGCAACTATAGTAGTAGACTCATCTGTATTAATAATTTCAAACATTAGTACCTCATCGTCTCCTTCGCCATTAATAAATAAATTATTTAAATCAATTGAATACCCTACTTCTAGATTACTACCAATTTGCCATACACCACCTAATTCATTGCAAAAATATTCATCAAATATCTCACATTCCATATAATATTCATCCCAAATACCAAAATTTTCTTCACAAACATCTTGATCTGGAGATAGTCCATAATCCCAATTACATTCGCCTGTTAAATCATAAATAATTGCATTTGTTGGATAATTAAGCTCATCATAAAAGAATGAGATACTTTCTACAAAAATATCATCATCATCCACTAATGGAATTTCATCTAGCCACATGTTAAATTCTTGTGTACCGTTTATACATTCCTCAGTTTCAATATCCCATTGACCACCATCCCCGCACATACAATCATTAATATTATTAAAATCATTAACTACTGAAAATGTAAAAGCATCTAAACATACTGGTAAACTGATATAAATTCCACCATTAGCCGTACATTCTTCTTCAGTATCAAAATATGGTTGAAAATCACATAAAGCAGTAGCTGTATCAATTATATCACCAGAACAATTTTCTTCCGTATATACTCCCATTGAAATAAAATCAAAAGTTACGCAAGACGAACCATCACCATCACATACGCCACATTCATCGTATTCTGCAATTCCACCACAATCTCCATTACAATCTTCTTCATATCCATCCTCACAATTTCCATCACAATCATAACCTTCATCTGCATATTCGCAACATGAATTATCTCCATTACAATCTGAGGTTGCAAACTCATCATAATTACAAGCATTTGCATCTGTGCAACCAACAGAACCTAATGTTAATACAGTACCATCATTCAATGCTGCAAACAATCCGAAAGCAGGATCATCTCCAGATAAAAATCCAGATGCAAATACAACAGCACTTCCACCACCTAAG